>CBFGZZ010000085.1:0-26833 GCA_965653385.1 uncultured Streptomyces sp. | reverse complement strand
GCGGCCAGGGCGGTTCCACCACGGGTCGAGCGCGGTGAGCTTGTGGCCGAGGCAGGTGGGGCGGCAGGCGGTGAAGGGTCATCTGCCAGGGGGCGCGTGCGGCGTCGAGGCGGGTGAAGCGTTCGAACAATCACCGTTGGCCTTCGGACGGGATACCACGGACGGGTGCACAGCCCATCCGTGCCGCGAGCACGGCGCGCAGCAGCAGGACGATGAGTCGGTCACCACCGATGGAGGTGGGACGCCTGGCCCATCGAAGGAGACCGAATGAAGCGTCTGCTGACTGCGTTGGGGGCGTTGCTTGTGCTGGTGGTCGGCGAGATGACCGCGCCGACGGCACAGGCGGATGCGGTTGTCTTCCCGCTGTCCGGCTACGAGGTGGTCAGCGCCACCGTGCCGGTGGCTGCGGGAGCCACCGGAGCCACGGGGGTGGACTGCCCCGAGGGCAAGAGGCCGGTCGGTGGCGGAGTCCATACGGGGAACGACGACATGAGGCTGATCGAGTCGTTCCCCTTGGGAGGGGCCGGCGACGTGACCGGCTGGCTGGGAGCTGTGTTCAACGGCGGCACCGACTCCGTGTTCGACGTGTACGCGGTCTGCGCGCGCGTCAGCCCTGAGGCGGACTATGAGGCGGTCGGAGTCACCAACGTGCCGGTGGCCGTCGGAACCACCGGCAGCGCGGCCATGCGCTGTCCCGCGGGCAAGAGGCCACTCGGCGGCGGGGTATATACCGGCGACGACGACATGAGGGTGGTCGAATCGTTCCCCACGAGCTCGCGCCGGTGGGCGGGAGCCGTGTTCAACGGCAGCGGCTTTGAGTCCGTCATGGACGTGTACGTGATCTGCGCGCGCGTCAGCCCTGGGGAAGGCTATGAGGTGGTCGGGGTCGGCAACGTGCCGGTGGCCGTCGGAGCCACCGCTAGCGCGGCCGTGGACTGTCCCGCGGGCAAGAGGCCGCTCGGCGGCGGAGTCAGCGCGGGCAGCGACGACCTGAGGTTGGTCGAGACGTTCCCCCTGGGAGCGCCCCTTTCCCCAACCGGCTGGACGGGAACCGTATTCAACGGCGGCGACGCCTCGACCACCTTCGACGTGTACGCGGTCTGCGCGCCCGTCCCCACGGACTGAGCCTGTTCCCTGATCCCTCAACCGTCCGCCGCGGCAAGGACCTTGTCGCGGCGGACGGTTTCGCGCATGTCGATGCGAGGTGTCCGGCGTCCCCGCCCCGCCCCGCTCAGCCCTGCAACAGCACCACGCCCGACTCCCCGGGCACATGGAGCACCCCGTCCGCACCCGGCGCCTCCACCGGCTCCCACGCCGCCAGTACGGTGGCCCGGCGCGGTCCCAGCGGGATGGCCGCCGCCTCCTTGGCGAGGTTGACGGCCACGCGTACGTCACCGCGGCGGAAGGCGAGCCAGCGCTCCCGTTCGTCGTAGGCCACCTTGGTGTCGGCGAGGTCCGGATCGGTGAGATCGGGCTGGTCGTGGCGCAGGGCGATGAGACGGCGGTACCAGTCCAGCACGCGCGCGTGAGGCTCACTGTCGAGCTCGGACCAGTCGAGGCAGGAGCGGTCCCGGGTCGCCGGGTCCTGCGGGTCGGGCACGTCCTCCTCGGCCCAGCCGTGCTCCGCGAACTCCCGCCGCCTGCCCCGCCGTACGGCCTGGGCGAGCTCCGGATCGGTGTGGTCGGTGAAGAACTGCCAGGGCGTGCCCGCGGCCCACTCCTCACCCATGAAGAGCATCGGCGTGAACGGCGCGGTCAGCGTCAGCGTGGCCGCGCAGGCCAGCAGGCCGGGGGAGAGCAGGGCGGCGAGCCGGTCGCCCTGGGCGCGGTTGCCGACCTGGTCGTGGGTCTGGCCGTAGCCGAGGAGGCGGTGCGCACCCACGCGCGTACGGTCCAGGGGCCGCCCGTGGCGCCGGCCCCGGAAGCTCGAATAGGTGCCGTCGTGGAAGTAGCCGCCGGTGAGGGTCTTGGCGAGGCCCGCCATGGGGGCGCGCGCGAAGTCGGCGTAGTAGCCCTGGGACTCCCCGGTCAGCGCGGTGTGCAGGGTGTGGTGGAAGTCGTCGTTCCACTGCGCGTGCAGACCGAGGCCGCCCTCCTCGCGCGCGGCGATGAGCCGGGGGTCGTTCAGGTCCGACTCGGCGATCAGGGACAGCGGTCGGCCCAGGTCGGCGGAGAGGGCGTCGACAGCCGTCGACAACTCCTCCAGGAAATGGCACGCGCGCGTGTCCTTCAGCGCGTGCACCGCGTCCAGACGCAGCCCGTCGAGCCGGTAGTCCCGCAGCCAGGCCAGCGAGCTCTGAAGGAGGTACGCCCGCACCTCGTCGGAGCCGGGCGCGTCCAGGTTGACGGCGGAACCCCAGGGTGTGTGGTGCTTGTCCGTGAGGTAGGGGCCGAAGGCGGGCAGATGGTTGCCCGACGGGCCGAAGTGGTTGTGCACGACGTCCAGGACCACGCCCAGGCCGAGACCGTGCGCCCGGTCGACAAAGCGCTTCAGTGCCTCGGGGCCGCCGTACGGCTCGTGCACGGCCCACAGCGAGACGCCCTCGTATCCCCAGCCGTGCCGCCCGGGGAAGGGGCACAGCGGCATCAACTCGACATGGGTGACACCCAGTTCGACGAGATGCCCGAGCCGCTCGGCGGCCGCGTCCAGCGTGCCCTCACGCGTGTAGGTGCCCACGTGCAGCTCGTACAGCACGGCGCCGGGCAGCGACCGTCCCGCCCACTCGGTACGCCACTCGAACCGCCCGTGGTCGACGACCGCGCTCAGCCCGTCCGGGCCGTCCGGCTGCCGGCGCGAGCGCGGATCGGGCAGCACGGGGCCGTCGTCGAGAGCGAAGCCGTACCGTGTGCCGTCCCGCGCCTCGGCGTCCCCCCGCCACCATCCCGCGCGATCGGGATCGCGCTCCAACGCGCGCGTGGCACCCTCGCAATGGAGCGTCACACGGTCGGCCTGCGGTGCCCACACCTCGAACTTCACGGACGGTTCCCCTTCGTCTGCTCACCGTGATGTAGCCCGTCCATGGTGCTTCAAACGAGATCAATCCGCTTTTGAATCTTCCCTTTTGCGGCAGGTGTCGTGACCGGTCCCGTCGATCACGCGCGCGTGGCGGCCGTTTCCCCGTTTTCTGGACACCGGGGGTTCGCTGACCGACAATCAGCGACGTGACGTCGTCCTTCGAGTTCAACACGTACCCCGCGCGGCTTTCCGACGTGGAGCGCGACAAGGCGCTGAAGGTGCTCCGTGACGGCGTCGCCATGGGCCGGCTGTCCCACGACACGTTCGTACGGCGCATGGAACTCGCTCTCTCCGCCCGCCGCGCGGACGAGCTCGCCGCGCTCACCGCCGACCTGCCCTGCGAGAGCCGTCTGTCGCGTCTGGTGTTCGGCACCGTCGAGGCGGTCTCCGGCTTCACCGTACGGCTGCGCAGGGCATGGCAGGCCGAGCGACTGCCCAAACTGCTGCTGCCCCACCCCTCGGCCGGTCACCCGCTGCGCATCGGCCGCGACCCCCTCAACGGGCTGCGGCTGACCCATGAGACGGTCTCCCGGGTGCACGCCGAACTGAGCCACCAGGGCGGTCTGTGGGTCCTGCGCGACCTCGGCTCCACCAACGGCACCACGGTGAACGGCCGGCGCGTCATCGGTGCCGTCGTGGTCCGCGAGGGCGACCAGGTCGGCTTCGGCCGGATGTCGTTCCGGCTCGCCGCGAACTGAGCCCTGCCCCGGCTCTGGCCTGCCCCTTGGTTGAAGTGTTGACTCAAGTCCCTTTGCCCTCTGTGGTGTTGACGTGGTCGTCAACTCGTGACTGACTGTGCGTACACCATGCACATCAGGTGAACCGACGGCACCGCATTGTGGAGGTGTGCCCTGCCGCCACTCCTCCGCTACCCGAGCGTCGACGAGCTGGGCGCCCGGGCGGCCGCGCTCGTCGCCCGCCGCCCCCACGACGCGCGTCTGCGCCGCGTCGGGACGTCCCGCGGGGGGACGCCCCTGTGGCTGTTGTCCGTCGGCCACGGAAGCCGTCAGGCCCTCGTCGTGGCCGGTCCGCACGCCAATGAGCCGGTCGGCGGCGCCACCGTGCTCCGGCTGGCCGAACGAGTGCTCGCCGATCCGCGACTGCACGAGGGCGCCGACGCCACCTGGAACCTGCTGCTGTGTCTCGACCCCGACGGCCTGCGCCGGAACGAGGGCTGGCTGCACGGTCCCTACGCCCTCTCCGCCTACTTCCGGCACTTCTTCCGGCCCGGCTTCCTGGAGCAGCCCGAATGGCTGCCGGACGGCGCGGACCGGGCCACCCTGCCCGAGACCCGCGCGCTGCTCGAACTCCAGGACGAACTGCGGCCCTTTCTGCAGTGCTCCCTGCACGGCGTCGACGTCGGCGGCGGCTTCGTCGAGCTGACTCACGACCTGCCGGGCCTCGCCCAGCGCGTCGCGCACACCGCCGCCCGCCTCG
Organism: uncultured Streptomyces sp.; assembly: GCA_965653385.1. Classification (GTDB taxonomy): domain Bacteria; phylum Actinomycetota; class Actinomycetes; order Streptomycetales; family Streptomycetaceae; genus Streptomyces. Next base: position 22,380 of record CBFGZZ010000085.1, on the reverse strand, counting down.
GCATCCCCCGCGAGCTCGGCCCCTACGACACCCTGTACTGGCCGGAACTGGGACCCGCCGTCTACCGGATCCCCAGGCCCCGCCGCGGCGACCTGGCCGCCGCCATCACCGAGGCGGCCGTCGAGTCGACGTGGTTCCACCCGTACCGGCACGGCACGGTCACGGCGGTCGTCGAGGCGCCCATGTGGGGTGTGGCCGGTGTGGAGGACGGCGCCCCGCACGCCGATGAGGAAACGGTCCTGCGCCGGGTGAGCCACACCCTGCGGCACGACACCGGCGTCCTGAACGGGCTGCTGGAACGCCTGCGGCCACACCTCCCCGCCGGACCCGAGACGGCCCGGCTGCTCGCCCCGGTCGACGACTATTTACTGGTCTGCCCCGGGCTCGCCGACACCTGGGACCCCGACGTCACGGACCCGGTCGGCGTACACCCCCTTCCCCCGCTCAGCACCGCCCACCTGGCTGCCCTGCGCATCGCCGGGCGGCGCCTGGCGCTGCGGACCGCGGGGCTGCTGCACCAGCTCGTGACGGGCGCCAAGCGCGACCCGGCCGGCGCGCTGCCCGAGCTGGACCGGCTCATCGAGGAGTGGTGCGAGGACTACCGCGACGGCTGCGGGGCGCGCTGGATACCGGTCGCCCGCCAGGTGGAGTACCAGGCGCGGATCGTGCTCGCCGCGTTCGAGCTCGCCGGGCGGCACGCGCCCGCGTGCTCCCGTTCGGGTGAGTCGGGCTGGAATGCCGGGGCCGCCGTGCCGATGCATCGGGAATGACGCATTCATTCACGGCGAAAGCGGTACGGGGCGGCCTGCTGGCGACGGCCGCCATGCTCGTCCTCGGCGCGGCTCCCGCGCGGGCGGTGGTCCAGGACCCCCAGCCGGGAAGCTGGCTCTACCTGACGGTCACCCGGGGCGACGCCCGTCACGGCGACCCGCACGGCACGCTGCTGCTGTGCGACCCGCCGCAGGGCCACGGGAAGGCGGCCGAGGCCTGCGCCGACTTGGAGCGGGTGGGCGGTGACATCAGCAGGCTCCGCACGGTGGACGCGTTCTGCCCGATGATCTACGCGCCGGTTACCGTCCACGCGCGCGGGGAGTGGAACGGCCGGCCGGTCGAGTATCGCGAGACCTTCGCCAACGGGTGTGCGATGGGGGCGCGGACGGGGTCGGTGTTCGCGCTGGACGGCTGACGCCGTGGGCCACACGGCCGCACGCGCGCGTACCGCGGCACGGCTCGCGCCGCCCGGTGATCCGGGCCGGCACGGCTCACGCCGCTCCGTCGCGCGCGTGCAGGGCTGCCGCGACGACCGTGCGGGACTGGTGCTCGACCTGGTGCTCCAGGGGCACCCAGCGGGCGCGGAAGCGTTCGGCGAAGGCGTCGCTCCAGCTCGCCACGAGATGTTCGAGACGCTGCGCCCCACGGTCGTCGGCCTCCTGAAGGACGCGCAGCAGCATGGCCGCCGCCCGCAACGGCAGCCGGCGCCCGAAGGCGTCCACGCTCCCGACGTACGCCATGGAGTTGTCGGCGGGCGGTGTGTGCGTCCAGTCGGCGGCAAGGCCCGGCACCAGCTCCAGCGCCCACTTCGACGCCCGCAGCAGAGGTCCGTCGACCCCCTCCAGACGGGGGAGCGCCTCGGCGAGCACCCGCTCCACCTCCAGCGAGACCCGCAGCAGCCGGGCCGCCAGCCGCCGCATCGCCCTGGCCGGCGCCGGATGCGGCGCCGGGTCGTCCACCAGGTCGCTCGCCCACATCGGCACCTCCACGACCGCGGTCAGCCCGCCGTACCGGTGCACGCGGTACCAGGTGCTGCTGCGCGCGTCGTCCGGCATGCTCGGATACGCCGCCCCCGCGCCCGGCGCCGGCATCACGTGCACACCGGGCCCGGACGCGGGCCAGCCCGCCGCGTCCGAGGCGCCGGTCTCCACCGGGATGTGCAGCTGCGCCGCCGATTTCGCGAACGGCTCGGCGAGCCCGGGCACGTCCTTCGTCAACTGCACCCAGCTGCCACCCAGATCCGTCCCGTGCAGCGTCACCTGGAGGTAGGGGCGCAGTTCGTCGATGACCCGGGTCAGCGCCCGCGTCTCGGGCGGCAACCGGTCGGGCGGCAGCGCGGCCGGCGCCCACTCCGGCTGCTCCGGGGCCGCCGGCCGGAAGAAGCCGCGGTGGTAGTCGAACAGGGTGCGAGGCGCCGGCGTGACATGCAGGCTCGCCCCGTCGGGATCCGCGCACAGCAGGAAGTGCCAGGAGATGTCAGCCCGCAACTCACGGTCGTGCAGCACACGTTCGGCGACCGCCAGGAGCGTGGGTCCGCCCGTGGGCTCGTTGGAATGCGCTCCGGCGACCACCAGGACGGCACGTCGGGCGTGACCGATGGACAGCAGGTGGAGGGGTCTGCCCGCCCGGGAGGCCCCCACCTGTCTCAGCGTGCACAGGCCCGGCCGGTGAGCGGCCAGTGCGCGCGCGGACAGGACTAGTTCGGTCAGGGTGGGGTAGCGCGGCTCCGGCAGGAGACTCACCCCCGTTACGTCCGCCCGGCTCGCAATCCGCAGTACCCCACGGTCTGGTTTACCTGTCAAGGAGTCCACGGGGGAGGCTCCCGGGGGCGCCCGGTTGCATTGACCGCCGGACGGTGGGGCGGTCACCGTCGGCGGGGGTACCGGGTCCGTGCTGCCGTGCCGTCGCCCACCCGTTTCCTGCACCGATGCCTGCCGGGAACCCGGGCGGGCGGCGGACCTCGACGCTGGTCACCACGCGCCGGCCGCCGTACCCGAGCCCCCGGAGCGCACGCGGGCCCGAGCCGGTCGCGGGCACGAGGCCACCGCGCGCCACACGGCCGTACGCCCCGTCAGCGCGCCCGCCTCACCCCGCCGCCTCACCGCCGACCCGTTCGAGCAACGCCACCGGCAGCCGCCCGAACAACTCCTCCACGCGCGCGTGCCCGGTGAACTCCCGCTCCGGAGCGAGCACATCGCCCCATCGCCCCGGCGGCAACGGCAGCACGGTGTCGCGCCAGCCACCCGACCGTGCCAGCCGCAGCGACAGCCGGGTCACGGCGGTGACCACCTCTCCGGAGCGCGCGAAGGCCACACAGTGGGCGGCCGACGGGCCCTCGGCGGCCAAGGGCGCGTACGACGCCGAGTCCCCGAACACCTCCGGGCGCCGCCTGCGCAGCCTGAGCGCGGTCGTCGTCACCGCGCCCTTCTCACCCGGGTCCTCGTGCGGGAACCGGGCGACCCGGCGGTTGTCCGGGTCCACCAGAGCCCGGTACTCGCCCTCCGTGCCCTGATAGACGTCCGGCACACCCGGCATGGTCAACTGGGCCAGGGCCATGCCCAGCACGTTCGCCCGCACGTGCGGCCCCAGACGGTTCCGGAAGTCGATCACGCGCTCTCCGGGCGCACCGCACGGCCCCGCCGCGACGAAGGCCGCCACCGCCTCCTCGTAGGGCGGCTCCTGCTCCGTCCAGCTGGTGAACAACCCCGCCTCGCGCACATGCTTCAACAGCGCCCCCTGCACCCGCTCGACGTCCGCCTCGCCCAGCCCGAACACCGTCTGCCACGCGGCCCACGCCAGCTGCGCGTCCGGGACGCCCTCCCCGTCCCGCGTCACCTCGGTCAGCACGTCCGCCCACCGCTCCGGGCACTGCGTGAGCACGGCCAGCGCGGCCCGTACGTCGGCACTGCGCTTGGTGTCGTGCGTCGACACGACCGTCCCGGTCCCGGGCCAGTCGCGCTGCACGCGCGCGCAGTACGCGTGGAACTCGTCCGGCGAGACCGCGGGGCTCCCCGGGTCGCCGCCCACCTCGGTCGCCGACAGCAGCGGCACATGGCGGTAGAACGCCGTGTCCTCCACGGACTTGGCCCGCAGCGCCGACGCCGTCTGCGCGAACCGCGTCCGGAACTCCACGTGCTCCGGCCCGTCACCGGCCCGCCCGAGCACCAGGTCGCGCACGACGTCGACCGCGCCCGCCTCCTCGGGCACCACGAACGCGAGCCGGGCCTCGGCGGCGGCCTCCTCGGTGACCACGCGGGCCGCGTCACCGGAGGCGTACGGCCGGTAGACCTCCAGCCGGACGAGGAGTTCCAGAAGGGCGGTGCGCAGGGCCCAAGGCGCCCGGTCGCGCAGCGCGGGTTCCGGCGACGTGGCGCACAGGCGGCCGGCCACCCGCGTCAGCCGGTCGACCTCCGTGGCCAGCTCGTGCGTGAGCACCTTGTACGCCGCCCGCCGCACCGTCGCCTCCCAGTCGCCGCCCCGGTCCGTCTGCGGGGCCGCGAACCGCCGGTACTGGCCGAGGAGTTCCCCGAACCCGGCCGGGTCGGTGAACAGGCCGTCGACGTAGCGCAGGGCGTCGTAGCCGGTGGTGCCCGCGACGGGCCAGGAGGCCGGCAGGTGCTCGCCGTCCGCCAGGATCTTCTCCACGACCGTCCAGCGCCCGCCGGTCGCCTCGTGAAGGCGCTGAAGGTAGCCGTCGGGGTCGGCGAGGCCGTCGGGATGGTCGATGCGCAGCCCGTCGATCACGCCTTCGTGGAGGAGGCCGAGGACCTTGGCGTGGGTGGCGTCGAACACCTCCGGGTCCTCGACCCGCACCCCGATCAGCTCCGAGATGCTGAAGAACCGCCGGTAGTTGAGCTCCGTACGGGCCAGTCGCCACCACGCCAGGCGGTACCACTGGGCGTCCAGGAGCTGCGGCAGCGGCAGTTCCTCGGTGCCCTCGCGCAGCGGGAACACATGGTCGTAGTAGCGCAGGACGTCACCGTCCACCCCCAGGTGAGCGAACTCCTCGCCCAGCGGCCGCCCCAGCACCGGCAGCAGCACCCGGCCGCCCTGCGCCTCCCAGTCGATGTCGAACCATCGCGCGTACGGCGACTTGGGGCCCTCGCGCAGCACCTCCCACAGGGCGCTGTTGTGGCGCGGGGCCATGGCCATGTGGTTCGGCACGATGTCCACCACCAGGCCCAGACCGTGTTCACGCGCGGTCCGCGCCAGCGCGCGCAGCCCCTCCTCACCGCCCAGTTCCTCACGCACGCGCGCGTGGTCCACGACGTCATAGCCGTGCCCCGACCCCGGAACCGCCTCCAGGACCGGGGACAGATGCAGATGCGAGACGCCGAGCGAGGCCAGGTACGGCACGGCCGCCGCCGCGGCCTCGAACGGGAACGCGGGCTGCAGCTGCAGCCGGTAGGTGGCGGTCGGCACCATCGGGTCAGGTCGCTCAGGTGTCATGGAAACCTACGTACCCGCCCCGCTGCCCTTCGTGTCATCGTCCCCTCCACGTGGGCCCACGCGCGCGCCTAGCTTCGAGCGATGGGCAAGACGGGGAGCACCGCAGGGCGTGGCACATCGGCGGCATACCGTGAGGTGATCGGCCTGACCGGGCCGCTGCTGCCGGTCATGTCCTTCCTCGCCCGGCTGCCGACCGCCACGATCCAGTTCGGCAGCGTCCTGCTCGTCGCACGGACCAGCGGCTCCCTGGCCGCCGCCGGCCTCACCGGCGGTGCGCTCGCCGTCGGCCAGGTGGCCTGCGGTCCGCTGGTGGGCCGGCTCGCCGACCGTCACGGCCAGCGCACGGTCGTCCTCACCTTCTGTCTGGCCAACGCCCTCGCGATCGCCGGGTTGGTCGCCGGGGCGCTCGCGGGGCTGCCCACGGCGGTACTGGCCGTGCTGGGGGCGGCGGCCGGGGCGACGGTGCCGCAGATCGGACCCATGGCCCGCGCTCGCCTCGTCGCCCTCGCGCGCGGTGGCGGGGCTCGCGACTCCACGGTGAGTGCCGCGCTCTCCTTCGAGAGCACGCTGGACGAGATCTCCTTCGTCCTGGGGCCCGCCCTGGTCGGGCTGGCGGCGGTCACCGCGCATCCGGGGTTCGCTCTGGGAGGGGCCGCGGTGCTCGTGGCCTCGTGCGGCGCGGGGTTCGCGCTGCATCGGACGGCGGTGGCGACACGGCCCACGTCCGTGGCCCCGATGGCGGAACGACGGTCCGGTGCCGTCCCACCGCCCCCGACAGGACAACCCACCCCCACCCCACCCCGCATCCCCCGCTCCGTCCACCCCCTCCGAGCAGCCCTCGCCCTCCAAGGCGCCATGTTCGGCGCATGCCAAGCCGGCATCACCGCCCTCACCGAGCGCGTCGGACAGCCCGACCAGGCGGGGCTCGTGTACGCCGCCATGGGAGTGATGAGCGCGGTCGCCGGGCTCTCCATGGCCGCGGTGCCCGCCCGTGTCGGACTGACCACGCGTTGGCGGGCGGCCACCGCGGCCGCATGCGTGCTGTCGCTCCCGCTGCTGTGGACGGAGGGCCTCGCCGCCCTCTACGCCACCGTCGTCGTCCTGGGCGTCGCCTATGCCCCGCACCTCATCACGGCGTTCGGGCTCACCGAGCGCGTGGTGCCACCCGCGCGGCTGGCCGAGGCGATGGCGGTGGCGACGAGCGCGCTGGTCGGCGGACAGGCGCTGGCCGTCGCCGTCACGGGCCGGCTCGCCGAGTCCTACGGCCCCGCGGCGGCGTTCGGCGCGGGCAGCCTCGCCGCCGGGCTCGCCTGTCTGATCGCGCTGACGGCGCGCCCGGAGTCGTACACCGGACGGACCGCCGAAAGCGACCGCCACACGCGCGAACCCGACGCGCGGCCGGCCGGGTGAACCGGTCTAGACCGGCCGCTGCAACACCGTCATGCTGCGGTCCACCAGCGTCAATCGCTCCCCGGCCTGCACCTTGGCTCCCGTCCCCGGCGGTACTCCGTCCGTGCGGGCCGTGTCGACGACCACCTGCCACTGACGGCCGTGGTTGACCGGCACGACGAAGTCGAGGGTCTTCGGGGAGGCGTTGAACATCAGCAGGAACGAGTCGTCGCTGATGCGTTCCCCGCGCGGGCCCGGCTCCGAGATCGCGTTGCCGTTGAGGAACACGGTCAGCGCCGACGCCTGCGCCCGGTCCCAGTCCCGCTGGGCCATCTCCTTGCCCTGCGGGGTGAACCAGGCGATGTCCGACAGGTCGTCGTGCGTGCCCTCCACGGGGCGTCCGTGGAAGAAGCGCCGTCTGCGGAAGACCGGATGGTCCCGTCGCAGCCACACCATCGCGCGCGTGAAGGCGAGCAGCCCGCCGTCGCCGTCCTCGGCGCGGCCCTCCGAGTCGAGCCACTTCACCCAGGCCAGCTCGCTGTCCTGGCAGTACGCGTTGTTGTTGCCGTGCTGCGTGCGCGCGAACTCGTCGCCGTGGCTCAGCATCGGTACGCCCTGGGACAGCATCAGCGTGGCGACGAAGTTGCGCATCTGGCGGGCGCGCAGCTCCAGGACGGCGGGATCGTCGGTCTCACCCTCCACCCCGCAGTTCCAGGACCGGTTGTGGCTCTCGCCGTCCCGGTTGTCCTCACCGTTGGCATGGTTGTGCTTGTCGTTGTACGAGACGAGGTCGTGCAGCGTGAATCCGTCGTGGCAGGTCACGAAGTTGATGGAGGCCAGCGGGCGCCGGCCGTCGTCCTGGTACAGGTCGGAGGAGCCGGTCAGCCGGGACGCGAACTCCGCCAGCGCCCGGCGCTCGCCGCGCCACAGGTCCCGTACGGTGTCGCGGTACTTGCCGTTCCATTCGGTCCACAGCGGCGGGAAGTTGCCCACCTGGTAGCCGCCCTCGCCCACGTCCCACGGCTCGGCGATCAGCTTCACCTGGGAGACCACCGGGTCCTGCTGCACCAGGTCGAAGAACGACGACAGCCGGTCCACCTCGTGGAACTGCCGGGCCAGGGTGGCCGCGAGGTCGAAGCGGAAGCCGTCGACATGCATCTCGGTGACCCAGTACCGCAGCGAGTCCATGATCAGCTGCAGGACGTGCGGCGACCGCATGAGCAGCGAGTTCCCGGTCCCGGTCGTGTCCATGTAGTAGCGCGGGTCGTCGGTGAGCCGGTAGTACTGCGGATTGTCCAGTCCCCGGAAGGACAGCGTGGGGCCCAGATGGTTGCCCTCGGCGGTGTGGTTGTAGACCACGTCGAGGATCACCTCGATACCGGCCTCGTGCAGCGCCCGCACCGCCGACTTGAACTCCAGGACCTGCTGACCGCGGTCGCCCCAGGAGGCGTACGCGTTGTGCGGGGCGAAGAAGCCGATGGTGTTGTAGCCCCAGTAGTTGTTCAGGCCCATGTCGACCAGCCGGTGGTCGTTGACGAACTGGTGGACCGGCATCAGCTCGAGCGCCGTCACCCCCAGCTCGGTGAGATGCTCGATGAGCGCCGGGTGCGCGAGGGCGGCGTAGGTGCCGCGCAGCTCCTCCGGCAGCCCCGGGTGGCGCATCGTCAGGCCCTTCACATGGGCCTCGTAGATCACCGTGTGGTGGTACTCGGTGCGCGGCCGGCGGTCGTCGCCCCAGTCGAAGTACGGGTTCACCACGACCGACGACATCATGTGCGGCGCCGAGTCCAGGTCGTTGCGCCGGTCGGGTGCGTCGAAGTGGTAGCCGTACACCTCCTCGCCCCAGCGGATCGCGCCGCTGATCGCCTTGGCGTACGGGTCCAGCAGCAGCTTCGCGGAGTTGCAGCGCAGACCGCGCTCCGGGGCGTACGGGCCGTGCACCCGGAAGCCGTAGCGCTGTCCCGGCATGACGCCCGGCACGTACGCGTGCCGCACGAAGGCGTCGCTCTCCCGCAGTTCCACCGCCGTCTCCGAGCCGTCGTCGTGCAGCAGACACAGCTCTACTCGGTCCGCGGCCTCCGTGAAGACCGCGAAGTTGGTGCCGGCGCCGTCGTAGGTGGCACCGAGTGGGTATGCCTCTCCAGGCCAGACCTGCATGGACACGACTCTTTCAGCTGGAGCGCGCCGTCGGGGGCGCCTTGACGTCGAGTCTCCCCGAAAGTGATGGAACCACCTATGACTTACGTCCCTCTTACCGGCCGACCAGTGCATACGCGGTATGCCGAACCAGTGGGGCAAACACGTACTCCCGTGGATGTTGGGGGAGTAAGGGGAAGATGTGCGCGAGATAGTGCACCGCCATCTGGGCAAGGTGGTGGCGGGTGCGGCCATCGCGGTGGCGGGAACCGCCGTGATGATCGGAGTCACCCTGCCGGGTACGGCGGGGGCGGACACAACGGGCGGGACCGACAGCAGCGGCCGGTCGGCCCAGCAGGCGGCCCAGGGCCGGGACGGCGCCGCGGCCGTGCAGCCCGGCGTGGTCGAGGCGGCGCCGGCCGAGGGCGACCGGGGCAAGGGCAACGATCCGCTGACCGACGACGAGATCGCGCGGGTCGAGAAGCTCGCGGTGAACCGGCAGCTCGTCGACCGCAGTGAGAACGTCAGGGGTGCGCGCGGCCCGCAGCGCATCGACGTCCAGCTGGCCGAGCCGGAGGCCGACGAGGTCGACGACGCGAGCGCGCCCCGGCGCGCCGACGTGACGGTCTACGACTACCAGGACGACACCCTCGTCACCAGGACCGTCAACCTCGACACGGGCAAGGTCGAGCGGACCGCCACCCAGCGTGGCGTCCAGCCGCCGTTGAGCCTCGCCGAGCAGGCCGAGGCCGCCAAGCTGCTGATCGCCGACCCGCTGGGCGCCGATCTGAAGGCGGACTACAAGGACGCCACCGGCAAGGAGCTCACCTCGCCCAACCAGCTCCAGCTGAGCAGCATGGTGTACCGGGCCGCTCCGGGCGGGTCGGCGTCCGTCGAGAAGTGCGGTGAGCACCGCTGCACCCGGCTGTTCCCGAAGGTCAAGAACGGCCCGTGGGTCGACGCCCGGGACTTCGTGATCGACCTGAGCGCCCGCAAGGTGATCCGGCTCGGCTGAGCCGGCGTCCGTTCACTTTTCCAACTCCGCACCTCCTGTAAGGGAGTCACCTCTTCATGCGCGTCAACAGAATCAGCCGTGCCCGCAGGCGGGCGGCCCTCGGTCTGTCCCTGGCGGCGCTGGCCGCCGGCGCGACGACCGGGGCGGGACCGGCCGCGGCCCAGCCCAAGGCGGCCGCCGCCCCGGCCCCCAACTGCAGCGCGGCCTTCCGCATCGAGCAGAAGCTCTCCACGGGCACCACCTGGCGGATGTGCTGGCGTTTCAACAGCACGTCCGGTGTCGCCCTGGAGGACATCTCCTACCAGCCGCCCGGCGAGGCCAAGCCGATCAAGGTCCTCAACAGCGCCAAGCTGGCCCAGATCCATGTGCCGTACGACGACGGCGACTCCGAGTTCAACGACGTGACCGACTACAACTTCGGCAACGGCCTGCTGAACATGAAGCCCGCCGAATGCCCGGGCGGCACCATCAAGACCGTCAAGGTCCGCGAGCCCATGTACTCCAACTCGCAGAACGTCAAGGGCCTGTGCGCCACGACGCGTTCGCGCGGCCACGCGTACCACCTGCAGACCGAGCCGCCGAACGGGAACATCGGCAAGACCTACCAGGCCCAGGGCAAGGACCTGCTGCTCTACACCGTCAACAAGGTGAGCTGGTACGAGTACATCACCGAGTGGCGGTTCCAGGACGACGGCACCATGACCATGAACGTCGGCGCGACCGGCAGCCTCGCCCCGGAGGACTACGACGCCGGTGACGGCCGCGGCTGGCCCATCGGCAAGGGCGCCAAGGACTACGCCGACAGCCACAGCCACAACGTCTTCTGGCGGCTCGACTTCGGTCTCGACGGCTCCTCCAAGACCCGCGTCGAGCAGTACGACTCGAAGGTCAGTCCGGCCGCGGGCGACCGGGGTCCGACCAACAAGACGACGCTCACGAAGGTCACCAAGGAACTCGCGGGCGACGCCAAGAACATGCGCTGGTGGCGGGTGGTCAGCCAGTCGGGCAAGAACAAGGACGGCCACGCGCGCTCGTACGAGCTCGTCCCGGGCGCCCAGACCAAGTATCCGGGCCGCCCCTTCACCAACCACGACGTGTACTTCACCGAGTACAACAAGTGCGAGCAGTACGCCAGCGGCAACCTGGGCGCCTGCCCCGCCGGGCACCCCGACTCCGTCGACAAGTGGGTCAACGGGCAGGCCCTCACCCACCCCGTGGTCTGGATGAACGTGGGCTTCCACCACATCGTGCGGGACGAGGACCAGCAGCCGATGCCGGTCCACTGGCAGGGCTTCTCGATCGCCCCGCGTGACGTGACCGCTATGAATCCGCTCACTCCGGCGGACCTCAAGGGCATCAACGGGCACGTCGGCCGGGACAGTTGAGAAACGACCCTGTCCATCCGGCTGCACCGCCCGCCGCTCCCGGAGTACCCTTCCTTGATCGTTGGGACGGGGATGCTCGGGGGAGCGGAAGGCGGTGCGCGGGTGGGCTCGGGAGGGCTGGAGCTGCCCCCTGGTGACGAGGGTCACGAGGGGAACTCCGCAGACGTCCCGCCCGGCACGGTGTCCCTGGCCCGGCCGATGGAGACCAGCTCCATCGGCCCGGAGCTGGACTGGGACACCGAGGCCTGGCTCGAGGTGCGCACCCGCGCCCAGCGAGCCGGCCGGGCCTACATCTGGCTGAACCTCGTCGAACAGCGGCTGCGCGCGGTCGTGGCCGCTGTCGTGCGCCCCATCTACGAGCCCGTCCACGGCGACGACTGGGTCGTCGCGGCGGCGGGACCGGCCGGCCAGGAGTGGGTGCAGCGCGCGGTCGCCGTGCGCGAGGTCAGCCGCCGCAAGGGCTACTTGCTGGACCCGGCCGACGACAACGTCCTCAGCTTCCTCACGCTGCCCCAGCTGCGCGAGCTGATGGTGCAGCACTGGCCGTGCTTCGAGCCGTACGTCGACGACCGGCGGGACGTCGAACTCGCCCTGGACGAGCTCGAAGTGACCCGGAACGTCGTCTCCCGCAACCGCGCCCTGTCCGAGGCGGTCCTCAACCAGGCCGAACGGGCCTCGGCGCGCCTGCTGGAGATCCTCGGCACGGGCGGCGACGTGCCCTCCGCGCGCCGGTTGCCCATCGACGCCGTCGAGGACCTGGTCGGCGACCGTTACGCCGACGTGGTCGCCGTGCACCCCGACCGGGTGCGGCTGCTGCGCCAGTTCCCGGCCGAGGACATCTTCGGCGGCGCCCGCAGGCTCGACGCCATCGGCATCGGCCTCAACCTGCTCGTGCAGAACTTCTCGGGCCGCCGGCTCGTGCGGCTCGCCGAGTCCGGCTGCCGGGTGCGGCTGCTGTTCCTGAACCCGGCCTCCAGCGCGGTCAAGCGGCGCGAGCGCGAACTCGGTATCAAGCGCGGCGAGCTGAGCCGCGCCGTCGAGATGAACATCCTGCACATGCGCCGGGTCCGGTCCCGGCTGCGGGACCCGGGCGCGTTCGAGATCCAGGTCTTCGACGAGACGCCCCGCTTCACCGCCTACCTGGTGGACGGCGACGGCTCCGACGGCATCGCGGTCGTGCAGACCTATCTGCGCCGGATGCGCGGGCTGGAGGCGCCGGTGCTGGTGCTGCGCAACGGGAGCCGGGTGGTCAAGTCGGGCGAGATGGACGAAGGTGGCCTTTTCCCCACGTATCGCGAGGAATTCGAGCTCATGTGGGCGGATTCGCGACCGGTGTCCTGAACCGTCCCGCGGGCGAAGCGGAACGCGGTCCTCTGATTGTCAGTGGCCCATGGGAAGGTGGAGACCACTGGGGGAACGCACCACCAAGAAGGGGGACCGCCCATGGGCTGGCACCGTGAGCTGCTGATCGGCTTCGACCTGGAGACGACCGGGACCGATCCGCGCGAGGCGCGCATCGTGACCGCCGCCGTGATCGAGGTCCGGGACGGGCAGCCCATAGGGCGCAAGGAGTGGCTGGCCGATCCGGGAGTCGAGATCCCGGCGGACGCGGTCGCGGTCCACGGCATCAGTAACGAACGCGCGGCCGCCGAGGGCCGCCCCGCCGACCAGGTCGCGGACGCCGTCGCGGACGTCCTCGTGACCTACTGGAAGACGGGCGTGCCCGTCGTCGCCTACAACGCGGCCTTCGACCTGAGCCTGCTCTCCGCCGAACTGCGGCGGTACGGACTGCCGTCCCTGCGCGACCGGCTGGGCGGCCTGGACCCCGCCCCGGTCATCGACCCGTACACCATCGACCGCTGGGCCGACCGCTACCGTCGCGGCAAGCGCAACCTCGAAGCGGTCTGCCGGGAGTACGGCATCGCACTCGACGCCGCCCACGACGCCTCCGCCGACGCCCTCGCCGCGGCCCGGCTCGCCTGTGCGATAGGTGGCCGCCACCCCAAGATCGCGGCCCTCGGCCCGGCGGAGCTGCACCTGCGCCAGATCGAGTGGTACGCCGAGTGGGCGGCGGACTTCCAGAACTTCCTGCGCCGCAAGGGCGACGCGACGGCGGTGGTCGACGGCACGTGGCCGCTGAGGGAGCCGGCCGGAGAGACGGTGGCGGGCGAGTCGGTCTGAGGAGCGACGGGCGGGCAGGTTCAGGCCCTCCCGCCGGGCAGTCACATCGACGCCGGTGTTGCGATGCGCTCGATGCGGGGCTTGGCCAGCCGCTCGTAGTCCGCTCCCGAGATGAGCAGGGAGCGGTCCAGGCGGGCCGCGTTGAAGTACAGCTTCGGCTGGGCCACGACGTCCGGGTCGGCGACCAGTTCGAGGTCGGGGTCGAAGCTGAACGGCAGGACGGTGCCGGGGACCGCACGGGCCAGCCGCTCGGCGGTCTGTGCATCGCTGAAGCCGACGTAGCGCGCGCCGAACAGCGCCCGGACCGCGTCCAGGTCCACTCGCCGGTCCCCGGGGACTACCGCGAGGACGTGACGTGTCGTGCGCCGGTCCGGCTTGACCCGCAGCACGATGCATTTCGCGGCCTCGGAGGCCGGGTGCCCGCGCAGCGCGCAGACGGCCTCGGTGGCGCCTTCGGGCTCGTGGTCGATGAGGCGGTGGTCGACGGAGGAGGAGTCGAGCAGCAAGATCAGGTGCTCGTAGGTGTCGTGATGGGTGTGCTCTGGCATGCGGTGTCCTTGGCATCGTCTTTGTCGAGGGCTCGGGGCGAGGGGAGCTGTGATCCGGGTGCGGCTCGGTGCGCCCGTTCCACCGCCTGCCCCCAGTACGTGCCGGCGACCATCAGAGCCGCTCCGAGACCGGTCGGCGCGGTGAGGTGGTCGCCGCCGAGGGCCACGCCGACCGCGACGGCCCACACCGGCTCGGTGCCCAGTAGCAGACTGGCGCGGCTGGCGGACGTGCGCTGCACCGCCCAGGTCTGCGCCAGGAAGGCGAACACACTGCAGAACAGGGCGAGATAGACCAGTTGGGCCCAGGTCGCCGGGGCCGCGTGGACCAGCGTCGGCAGGTCGAGGGCGGCGAGCGGCAGGAACAGGGCCGTGCCGACGAGGGTCTGCACCGTGGTCAGCTGGAGCGGGCGGACCGCCCGGCCGGCGGTCAAACGGCCGACCAGGACGACATGCCCGGCCCGGATCACCGCGGCGCCGAGCATCAGCAGATCACCGAGGCGCGGCGCGTGGAAGCCGTTGCCGGACATCAGCAGCCCGACGGCCAGGACGCACAGGCCGGTCGCGGCGAAGAACGCGGCAGGCGGCGCGCCGCGGTGGCCACCGCGGTCGAGGAGCGGGGTGAGGACGATGGTCAGGCTGATGATGAGACCGGCGTTGGCGGCGCTGGTGTGGGCGACGCCGTACGTCTCCACGACCAGGACCGCCGCCTGGGTCACACCCAGGGGCACACCGGCCCGCAGCTCGTCGCGCGTCCACCGGCGCGACCCGCCCCGCCGGGAGGCGACCAGACCGAGACAGGCGAGCGCGGAGAGGGCGTAGCGGACGAACAGCACCAGCAGGACGGGCAGCGCGGCCGTCGCCGTCTGGGCGGACAGATAGCTGGAACCCCAGACGAGCGCGACAAGGAGGAGTACCGCATCGGTACGGCGGACGTCGGACACCCGCCTACGGTGCACCGGATGCATCCATGAAGCCCAGTACCACTTTCTAAAACAATCATTTAGCGCCACTACATCGTCCCTACACTGACGCCATGGACGAACGGCAGCTGCGGATCCTGCGGGAGCTCGGTGAACTGGGGAGTGTCACGGCCGTCGCCGAGGCGCTGCTGGTGACACCGTCGGCGATCTCCCAGCAGCTACGGCTGCTCCAGCGCGCGATCCCGGTGCCGCTCACCGAGCGGCAGGGCCGTCGGCTGGTGCTCACCGACGCCGGACAGGCGCTGGCCGGCGCGGCCGTGGAGGTGGAGACGGCGCTCGCGCGGGCGCGGCACACCGTGGAGGAGTTCCTCGGGCGGCCGGACGCGGAGGTGTCGGTGGCGGCGTTCCACAGCGCGGGCTCCGCCTTCTTCCCGCTGCTGCTCCGCGCGCTCGCCGGGCCGGGCCGGCCGGTACCACGGCTCGCCGACGAGGACGTACCGCAGGAGGACTTCCCGCGCCTGACCAGGGAATACGACGTCGTTCTCGCCCACCGTCTGGACCACGCCCCGCCCTGGCCGGACACGGTGGCCACGACGACGCTGCTGCGCGAGCCGCTCGATGTGGCCATGCCCGCCGACCATCCGCTGGCCGCGCGGCGCCGAGTCACCCCGCGTGACGTGGCCGACGAACCATGGATCACCGTGCACGACGGTTTCCCGGTGCTCGCCGTCATCGAGGCCATCGCCGCGGCGGCCGGACGCCGCCCCCACCTAGCCCACCGCATCAACGAGTTCGCGGTGGTGGCTGAGGCCGTGGCGGCCGGGGGCGGCCTCGCACTGATCCCGCGCTGGACGATGCGCCCGCATCCGGCGCTGGTCCTGAAGCCACTGAGCGGAGTCCAGGCCAGGCGCCACATCGACGCGCTCTACCGCCCCGAACGCACGGCCCGCACAGCCGTCCGTACCGTCCTCACCGAACTGCGTCACGCCGCGCGCACCATCCGGAACGCGCGGCCATGAGAACCGCACGAGGCGGCCGGCGCTTTCCGTCGTAGGCTGAATCCCGCGCATGAGGAACAGGAGACCGAGGTGGCCGAGACGGCGCTGACCGAGACGACGGTGGACGAGGTGCTGGCCGAACTGGCCGAGCTCGACGACCCCAGGATCCGCGCGGTGAACGAGAGGCACGGCGACGATCACGGCGTGAACCTCGGCAAGCTGCGCGCGCTCGCGAAGCGGCTGAAGACCCAGCAGGAGCTCGCCCGCCGGCTCTGGGCGACCGAGGACACCGCGGCCAGACTGCTGGCGCTGCTGATCTGCCGCCCGAAGGCGTTCGAGCGCGACGAGCTGGACACGATGGTGCGCGACGCGGGCACCCCCAAGGTGCACGACTGGCTCGTGAACTACGTGGTGAAGAAGAGCCCGCACGCCGAGGAGTTGCGCGTGGCCTGGTTCGCCGACCCCGATCCCGTCGTCGCGAGCGCCGGCTGGGCGCTGACCACGGAACGCGTGGCGAAGAAGCCCGAGGGCCTCGACCTCCCCGGACTGCTCGACACCGTCGAGGCGGAGATGAAGGACGCCCCGGACCGGCTCCAGTGGGCGATGAACCACTGCCTGGCGCAGATCGGGATCGAACACGCCGAGTACCGCACCCGGGCCCTCGCCATCGGTGAGCGTCTGGAGGTGCTCAAGGACTACCCGACGTCCCCCGGCTGCACGTCACCGTTCGCGCCGGTCTGGATCACCGAGATGGTGCGCCGGAAGAACGACAGGACCTAGGGATCGACGCGCCGGAGCGCCGCCGACGCTCAGAACGGATACCACCGCACCGTCTCGTCCCCGTCCCGCAACGACGCCACCCGCCGCTCGAACTCGGCCAACGCCTTCGGATTGCTCGGCGCGTGCTGAGCCACCCACGCGCAACTCGCCGTCTCCCGCGCCCCCCGCAGCACCGAGCACCCCTCCCACTCCCGCACATCCCAGCCGTACGCCTCGACGAACGACCGGTAGGACGCCTCGGGCAACCCGTACCGGTCGCGGGAGAGCGCCATGACCACCAGGTCGTGCTCGCGCAGATCGGCCGAGAAGGTCTCCAGATCCACCAGGACCGGCCCGTCCGGCCCGATGTGGACGTTGCGCGGCAGCGCGTCCCCATGGATCGGACCCGGCGGCAGATGCGGAGGCAGGGCGGCCGAGGCCGCCGCGAAGCCGTCCCGGCGCTGCCGCAGATACGCCGCGTCCGCCGCGTCGATCGCGTCCCCCGCCAGCCGCAGCCAGCGCTCCACACCCCCCAGCAACTCACGGGGCGGCAGCGCGAAGGAGGGCGCGGGCAGGGCGTGCACGACCCGTAGCAGTTCGGCCAAATCCCGGGGCTCGGCGGGCCGTACGGCGTCGGGCAGGCGGTGCCAGACGGTGACCGGGTGCCCTTCCACCAGCAGCGGCTTCGCCTCGGCGGCCCGCACCGCCGGAACGTCCGCCTCCGCCAGCCACATCGCGATGTCCAGTTCGCGCCGGGCCCGGTCCAGGAGTTGGGCGTCGCGGCCCACCTTGACGACCAGGTCACCGGCGGCGAACACCGCGTTCTCACCCAGGGCGAGCAGGCGCGCGTCCCGCGCCGGGCCGGACAGGACTCCCGCGCCGGTCAGTACGTCCCGCGCCCGTGCCTCGTCCATCGTCCGCCTCCGTGTCCCGCCCGGCCTGTCCCGTATCCATACGGATCGATCCGCATCGACGGTGTCGTTGATCCGTACCGGTGGCGTCGAGTTCTCGCCACCCGCCGGTCAGTCTCGCATTTCCACAGGTCGGACCGCGTGCGCGCGGTCTTGACGGGGTACGGCGCCTTCACGACCATGACGGGGCCCACCCGAGCCGCGCAAAGGGGCTGATTCCGTGACATCGGTGACCGAGGCGGAGAGGTCGGTGAGACGCACGCCGGAAGACCGGAAACAGCGGCGGGTCACGGATCACGGCGCCTGGTTCCTCGTCCTCCCCGCGCTGATCCCGATCCTGATCCTGAGCGTGGGACCGCTGCTCTACGGCATCCTGCTGTCCTTCACCGACGCCCAGTCCGGACGGACCCAGCCCACCCAGTGGATCGGCGGTCTCAACTTCCGGGACCTGCTGCAGGACACGCTGTTCTGGGAGTCGTTCCGGATCGGCCTGGTCTGGGCCGTCGGCGTCACCGTGCCACAGTTCCTGCTCGCGCTCGGCCTCGCCCTCCTCCTCAACCAGGACCTGCGGCTGCGCTGGCTGGCCCGCGCCCTGGCGATCGTCCCCTGGGCCATGCCCGAGGTCGTCGTCGGCGTCATGTGGCGGCTGGTCTACAACCCCGACGCGGGCATCCTCAACGAGACACTCCGCGACCTCGGCCTCGGCGACGGCCGCGACTGGCTCAGCGGGCTGGGCACCGCCCTGCCCGCCGTCATCGTGGTCGGTATCTGGGCGGGGATGCCGACCACGACCGTCGCCCTGCTCGCCGGCCTCCAGAACACCCCGCGCGAACTGCACGAGGCGGCCGCCGTGGACGGCGCCGGCGCCTGGCGCCGCTTTCGCACGGTCACCTGGCCCGCCCTGCGCCCCGTCGCCCTGTCCATCACGGCCCTCAACCTCATCTGGAACTTCAACTCCTTCGCCCTGGTCTACGTCCTCACCAGCGGCGGCCCCGGTGGCCGCACCCGCCTGCCGATGCTCTTCGCCTACGAAGAGGCCTTCCGCTACGGGCAGTTCGGCTACGCGGCCGCGATGGGATGTGTGATGGTCGCGGTGATCTCGATCCTCCTCTCCGTCGTCCTCGTCGGCCGGCTCAGGGGAGGTGACCGGTCATGAGGACCAGCGCCGCGGGCCGTGTCGGCCAGTACGCCGCCCTCCTCGCCTACCTCCTCTTCCTCGCCTTCCCCTTCCTCTGGCTGATCTCCACCGCCTTCAAACCCCCGCGCGAACTGGGCAGCCTGCACCCCACCTGGATCCCGAAGGACCCCACCCTCGCCAACTTCCGCCAGGCCTTCGACGAACAGCCCCTGCTGCACGCCGCCCTCAACTCCCTGATCGCCGCACTCGGCGCCGCCCTCATCGCCGTACTCCTCGCGACCCCGATGGCCTACGTCATGGCCCGCCACCGCACCCGGCTCGCGCGCGCGGCGACCGGCTGGGTGGTCGTCAGCCAGGCGTTCCCGCTCGTCCTGGTGATCATCCCGCTGTTCCTGGTCCTGAAGAACCTGCGGCTGATCAACTCGGTGCCGGGGCTGGTCATGGTGTACGTCGTGTGGGCACTGCCGTTCGCGCTGTGGATGCTCGTCGGGTACGTCCGCGCGGTGCCGCCCGAGTTGGAGGAGGCGGCCGCCGTCGATGGGGCCGGGCGGGTGCGGACGCTGGTGTCTGTGACGGCGCCGCTGCTCGCACCGGGGATCGTGGCGACGGCGCTGTTCGCGTTCGTCACGGCCTGGAACGAGTTCTTCTTCGCGCTCGTGCTGCTGAAGACCCCCGAGAAGCAGACCCTGCCGGTGGTCCTCACCCACTTCATCGGCGCGGAAGGCGTCGCGGATCTCGGCCCGCTGGCCGCCGCCGCGTTCCTCGCGACGCTGCCCTCGCTGGTGGTCTTCGCGGTCATCCAGCGGCGGATCACGGGCGGCATGCTCGCCGGGGCGGTGAAGAGCTGATGCGTACGAGAATGCTGCCGGCCCTGGTGGCCGTCCTCGCCCTGCTGCTCGCCGGATGCAGCGGCGACGACGGCCGTTCCGGCGGACCCGTCACCCTGCGCTTCCAGTCACTGGCCTGGCAGGAGGAGTCCGTCGAGGCCAACAAGGAGCTGGTGGCGGAGTGGAACGCGACCCATCCCGACGTCAAGGTCGAGTATGTCCAGGGCAGTTGGGACAGCGTCCACGACCAGCTGCTCACCTCCTTCGAGGGCGGTGAGGCCCCGGACATCATCCACGACGCCTCTGACGACCTCGCGGACTTCGCGTACGGCGGCTACCTCGCGGACCTGACCGACCTGCTGCCGCAGCGGCTCAAGTCCGACATCCCGCAGCGCAGTTGGGACACGGCGACCTTCGACGGCCGGATCTACGGCGTGCCGTTCCTCCAGGAGCCGCGGGTGCTCATCGCCAACGCGAAGTGGCTGAAAGAGGCGGACGTACGCATCCCGACCCCCGAACGGCCGTGGAGCTGGCCGGAGTTCCGCAAGGTCACCGAACAGCTGAGCGGGGACGGGAAGTACGGTGTCGCCTGGCCGCTCAAGGAACCCGTCTCCGCCTCCCTCAACCTGTCCCTGTCGGCCGGCGGGCAGCTCTTCCACCGCGGCGCCGACGGCAAGGTCACCGTCCGCTTCGAGTCGGCCGACGAGGTGATGCCGCGCACCGTCCACGACCAGGTCAACGCCGACCGCAGCGCGTCGCCCACGACCCTGGGCAGCGGCGGCTCGGACACCCTGCCCGGGTTCTTCGGCGGCCGCTACGCGATGGTCCCGCTCGGCTTCTCCTACCGGCAGCAGATCGTGCAGCAGGCGCCGAAGGGCTTCGACTGGCAGGTGCTGCCCGCCCCGGCGGGCGCCGACGGCCTCACCCAGGGCGTCAGCCCGCAGACCCTGTCCATCGCCGAGGACAGCCCGCACCAGGCGGAGGCCGCCGAATTCATCGACTTCCTGCTGCGCCCCGAGAACATGGTCCGGCTGGCGCTGGGCGACTGGATGCTGCCCACCGGCGTTCAGGCCCTGAAGGATCCGGCCCTGCACACCACCGAGAACGACTGGGCCACCGGTACCGCCCTCGCCGCACACCTGCGCTCGGCACCCGCCCAGTCGGTACGCGGCTACCCGGAATGGAAGGACAAGGTCGCCACACCCGCGTTCCAGGAGTACTACAGCGGAGCCATCGGGCTGCGCGAGCTGCGTGAGCGCCTGGAGGACGACGGGAACCTGGTGCTCGCCCGCTACCAGCGCTGACGCGAGGCCCAGGTAATTCGGTTGTCCGGGGCACCCGGCCACGCCTAACGTGCCGTCCGTGGCAGCGAACAACGCGATCTGCATCTCCGGTCACGGCCGGGGCTACGCGCACTCCGTACGGATGCGCCGCGGCCCCGGAGCCCTGACCGGCCCGGGGAACCACGCCCGCTGATCCCACGCGGAGCCACTGCTCCCCATCTTTTCTCCCGTCTTCCGGTCAGGGCCTTCGTCTGCCCTTTCCCTCTCCACGGAAGACAAGGACCGCAGGCCATGGCCCGCCCCACCCGCGTATCCCGCGCGCTCTCGCAGAACTTCCTCGCCGACCGCACCGCCGCGGGACGACTCGCCCGCCTCGCAGTACCGCAGGGGCGCCAGGCGCCTGTGCTGCTCGAAGTCGGCGCCGGGAAGGGCGCGTTGACCGAGCTCCTCGCCCCGCGCTGCCAACGCCTCCTCGCATACGAGATCGACCCCCGCCTCCTTCCCGCCCTGCGCTCACGTTTCTCGCGCACCCCCCAAGTCCGCGTCATCGGCGAGGACTTCCTCACCGCACGTCCGCCGAGCACCCCGTTCTCCGTCGTCGGCAACGTCCCCTTCTCCCGCACCGCGGCCATCGTCGACTGGTGCCTGCGGGCGCCCGCCCTCACCGACGCCACCCTCCTCACCCAGCTGGAGTACGCCCGCAAACGCACGGGCGACTACGGCAGCTGGACCCGGCTGACCGTCCTGACCTGGCCGCGATACGAGTGGCGGATGCTCGGCCGGGTCGGGCGGCACAGCTTCCGGCCCGTGCCGCGCGTGGACGCGGGGATCGTACGGATCGAGCGGCGCCGCACCCCGCTGCTCGACACCGCCGCGTACGCGAGCTGGCGGCAGCTGGTGGAGCTGGGGTTCTCGGGCGTGGGCGGATCCCTGCACGCGTCGTTGCGCCGGGTCCACCCGCGGCGGCGGGTCGACGCGGCGTTCCGCGCGGCAGGCCTCGACCCGAGGGTGCTGGTCGGTGAGGTGCCGCCGGGGGCGTGGCTGGCACTGCACGGGGTGCTGGCGCCGTGAAACACGGGGACCGGCACCGCGAAAGCAACTTGCACGAGACGTATCGTCTCGCTTAGTGTCGTTCCCATGACCACCCCCGCTCACATCGCCATGTTCTCCATCGCCGCCCACGGCCACGTGAACCCCAGCCTCGAAGTGATCCGCGAGCTCGTGGCGCGTGGGCACCGGGTCACGTACGCGATTCCACCGGCCTTCGCCGAGAAGGTCGCCGGCACCGGCGCCGAACCGAAGCTCTGGAACTCCACGCTGCCCGGCCCCGACGCGGACCCGGAGGCCTGGGGGAGCACCCTGCTGGACAACGTCGAGCCGTTCCTGGCCGACGCGATCCAGGCACTGCCGCAGCTGGTCGAGGCGTACGACGGAGACGAGCCGAACCTCGTCCTGCACGACATCGCCTCGTACCCGGCCCGCGTCCTCGCCCACCGCTGGGGCGTCCCCGCGATCTCGCTCTCGCCGTGCATGGTCGCCTGGGAGGGATACGAGCAGGAGGTGGCCGAGCCGATGTGGGAGGAGCCGAAGAAGACGGAACGCGGGCGGGCCTACTACGAGCGCTTCCAGGCATGGCTGGAGGAGAACGGCATCACCCAGCACCCCGATCC
>CBFGZZ010000084.1:0-26914 GCA_965653385.1 uncultured Streptomyces sp. | reverse complement strand
TGTCGACCTGCTCGTAGCGGCCGTACTTGTGGATCGGCATGGAACTGGGCTGCTGGCGGTTCGCCATGATGCTTCGGGCTCCTCAGGGTGTCCGGAAGGACGGCCGACGACGCAACGCGAAGCTCCGCGGGGAGGGAGTCGACCTGGACTACAGGCCCTCGCCGCGGCAGCTAAGAAGAAGCAGCCCGAAACGCATGATGCGCAGCATGCTAGCCGAGCCGCTCCCCGTGCGGGGCGTCGTATCAGTATGCGGGACCCGGGGGACGAATAGGACAAAACGTGTTCCATACCACTTCGTCACAGAGCGTGCGGCTTCCTGTCCGCATATTTCACCAATCATGGTGGCGGGTAGTGACAGCACGGTGACCCAGTGCAAGGGTGCCGGGCATGACGACCAACGGGGGCTTCGAGCCCGTCTTCTGCACCGTCGTACCGCCGCACGTCCTCGACAAACTGGCCCGCAACGACGACCCCGCACTCTCCGGTCCGGCTCGCCGGACCCTGATGCGCGACAGCGAGCTGCGCGGCAGGCGCCGCGTGACGACCGAGTTCGCCCTCGCGGCCGCGCCGACGGCGAAGGCACCGTCGGACCAGCCGCTGCGCACCATCTTCGACGCCGAGCACCGCACCGCCCTGCCCGGCACCAAGGTCCGCGGCGAGGGCGAGGACCCGGGCCAGGACGCCACGGTCAACCGCGCCTACGCCGGTCTCGGCGCCACGTTCGACCTCTTCCTCAAGGCCTACGCCCGCCACTCCATCGACGGCGACGGCCTGCCGCTGGACGCCACCGTCCACTACGACGAGAACTACAACAACGCCTTCTGGAACGGCGAGCAGATGGTGTTCGGCGACGGGGACGGCGAGATCTTCCTCGACTTCACCATCCCGATCGACGTCATCGGCCACGAGCTCAGCCACGGCGTCACCCAGCACACGGCGAACCTCACCTACTACGGCCAGCCCGGCGCCCTGAACGAGTCCATGTCGGACGTGTTCGGCGCCCTCATCAAGCAGTACACGCTCGGCCAGACCGCCGCCGAGGCCGACTGGCTGATCGGCGCCGGACTCCTCGCCCCGGGCGTCACCGGCAAGGCCCTGCGCTCCATGAAGGAGCCGGGCAGCGCGTACGACGACGACGTCCTCGGCAAGGACCCGCAGCCCGCGACGATGGACGACTACGTCCGCACCGGCCGCGACAACGGCGGCGTCCACATCAACTCGGGCATCCCCAACCACGCCTTCTACCTGGCCGCCACCGCGCTCGGCGGCCACGCCTGGGAGAAGGCGGGACAGGTCTGGTACGACGTCCTGACCGGCGGCGAGCTGTCGGACCGAGCCCTGTTCACCGACTTCGCGAAGCTCACCGTGAAGGCCGCGCGCGAGCGCTTCGGCGACGGCGGCGAGGAGCTCCAGGCGGTGGAGAAGGCGTGGGAACAGGTCGGGGTGCGGATCCTGTGAGCCCGTACTAGACATTGACCTATGCGTATTCAGGTACAGCGCACGGGTGGGTTCGCGGGCATCGAGCGGCACGCCGAGGTGGACACCTCGGGGCGTCCCGACGCCCAGGAGTGGCATGCCCTGGCCGAGAGCGCGCTCGCGTCCGGCCGGGGCACGTCCCCCGTCGGGGTCCCGGACGGCTTCAGCTACCGGATCACCGTGGACGGCCGGACGGTGTACTGCGCGGATCCACGGCTCACCGACGAACAGCGGAAGCTGATCTCGCGGGTACTGAAAGAGGGCGCGTAAAGGCGCGTAACGGGCAGTTCACGCCGGGGCGTTGACTTCCGTTACCGCCGGTACGGATGATCCGGCGCATGGCGATCGATGAGCGCGGTACGCAGAGTCCGATACCCCGGTTCCCGGCCGGCTTCCTGTGGGGCGTATCGACGTCCGCCCACCAGATCGAGGGCGCCGCGAACGAGCGCGAGCGGTCCGTGTGGGACGCCTTCACGGCCGAGCCGGGACGGGTGAAGGACGGCTCCACGGCCGAGGTGGCCTGCGACCACTACCACCGCTACCCCGAGGACGTGGCGCTCCTCGCCGACCTGGGCGTGGACGCGTACCGCTTCTCGGTCTCGTGGCCCCGCGTGAACACCCCGAACGGCCTCGACTTCTACGACCGGCTGGTCGACGAGCTGTGCTCGGCGGGCGTACGGCCGGTGCCGACGCTCTTCCACTGGGATCTGCCGGCCGGGCTGGACTGGCTCGACCGGGACACGGCCGACCGTTTCGCCGCGTACGTGTCCGTGGTCGCCGAGCGGCTGGGCGACCGTGTCGGCAAGTGGATCACGATCAACGAACCCGCCGAACACACCCTCCTGGGCCACGCCCTCGGCACCCACGCCCCGGGCCGCAAGCTCCTCTTCGACGCCCTCCCCGTCGCCCACCACCAGCTGCTGGCCCACGGCCAGGCCGTACGGGCGCTGCGCGCGGCCGGCGCGAGGGACGTCGGCATCGCCAACTCGCACGGCCCGACCTGGCCGGCCTCCCAGGAGCAGGCGGACCTGGAGGCGGCGGGCTTCTACGACGTACTCCTCAACCGGCTCTTCGCCGACCCCTTGCTGCTCGGCGAGTACCCGGACGGCATCGGCGAGTTGCTGCCCGGGGACGTCGAAGCGGACCTGAAGGTGATCTCCGAACCTCTCGACTTCTACGGCGTCAACTACTACGCGCCGACCAGCGTGGGCGCCCCGCAGGGCACCGAGATCGAGTTCGGCGGGGTGCGGATGCCGGCCGAACTGCCCTTCTCGGTCCGGGAGATCGAGGGCGTGCCGACGACGGACTTCGGCTGGCCCGTGGTCCCCGAAGCCCTGACGGAACTGCTCACCGGCTTCCACGACCGCTACGGCGACCGGCTGCCGCCGATCGTCATCACCGAGAACGGCTGCTCGTACGAGGGCGTCGACGACCAGGAGCGGATCGCCTACCTGGACGGCCACATCCGCGCACTGCACCGGGCGGTCGAGGCCGGCGTGGACGTACGCGGCTACTTCGTCTGGTCGCTGCTCGACAACTTCGAGTGGGCCGAGGGGTACGCCCGGCGGTTCGGGCTCGTGCACGTGGACTTCGAGGACGCGGCGACGCTGAAGCGGACGCCCAAGGCGTCGTACGGCTGGCTGCGGGACGTGCTCCGGACGCAAGGATGACACTCGACGCCCTCGCCGAACCCGCGGACCGGGTCGGCAGGGGCTGGACCGCCGCGCTGTCGCTGGCCAACGTGGCGATCTGGGTGGGCTGGTACGGCCCGCTGCAGATCCTGCTGGCCCGGCAGGCGGAGGACTTCGCGCCCGGCACCGGGATGTCGAAGGAGACGCTGCTGGCGTGGGTGACCGGCGTCGGCGCGGCGGTGTCGCTGGCGGCCAACCCGTTCTTCGGCGCGCTGTCGGACCGCACCGCCGCCCGCTGGGGCCGCCGTACGCCGTGGATCGTGGCCGGCACGGCGGGCGGTGCGCTGTCGTTGCTGCTGCTCGCCGGGGCGAGCGGGCTGTGGGTGATGGCGGTGGGCTGGTGCCTGGTGCAGCTGACCCTGAACGCGGCCTTCGCGGCGGTGACGGCGGCGGTGCCGGACCGGGTGCCGCGGCTCCAACGGGGCTCGGTGGGCGGCTGGTTGGGGGCGGCGCAGATCCTGGGGGCGGTCGTCGGCACGGGCCTGGCGACGGCCGCGGGCGGGATCGCGGCGGGGTACGTGGCGTGCGCGGTGTTCACGGCGGCGGGGGTGCTGCCGTACGTGCTGCGGTACCGCGACCTGCGGCTCGGGGCCGCGGACCGTCCGGCGTGGTCCTGGGGTGCCTTCGCGCGCGGCCTCTGGCTGAGCCCGCGCCGCTATCCGGACTTCGGCTGGGCCTGGCTGACCCGCTTCCTGATCAACCTCAGCAACGCGCTGGTGCTTCTCTATCTGCTGTATTACCTGCGGGACCGCCTCCACCACGAGGACCCCGAGCAGGGCGTGCTGATCCTCACCGCCGTGGACACCGTGGCGCTGCTGGCCACGGTCGTGGTGGGCGGGGTCTGGTCGGACCGCGTGGGCCGCCGCAAGCCCTTCGTGAGGTGGTCCGGGGTGCTGATGGCGGCGGCCACGGCCCTGCTGGCCGGCTGGCAGACCTGGGTGGGCGCGATCGTCGTGGCGGCGTTGCTGGGCGTGGCCCTGGGGGTGTTCATGTCGGTCGACTTCGCGCTGATGACGGACGTCCTGCCCACGGCGCGGGACCGGGGCAAGGACCTGGGCGTCATCAACGTGGCCAACGCCCTGCCCCAGGTCGCGGCGCCCGCCCTCGCCGCGCCGATCGTCACCCACCTCGGCGGATATCGCGTGCTGTACGCGGTGGCGGCGGCGATCGGGTTGGCGGGGGCGGTGCTGGTGGGACGGATCAGGGGTGTGGACTAGAGCCTGCGATCAGCTCAGCATTCGCGGCCCCACCGTGCGCTGTGCAGGGTGACGGGGCCCTCGAAGGTCACCATGTTGGTGTCGTTCGGGTAGTGCAGGCACCCCTTGAAGTTGCCACCATTCTCCGGCGTGGTGGTGAGGTTGTACCAGATGTGGTCGGCACCCGGCTGGCGCACACCGTTGTTGACGATGGTCACCCCGTTTTCCGAGCGCAGGTCGTACAGATTCCCCTTCGACTTCCACGTCGGCTTGCCCGACGCCGTGTCGTTGTTCCACACGCAGACGTATTCCCTGGGGCAGTCCGCCGGGGCGGCCGTCGCCGACGGCGCCGCGGCCACACCCATGGCGCCCATCATCAGCACTGCCGCCACACCCATGCCGGCCTTCTCGCGCAACCGTGCCTTCACCATGTCGCCCCTCCGTTTTCGGTCACTCGGGGCAGCCGTGGTCGGTTGGGCCGCCCCCGAGTGACCCAGCATCGCGCGTGGTTCAGGGCGTCGGTCCCTGACATCTGTCAGGCAACCGGAGGCCGGTCACAGCGCTCCGGCCTCCCGGGCCGCGTAGACCGACGGGTACAGCGGGCGGTAGCCCAGCTCCCGGCGGATACGGACGGTGGAGGTGATCACGTGCCACGGGTCGGGGTCCGTGCGCTCGTACAGTTCGGCCGGGACGTCGACGCCGCCCAGCTGGTGCAACTCGACCGCCGTGACGGGGGCGTCGTCGGCGATGTTGTAGACGCGGCCCGCGATGCCCGGCGCGTGCAGGATGCGCAGCAGCGCCTGGGCGACGTCCGCGTGATGGCCCATCTGGAGCCGTTGGGTGGCCGCCCAGTGCCGGGCCCACATCAGCGACTGGGAGAGATGCGGATCGCCCTCGCCGTAGACGAAGGGGAGCCGGCCCACGCGCACGTCCAGGCCCTCCAGCGCGAGCAGCTCCCGCTCGGCCGCCGCCTTGGACTCCGGGTAGGCGCCCCACATCGGCCCGCCGGGCCGGATCTCGTCGTCCTCGGTCAGCGGGCGGCCCCGTCCGGTGCCGTACACCAGACCCGTGCTGACCTGCACGAAGCGCCGTACGCCGGAGGCCTGCGCGGCCCGGCCCAGCTCGACGGCCGCGTCCCGGTTGACCGCCCACGCCTCCTCGTCCGGCACCCCGCGGAAGGCCGCCGCGACATTCACGACCGCGTCGACCCCGGCGACCGCCTTGCCGAGCGCCTCCGCGTCCCGCAGGTCGCCGACGACGACCTCGGCGCCCAGTTCCGCGTACGGCTCACCCCGCGCCGCGTCCCGGACCAGCACCCTGACCTTCTCCCCCGCCCTGGCCTGTGCCAGCAGCCTCGGCACGAAGCGGCGGCCGACCTGCCCTGTCGTACCCGTCACCAACGTCAGCATGTCCTGCTCCTCTCGTCACCGACCACCCTCGGACGGGGCCGGGCAGAGCGGGAGAGACCCGTTGATCAGGGGATCGGCAGTCCCTGGATAAGCGGGGCGCGCTGCCGCAGGCTGGAGAGGTGAACCGAGCCGAACTCGCCGACTTCCTGCGCCGTGGCCGCGCCCGGCTGACCCCGTCGGACGTGGGCCTGACACCGGGTACCCGGCGTCGCACGCCCGGTCTGCGCCGCGAGGAGGTGGCGCAGCTGGCGGGTATGTCGGTGGACTACTACACCCGCCTCGAACAGTCCCGGGGCCCGCGCCCGTCCCGCCAGATGCTGACGGCGCTGGCCCGCGCGCTGCGCCTGGCCGACGTCGAGCAGGACCACCTCTTCCATCTGGCCGGCGAGGAGCCCCCGCGGCGCGAGACGGCGTCGGCGCATGTCCGCCCGGGGCTGCTGCTGATCCTGGACCGGCTGCACGACACCCCGGCGCAGGTGGTGAACGACTGCGGCGAGGTGCTGGCGCAGAACGCGATGGCGAAGGCCCTGGTCGGTGACGTGATGTCCCGCCCGCGCCGGGAGCGCAACCTGACCCGTCTCTTCTTCCTGGACCCGGCCGCGCGCACCCTCTTCCCGCAGGAGGACCTCGCAGGCCACGCGCGCTCCCACGTCGCCACCCTGCGCGCGGTGGCCGCGGCCCGCCCCGACGACCCGGAACCGGCCGCGCTGGTGGCCGAACTACGGGCGTCCAGCGAGGAGTTCGCCCGCCTCTGGGACGAACACGAGGTGTCCCAGCGCAACAGGGCGACGAAACGCTTCGTCCACCCCCTGGTCGGCATCCTGGAACTGGACTGCGAGGTCATGGTCAGCCACGAACACCACCACCTCCTGGTCGTCCACACCGCCCGCCCGGGCACGGAGGCCTACGAGCGCCTGCAACTGCTGCGCGTGGTGGGCTTTCAGGACATGTCGCCCAGCGTTCCGTAGTTGACCCATGGGTAGTTGAGGCCGGAAATCACCCTTGCCGACCCCCGCCCCACGCGCATCAATGGAAACGGCGGTTCCGACGGGCCGTCAGATTCGGCTCTCCACGCAGTGTGTCCGTACCCACCCTGCCGAGCGCTCCACCACCCCCCACAGGCAAGGCAGACGGAATTCCCCCACCCCCGAAAGGGAGCGAATCCCCATGAGACGTATGCGCATCGGAGCTGGCGCGACGCTGGTCGCCGGAGCCCTCGCGGTCACCGGACTGGCCTTCGCGCCCGCCGCCCTCGCCGTGGCCCCCGGCACGGCCACGATCACCGCCGACTGCGGCAGCTTCGGCGGTGGCGAGGCCACCCTCACGGCGACGCAGGACGGCACCGCCGCCACCATCACCGTCAACTCCTCCGCGATCACCGCGCCGATCGCACTCGGGGAGGACTCGATCTCCTCGACGCTCACCCTCGTGAAGGCGAGCGGCGGAACCGTCGCCTTCAGCGGCACGGAGAACCCGGCGATGGCCGCCGGTGACCCCGTCCAGGTCGGCCCGCTCAGCGGCACCGTCGCCTCCGGGGACAGCCTGGAGGCCTTCGGCGGCTCGCTGCAGATGACCGTCTTCGGCATCACCATCACGTGCACGGCGACCGGGCCGCAGTCGCCGGGCCCGTTCGTGTTCGACTGACGATCAGCTTCGACTGACGATCAGCAGAGGGCGCGGTCCCCGGCGCCCGGCGCTCTACAGCGCGTCGGGGCCGCGCTCGCCCGTCCGGACCCGTACGACCGTGTCGACCGGCAGCGCCCAGACCTTGCCGTCACCGATCTTGCCGGTCTGGGCGGCCTTCACGATGGCGTCGATGACGTCGTCGGCCGCCGCGTCGTCGACGACGACCTCGATCCGGACCTTCGGCACCAGGTCGACCTGGTACTCCGCGCCCCGGTACACCTCGGTGTGGCCGCGCTGACGGCCGTAGCCGCTCGCCTCGGTCACGGTCAGACCGTGCACGCCGATTTCCTGGAGGGCGGTCTTGACCTCGTCGAGCCGGTAGGGCTTGACGATCGCGGTGATCAGCTTCATGCCTGCTTCTTGACCTTCTGCGCGGCGGGGACGGAGGTGGAGAGGGACGAGGTGACCGGGGCGCCGTGCGCCAGGACCCCGTGATCGTAGGCGCTCTCGGCGTGCACCGTAAGGTCCAGGCCCTTGTGCTCCTGCTCCTCGCTCGCCCGGAAGCCCATCACCTTGTCGATGACCTTGCCGATGCCGTAGGTGACGAGGAAGGCGTACGCCGCCACGACCACGATCGCCACCGCCTGCTTGCCGAGCTGCGCGAGTCCGCCGCCGTGCAGCAGGCCCTCGGCGCCGCCCGTCATGGTGGCGGTCGCGAAGACGCCGATCAGCAGGGTGCCGATGACGCCGCCGACCAGGTGGACGCCGACGACGTCCAGCGAGTCGTCGTAGTTGAACCGGAACTTCCAGGCCACGGCGTACGAGCAGACGACACCGGCGGCGAGGCCGATGACGAGCGCGCCCAGCAGCGACACCGAGCCGCAGGACGGCGTGATGGCGACGAGACCGGCGACCGCGCCGGAGGCGGCGCCCAGCGTCGTCGGGTGGCCGTCGCGCTTGTGCTCGACCAAGAGCCAGCCGAGCAGACCGGTGCAGCCGGCGGCGAGGGTGTTGAGGAAGACGGCGGCCGCGAGCCCGTTGGCGCCGAGGGCGGAACCGGCGTTGAACCCGAACCAGCCGAACCACAGCAGGCCCGCGCCGAGCACGACCATCGGCAGGTTGTGCGGCCGCATCGCGTCCTTCTTGAACCCGAGCCGCGGCCCGAGGACCAGGCAGAGCGCCAGTCCGGAGGCGCCGGAGGTGATCTCGACGGGCAGACCGCCGGCGAAGTCGAGGGCGCCGAGGTGTTCGAGGATCCAGCCGCCGGGGCCCCAGGTCCAGTGGGCGACCGGAACGTATACGAGCAGCGCCCACACCGGCACGAACACCACCCACGCCCCGAACTTCGCCCGGTCCGCGACCGCGCCGCTGACCAGCGCGGCGGTGATGATCGCGAAGGTCAGCTGGAAGGTGGCGAACAGGAGGGTCGGGACGGTGCCCTGGACACTGTCCGGCCCGAGACCGGCCATCCCGGCGTGCTCCAGCCCGCCGATCAGCCCGCCGGCCGCGTCGGCCCCGAAGGCGAGCGAGTACCCGCAGGCCAGCCACACGACGGTGACGAGCGCGATGGACACGAAGCTCATCAACAGCATGTTGAGGACGCTCTTCGTGCGGACCATGCCGCCGTAGAACAGGGCCAGGCCCGGTGTCATCAGCAGGACGAGGGCGGTGGCGGCGAGCAGCCAGGCGGTGTCGCCGGTGTCGACGCTTGCGGCGGCGAGGGTCACGGTTGTCTCCAACGGTGCGAGGGCTCGTCAGAGATTCACCGGTTCGCGTTTCCGGCCGCGTACGGGTGTGTTTCGGTGACGTTTCGTTGCGCGGGGGTTTCCGGAAGCTCACCGGGCGGGCCGGGGTCGGGCGCATGTGCGGCAGGGCTCTGTGGATCAGGGAGAATGGGCGCCATGAGCGTTCGCAGTAAGTCATCCGAGCCGTCCGAGGCGCCCCATCGCGCCGGCTTCGCCTGCTTCGTGGGCCGCCCCAACGCGGGCAAGTCCACGCTGACGAATGCTCTGGTCGGCCAGAAGGTGGCGATCACCGCGAACCAGCCGCAGACGACGCGGCACACCGTGCGCGGGATCGTGCACCGGGACGACGCCCAGCTGATCCTGGTCGACACCCCCGGACTGCACAAGCCGCGCACCCTGCTCGGCGAGCGCCTCAACGACGTCGTGCGCACCACCTGGGCGGAGGTCGACGTGATCGGCTTCTGCCTGCCCGCGAACGAGAAGCTCGGCCCCGGTGACCGCTTCATCGCCAAGGAACTCGCGTCGATCAAGAAGACGCCGAAGATCGCGATCGTCACCAAGACCGACCTCGTGGACGGCAAGACGCTCGCCGAACAGCTCATCGCGATCGACCAGCTCGGCAGGGAACTCGGCTTCGAGTGGGCCGAGATCGTCCCCGTCTCGGCCGTCGGCGACAAGCAGGTGGGCCTGCTGGCCGACCTGATCGTCCCGCTCCTCCCGGAGGGCCCGGCGCTCTACCCCGAGGGCGATCTCACGGACGAGCCCGAGCAGGTCATGATCGCCGAGCTGATCCGCGAGGCGGCCCTGGAGGGCGTCCGCGACGAGCTCCCGCACTCCATCGCCGTCGTCGTCGAGGAGATGCTCCCCCGCGAGGACCGCCCCGCCGACAAGCCCCTCCTCGACATCCACGCCTTCGTCTACATCGAGCGCCCCAGCCAGAAGGGCATCATCATCGGCCCCAAGGGCAAGCGCCTGAAGGACGTCGGCATCAAGTCGCGGAAGCAGATCGAGGCGCTGCTGGGGACGCCGGTCTTCCTGGACCTCCACGTCAAGGTGGCCAAGGACTGGCAGCGGGATCCTCGGCAGCTGCGGAAGCTTGGGTTCTGAGGGCTCCGAGCGCTGGATCGGCCTGACCGCCGGCCATGAACATCCTCCACATCGTCGTGAAACCTCGCTGCTGAAAAGCCCTACGGCGTTGTCAGTCCCCCGGCGTACCCTGGAAATCGCCAGGCCGCCCATGTGGCGGGCGAGTCGTATCGAGGAGGACGAGCAAGGCCTACGAGCCGGCCCATGACTCAGACACCCACAGCTCACACACCCGCGCAGGGGCAGGCGAGAGCACAGTTCACCGTCCCCGCCCAGCACCCCATGGTGACCGTGCTGGGGTCCGGCGACTCCCTGCTGCGTGTGATCGAGAAGGCCTTCCCGGCGGCCGACATCCATGTCCGGGGAAACGAGATCAGCGCGGTCGGCGACGCCGCTGAAGTCGCCCTCATCCAGCGCCTGTTCGACGAGATGATGCTGGTGCTCCGCACCGGACAGCCGATGACGGAGGACGCAGTGGAACGCTCGATCGCCATGCTCAGAGCGAGTGAGAACGGAGAGGGGCCGGAGGAGACCCCGGCCGAGGTCCTCACCCAGAACATCCTCTCCTCGCGCGGCCGCACGATCCGCCCCAAGACCCTCAACCAGAAGCGGTACGTCGACGCGATCGACAAGCACACGATCGTCTTCGGCATCGGTCCCGCCGGTACGGGCAAGACCTACCTCGCCATGGCCAAGGCGGTGCAGGCCCTGCAGTCCAAGCAGGTCAACCGCATCATCCTGACCCGGCCCGCGGTCGAGGCCGGTGAGCGGCTCGGCTTCCTGCCGGGCACGCTCTACGAGAAGATCGACCCCTACCTGCGCCCGCTGTACGACGCGCTGCACGACATGCTGGACCCCGACTCGATCCCGCGGCTGATGGCCGCCGGGACCATCGAGGTGGCGCCGCTCGCGTACATGCGTGGCCGGACCCTGAACGACGCCTTCATCATCCTGGACGAGGCCCAGAACACCAGCCCCGAGCAGATGAAGATGTTCCTCACCCGCCTCGGCTTCGACTCGAAGATAGTCATCACCGGTGACGTCACCCAGGTCGACCTCCCGGACGGCACCAAGTCCGGTCTGCGGCAGGTGCAGGACATCCTGGACGGCGTCGAGGACGTCCACTTCTCGCGGCTGTCGTCCCACGATGTCGTCCGGCACAAGCTGGTCGGCCGTATCGTCGACGCGTACGAGAAGTTCGACAACAAGCACGGCACCCAGAACGGCACGCACAAGGGGCAGAGCCGGGGCAAGTCCGGGCACAAAGGGAAGTAGAGACCGAGCAGCACCATGTCGATCGACGTCAACAACGAGTCCGGAACCGAGGTCGACGAGCAGGCGATCCTCGACATCGCCCGCTACGCGCTCGCGCGGATGCGCATCCACCCGCTCTCCGAGCTCTCGGTGATCGTCGTGGACGCCGACGCCATGGAGCAGCTCCACATCCAGTGGATGGACCTGCCCGGTCCGACGGATGTCATGTCCTTCCCCATGGACGAGCTGCGGCCCCCGTCGAAGGACGACGACGAGCCGCCCCAGGGGCTCCTCGGTGACATCGTGCTGTGCCCCGAGGTCGCCGCCAAGCAGGGGGCCGAGGCGCCCACGCAGCACTCCATGGACGAGGAGCTCCAGCTGCTCACCGTCCATGGCGTGCTGCATCTGCTCGGGTACGACCACGAGGAGCCGGACGAGAAGGCCGAGATGTTCGGTCTCCAGGCCGCCATCGTGGACGGCTGGCGTTCAGAGAAGGGCCTGACGGGTCCGTCGCCGGCCCCGACCGTGTCATGAGCCTTCCCCTCGTCTCCGGTGCCATCGCCCTGGTGATCGTGGCCTGGCTCGCCGCCTGCGCTGAGGCCGGCCTGGCGCGCGTCTCCAGCTTCCGCGCCGAGGAGGCCGTACGCAGCGGGCGGCGCGGCAGCGAGAAGCTCGCGCTGGTCGCCGCCGACCCGACGCGCTATCTGAACGTGGCGCTGCTGGTGCGCGTGGCCTGCGAGATGGCCGCCGCCGCGCTGGTCACGTACGCCTGCCTGAAGGAGTTCGACAGCACCACCGAGGCGCTGCTGGTCGCGATAGCGGTCATGGTGCTGGTGTCGTACGTCGCCGTCGGGGTCTCCCCGCGCACCATCGGCCGCCAGCACCCGCTGAACACGGCGACGGCGGCGGCGTACGTCCTGCTGCCGCTCGCCCGGATCATGGGCCCGATCCCGTATCTGCTGATTCTCATCGGCAACGCGCTCACCCCCGGCAAGGGCTTCCGCCGGGGCCCGTTCGCCTCCGAGGCGGAGCTGCGGGCGCTGGTCGACCTCGCCGAGAAGGAGTCGCTGATCGAGGACGAGGAGCGCCGCATGGTGCACTCGGTCTTCGAGCTCGGCGACACCCTCGTACGGGAGGTCATGGTCCCGCGCACCGACCTCGTCGTCATCGAGCGCTACAAGACCATCCGCCAGGCCCTCACCCTCGCCCTGCGCTCCGGTTTCTCGCGGATCCCGGTCGTCGGGGAGAGCGAGGACGACGTGGTCGGGATGGTGTATCTGAAGGACCTGACCCGAAAGACGCACATCTCGCGGGAGGCGGAGAGCGAGCTGGTGTCGACGGCGATGCGGCCCGCGTTCTTCGTGCCCGACACCAAGAACGCCGGTGACCTGCTGCGTGAGATGCAGAAGGAGCGCAACCACGTCGCCGTCGTCATCGACGAGTACGGCGGCACCGCCGGCATCGTCACCATCGAGGACATCCTCGAGGAGATCGTCGGCGAGATCACCGACGAGTACGACCGTGAGCTGCCGCCGGTGGAGGAGCTGGGCGAGGGCCGCTACCGGGTCACCGCCCGCCTGGACATCACCGACCTGGGTGAGCTGTACGGCCTCGACGAGTACGACGACGAGGACGTGGAGACGGTCGGCGGGCTGCTGGCGAAGGCCCTCGGCCGGGTCCCGATCGCCGGGGCGTCG
Organism: uncultured Streptomyces sp.; assembly: GCA_965653385.1. Lineage (GTDB taxonomy): Bacteria > Actinomycetota > Actinomycetes > Streptomycetales > Streptomycetaceae > Streptomyces. Next base: position 13,734 of record CBFGZZ010000084.1, on the reverse strand, counting down.
TCGGTGGTGGAGCTGCCCGACGCCCGTGAACTGCGGCTGACCGCGGAGGCGGCGGCCGGCCGGCGGAACAAGATCGTGACGGTGCTGGTGGAGCCGGTGGCCCCGGTGCCGGCGGCGGAGGAGGAGCGGGAGGCGAAGGCGGAGTGAGCCCCGAGGAGCTGCGCGGCTTCTGTCTGTCGTTCAACGCCGCCGTGGAGGACTTCCCCTTCAACCCGGACATCTCCGTCTTCAAGGTCCTGGGCAAGATGTTCGCCCTGAGCTGGATGGACGCCCGCCCGCTCACCGTCAACCTCAAGTGCGACCCGGAGGACGCGGTCCGGCTGCGCGGCGAGCACCCCGGCCTGATCATCCCCGGTTACCACATGAACAAGCGGCACTGGAACACGGTGACGGTCGACGGCGAGCTCCCGGACCGGCTTGTCCGGGAGCTCGTCGAGGACTCGTACGACCTGGTCGTGGCGGGTCTGCCGAGGGCCGACCGGCTCCGTCTCGACCGCCCCTGAGCCGCACCCGTCACACCGAGCGGGCCGTCCGCCGGGTCCGCAGTCCGATCGCGACCAGCACCGCCGCGGCGAGCACGATCCCCGCGTTGAGCGCCAGCACCGTGCGGGTGCCGGACAGCAGGTCGTCGGAGGTCGTCGCGAGGACGCCCAGCAGCGGGATGCCGACGGTGAGTCCGACCTGCTGGGTCGAGGTGACCAGGCCGGTGGCCAGGCCCTGCTCCTCGTCGGGGACGCCTGAGGTGACCGTCAGGCCGTAGGAGATGATCGCGCCCAGGTGGAACATGCTCGCCAGCGAGACGGCGGCCGTGGCGAGCCAGACGGACCAGGTGTGGGCGTCCAGGAACACCAGGCCGGCGATGAAGGCGCCCTGCCCGGCGAGCGAGACGACCAGTGTGCGGCGGGCGCCGAGACGGCTGACGAATTTCGGGGTGAGCGTGCCCGCGAGCACCGACATGACGCCCTGGACCCCGAAGACCAGGCCGGTCTGCCAGGCCGAGAGGTGCAGGATCTCCTGGAGGTAGAGGGTGAGGACGAAGATCACCGTCGACATCATCGAGAAGGTGACCAGGCCGCCCAGGTTGCCCCAGGCCACCGTGCGGCGGCGCAGCATGGGCAGGGAGACCAGGGGTGCCGCGGTGCGGGACTCGACGACCGCGAAGGCCGCGAGGAGCGCGAGGCCGGCGATCAGTGTCGCGACGACGTCGACGCGGGCGAAGCCGTGGTCGGCGGCCGTAGTCAGGGCGTAGATCAGGGACAGCAGACCGCCGGTGACGGTGACCGCGCCCGGCACGTCGAGTTGCGGGCGGTCCGGAGTGCGGGACTCGGGCAGCAGACCGGGCGCGAGCGGCAGCACGATCAGGGCGAAGACCGCGAGCAGACCCATGGTGGAGCGCCAGCCGAACGCGTCGGTCAGGACGCCGCCCGCGACCATGCCGATGGTGAAGCCGAGCGACATCAGCGTGCCGGAGATGCCGAGGGCGCGGTCCCGGGCGGGGCCCTCGGCGAAGGTGGTGGTCAGCAGGGACATGCCGGTCGGGACGATGACCGCGGCGCCGAGACCTTGCAGGGCGCGACCCGCGAGGAACGACGCGGGGTCCCAGGCGAACGTCGCGAGGACCGAGGCGGCGGCGAACAGGGCGAGGCCGGTGAGGAACAGCTTGCGGCGGCCGTAGAGGTCGCCGATGCGGCCGAAGAGCAGCAGGAACCCGCCGGACGGCAGCGCGAACGCCGTGACCGCCCACTGGAGTGCGGACTGGCTCATGCCGAGGTCGGCGCCGAGGACGGGCAGGGCGACGTTCAGGACGGAGAAGTCCAGCGCGACCATGAACTGGGCGGCGCACAGGACGAACAGGACGAGTTTGTCGCGCGTCGACATCCGGGGTTTGTCGGGCGGTGGGGTGGAACGGGTGGCCGGGTCGGAACCGGTGGTCGGGAGGGAGCCGGAGGGCGGGAGAGAGCCGGGGGTGTCGGGGGTCGTGGTGTCGATCGCCATGGGTAAGAGCCTGCTGGCGTCGGAATAGCCGTGGGGAGCGGCAAGTTGTGCTGGTGGTGGCACCACCAGCCAACAGAACGAGGGGGATCGGTACGTGTCCGTGGACACGCTGAAGAGTCATCGGCGGCGCGAGCTGCGCGAGTTCCTGATGAGCAGGCGGGCCCGGGTGACCCCGGCCGACGCGGGTCTGCCGGACGGTGGCGCGCGGCGCCGTACGCCGGGGTTGCGGCGCGAGGAGGTCGCCGTGCTCGCCGGGGTGGGTGCCTCCTGGTACCAGTGGCTGGAGCAGGGGCGGGACATCTCCGTGTCGCCGCAGGTGCTGGACTCGGTGGGCCGGGTGCTGCGGCTGAGCAACGCCGAGCGCCGGCATCTGTATCTGCTGGCCGGGCTGAATCCGCCGGAGCGCGAGGTGGAACCCGAGAAGCGGGACATGTGCGACGGGTTGCAGCGGCTCATCGACACCTGGATGCCGTATCCGGCGCACATCATGGACCGGTACTACAACGGCGTGCTGTACACGACGCGGCGATGACGGTGCTCGGTATGCGGCCCGGCAAGCGGTGGAACTGCCTGATCGACTTCTTCACGGATCCGATGTACCGGTCGCGGGCGAGGAACTGGGAGCACAACGCCCGTACGGTCGTGGCGCAGTTCCGCGCGCTCTGCTCGGCGTCGCCCGACGACGAGGGGTTCCAGGCGGTGCTGGCCGAGGCGCGGGCGTCCAGTGCGGAGTTCACCGAGTTGTGGGAGCGGCGGGACATCGAGGACGCCGGGCAGATCCGCAAGGAGCTGGACCATCCGTTGGTGGGGCTGCTGTGTCTTGAGTCGAGCGTGATGCAGATGCCGGCGCGGCCCGATCTGTCGATCGTGCTGCACACGCCGCTGGACGAGGCGAACACGGCGGCGAAGCTTCAGTGGCTGGCGTCGCCCGAGGGGCGGCGCGGGGCGATGTACCCCGTGGCCGGATAGGGCCGGTGGCGCTACGTATGCTCAGCTCATGACCGACAACAGCGCGCTCGACCCCGAGGACCGCAAGATCGTCACCCTGGCCCGTTCCGCGCGGGCCCGTAACGGCGTGGCCGAGGGGGCGGCCGTACGGGACGACACCGGCCGTACCTATGTCGCCGGGACCGTCGAACTGGACTCCCTGAAGCTGAGCGCGCTGCGGACCGCTGTGGCGATGGCGGTGGCTTCCGGGGCCTCGTCGTTGGAGGCGGCGGCGGTGGTGACGGAGGCGGAGGCCGTTCCGGCGGAGGATCGGGCGGCTGTGCGGGATCTTGGTGGGCCGGGGACGCCGGTGTTGGTGGCCGGGGTGGACGGGGCGGTGCGGTCCACGACGCCGGCAGGCTGAGGCCGGGCCCTTCCTCGCTCCCGCGCTGGTCGCGCCCACGCGGCGGAGCCTAACCGAAGGGCTTCCTACAGTTCGGCCTCGCCCCACTTCTGGACGACCACTTCGTCGCCGACCGACAGCTTGCCCGGTCGCACCACGGAGAACTTCGCGCCGAACACCACGCCTCCGCTCGCCGCGCGCCGGTAGTCCGCGAGCGTACGCAGCGGCTCCGGCCCCTGCCGCGCCCCGGCCTCCTGGTCGACCAGAGTGACCGCGCAGCGCACCGCGAGCTTGGCGTAAGCCAGTTCGGCCTCGCCGATACCGATGCCGCGTGCGCGGTCCTCGGCGTGCGGTGCGGCCGCCCAGTCGCCACCGTCACTGCCAAGACCTTGGCCGGGGCCGCTGTCCACGACGATGTTCGGGCGGAAACGGTTCATCGGCAGGGGCGGGGAGCCGCGCTCGGCCATCCGCCGGTTGAGGTGGGTGAGGGAGGCCCTGGACAGCAGGTGTACGGCACTGCTGTCGGCGTAGCCGGAGGGGCCGGGGGTCAGGCCGTCTGCGACACGGTCGTGCTCCGGGGGCACGCGGACCAGGCGGCTGGGGGTGCTGAGAACCTCCGAGAGCCAGGCAGCGGCTTCGTCGCCCTGGTCGATCCCCTGGAAGGTGGCGCCGAACAGGTCGACATCGCGTCGCGGCGCGGACAAGGCGACGTGGAGGCGCACGGTGCCGTAACGGCCCGTTGTGTCGGTCGAGTCGAGTGTGAGCCGGCTGCCGTCGGCGCTGACCGCGGGTCGGATCAGGGCGAGGCGGGGATGACGGCGCTGGCTGCGATAGACGCCCTCTTCGCTGATCACCATGAAGCTGCGGTCGTGCGCGAGTCCCGCCGGTGTGAGGAGCGCATCGCTCATCGACGTGCCCGCACATCCCTTGACGGGATAGCAGATGAGATCTACGACGCCGGCCATGTGCTGCCTCCTTCGATCGACGGCCGGACCGGAACACCGGTCCTGACGGAGTGATGTCCTCAGTCTCGGAGTGATCCAACCGCGGCGGGGCGAGTTTCGGGGGGCGGGGGCCCGTGCGGGGTGTCAGGCTGAGGGCAGAGGATCTGCGAAGGGAATCGCCATGATCACCACCGATCTCACCCCCGGCTCCCCCTGCTGGCTGGACCTCGGCGCCCCCGACGTCCCGACCGCCGCGTCCTTCTACGGCACGGTGCTCGGCTGGGAGTACGAGTCCATGGGCGGTTCGGAGGACTTCGAAGGCGGGATGTTCAAGAAGGACGGCAAGACCGTCGCAGGCCTGGGCAAGCTCACCGAGGAGGGGGCCCGCTCGGCCTGGATGATCTACTACACGGTCGACGACGCGGACGCGACGGCACAGGCCGTGGAGCGAGCGGGCGGCACCGTACGGGTGGCGCCGATGGATCTCGATGACTGGGGCCGGATGGCGCAGTTCAGCGATCCGCTGGGCGGCCAGTTCGCCGTCTGGCAGCCGGGCAAGAACTCGGGCTTCGAGCTGGCGGACGAGACGGGTTCTCTGTCGTGGACCGAGCTGTACACGAGCGACGCCGCGGCCGCGAAGGAGTTCTACGGCGGGATCTTCGGCTGGCAGTACAACGAGATGGAACTGCCGGGCGGCGGAGGCGCGTACACCCTCATCACCCCGGCCGGACGGCCCGAGGACCGGATGCAGGGCGGCCTGATGGAACTGCCCGCGGAGAACCTCGCGCTGGCGAACGGGAAGCCCTACTGGCACCCGGTGTTCAACGTCGACGACTGCGACGCGGCGGTGGCCAGGGTCACCGAGAACGGCGGCAGCGTGCAGATGGGACCGGAGGACGCGGAGGGCGTCGGCAGGCTGGCGGTCTGCCTGGACCCGGCCGGCGCGGACTTCGTGGTGCTGAAGCCGGCCCCACCGAGCTGACCGGCCGGGCCGACCGACCGAGCCGCACTCCGAGGGCGGGCCCTACCCCCTGGCCCCGTCCTCACGCCGACCGGCGGAACCCGATCGTCGGCACCGCCCGCCGCAGCGGCCAGGGTCTCCCCTGCTCCTCCGGCACCAGGTCCGCCAGGAACGCGTACCGGCGCAGCGCCTCGGGGTCCTGCCGGTCGAGGGACTGGACCTTGCGCCACCAGGCGCCGATCTCGGCCCAGCCGGGGGCGGACAGGGAGCCACCGAACTCCTGGACCGAGAGAGCGGCCGTGAGCCCGGCGAAGGCGAGGCGGTCGGCGAGCGGCCAGTCGGCCAGGGTGCCGGTGACGAAGCCGGCCACGAAGACGTCCCCGGCGCCCGTCGGGTCCAGGGCCTCCACGGCGATGGCGGGCACCACGGCCGTCTCCCCGGTCCGCCCGTCGACCGCGTACGCGCCCTCCGCGCCTAGGGTGACCACCGCGACCGGGACGTACGCGGTGAGGGCGCGGGCCGCCTCGCGCGGGCAGTCGGCGCCGGTGTACCGCATGGCCTCCTCGGCGTTCGGCAGGAAGGCCTCGCAGTGCTCCAGGTCTGCCAGTCCGGCCAGGTCCCACGCCCCCGTGTCGTCCCAGCCGACGTCGGCGAAGATGCGGGCGCCCTTGCTCGCGGCCTGCGCGATCCAGGGGGCCCGCCGGCCTGGCACGAGGGAGGCCACGGCGGCACGCGCGCGTGGCGGGCAGTCCGGGGCGGGCTCCTCCGGGGGCGGCTCGTGGCCGTGGGAGACCATCGTGCGCTCCCCCTCGTACGCCATCGACACCGTCACCGGTGAGTGCCAGCCGGGTACCGTGCGCGAGGGCGAGAGGTCGATGCCCTCGCCGTGCTCCAGCGCGTCCCAGCAGTACTCGCCGTAGTGGTCGTCGCCGAAGGCCGCCGCGAGGGACGTCTTCAGGCCGAGGCGGGCCAGGGCCGTCGCCATGTTCGCCACCCCGCCGGGACTCGACCCCATCCCGCGCGCCCAGGACTCGGTGCCGCGCACCGGGGCGGAGTCGAGGCCGGTGAAGATGATGTCGAGGAAGACCGTGCCGGTGAGGTACACGTCCCAGGGCGGGTCGGCGGGTGTGCGCAGACCGGCGAGGGGGTCGACCTGGCTCCGGCGGTACGGCTTGCCCGCCCTGGTCGACGGGCCGTGGGCCGGGGATCCCTGCGGCGAGGATCCCCTTCCGTTTCCGGTCGGCGCGGTGGACGCGGTGGGCGTGGTCACGGTGCGCTCCCTGACGTGGTGCTGATCTGGCCAGTGTGCACCACGTCACCGACAACGCCACGGTGATCCCGCCCGCGCCCCGCGTGGACGGCCGCGCCCGCCCGGTCGGTGGGGCCCTACCAGCGCGGCACCGAAGGCGTCACCCATCCGGGTTCCGCGACCCGCATCGCGGCGGCGTCGTCGCGGTCCCGCAGCGAGCCGTCGTCTTCCAGCCACCGCCGGTGCAGCTCCGCCAGCCGCTCGCGGTCCAGTTCGACGCCGAGGCCGGGCGCGTCCGAGACGGTGACCTTGCCGCCCTCGAGGGTGAGGCGCTCGGTGAGGACGTCCTCGGACTGCCAGGGGTAGTGGGAGTCGCAGGCGTGGTGGAGGTTCGGGACGGTGGACGCCACGTGGGTCATCGCGGCCAGGGAGATGCCCAGGTGCGTGTTGGAGTGCATGGACACGCCGACGCCGAAGGTGCGGCAGATCGCCGCCAGCTGCTGGGTGTTGCGCAGCCCGCCCCAGTAGTGGTGGTCGGAGAGGACGACCTGTACGGCCTCCTTGGTGAACGCCTCCTTGATCTCCGTGAACGTCGTCACGCACATGTTGGTCGCCAGCGGCACCCCGGCCCGCGCGGCGACCTCGGCCATGGCCGCCGTTCCGAGGGCCGGGTCCTCCAGGTACTCAAGGACGTCCCCGAGTTCCCGCGCCACCTTCAGCGAGGTCTCCACGGACCAGGCCCCGTTGGGGTCGAGCCGCAGGTGATGCCCGGGAAAGGCGTCCGCGAGTGCCCGTACGGCCGCGATCTCCTCGTCGGGCGGGAAGACCCCGCCCTTGAGCTTGAAGGAGGTGAAGCCGTACCGCTCGGTGAACTTGCGGGCCTGCTCGACGACCCCGGCCGGGTCGACGGCGGCACCCCAGTCGTCCTTCTCGGCCGCGACGCCCGCCGGGTGCTCGGCCCACTTGTAGAAGAGGTACGCGCTGTACTCGACCGCGTCGCGCACCTTGCCGCCGAGCAGCGCGTGCACGGGCAGTCCGAGCGCCTTGCCGAGGGCGTCCAGGCAGGCGACCTCGAATCCGGAGACGACGGACAGCCGCAGCTTGTCGGCGGTCTGGACGCCGCGCAGCCCGCCGACGTCGACCTGGCCCTGGACCCGGGACTGATCGACGGCAACCTCGTCCGCGACGGCGAACAGGGCGTTCAGGTCGCTGACGTGACGGCCGATCAGCTTCTCCGCGAACGGCCTGGCGAGCTCCAGGTACTTGGTGTCGCCGTACGTCTCACCGACCCCGGTGATCCCTCCCGCCGTCTCGACCTCCACGATCAGCCGGGGTGTGTAGGGCTGGTGGACGCCCTGGGTGTTCAGCAGGGGCGGGTCGGCGACCAGGATGGGCGTGAGGCGGACCTCGGTGATCGTGAGGTTCACAAGGCGGCTCCTACGAGGTCGAGGCCGGTGGCGAGGAGGGTGCGCAGGTCGGCGAGATCGGCGGCCGAGGGGTCGGTGAGCGGGGCGCGTACGGGGCCGACGGGGCGGCCGCGCAGCCGGGCGGCGGCCTTGACCAGGGACACCGCGTATCCGGGCACCCGGTCGCGGATCTCGACGAGCGGGACGTAGAAGTCGCGCAGCAGCTTGTCGGCCGTGCCCTGGTCGCCGCCGTGGAGGGCGGCGAAGAAGGCGTTCGCGATCTCGGGGGCGAAGGCGTGGACGGCGGAGGAGTAGGCGGGGACGCCGACGGTGGCGTAGGCGCGGGCCTGGATCTCGGCGGTGGAGGCGCCGTTGAAGAAGAGGAAGCCTTCGGGGGCGGCGAGGGTGAGGCGCTGGAGGCGGTCGAGGTCGCTGTGGCCGTCCTTGAGCCCGATGACGTTCGGGATGCGGGCGATGCGCTTCAACGACTCGGCGGTGTAGGCGACTTGGCCTCGCTGGTAGGCGATGAGGGGCAGCCGGGTCCGGGCGGCGAGCTGCTCCAGCTGGGCGACCAGGCCGTCCTGCGGGGCGGCGACGAGGTAGTGGGGCAGGACGAGGAGGGCGTCGGCGCCGGCCTCCTCGGCGATCCGGGCGAACCGCGCTGCCTGCGCCCAGCCGTACCCGGCACCGGCGACGACGGGTACCCGCCCGCCCGACTCCTCGACGGCGATGGAGACGACCTGCCGGTACTCGCCCTCGTCCAGCGAGAAGAACTCGCCGGTGCCGCAGGCCGGGAAGACCGCGCCGGGGGCGGTGGCGAGCTGGGCGGCGACATGGGTGCGGAAGCCGTCCGGGTCCAGCGTGCCGTCGTCGTGGAAGCTCGTGAGCGGGAACGACAGCACGCCCTGTGCCATGCCGTCCCGCAAGCGCCGGACGGTGACCGTGTGCGCGCCGGTATCCGTATCGAGGCTCACCCTCGCCATCTCCCCATCTCCAGATGTAGATGTCATCCATGTATGAGAATCGAGATTAGGTAGGCGAACCACGACCGTCAATGGCACGGTCCGCCCGAGCGGCGACGATTACCATCGCCCCATGTCAGAGACAGGCGGCGTCCGCGAAGTGAAGTCGGCGGCGCGCACCGTGGAGTTGCTGGAGCTGCTCGCCGCGCGCGGCGACCGCCCCGCCCGCCTTCAGGAGCTGGCCGAGGCGCTGGACGTGCCGCGCAGCTCCATGTACGCCCTGCTCCAGACCCTGATCTCGCGCGGCTGGGTCCGTACGGACGTCACCGGCTCCCTCTACGGCATCGGCATCCACGCCCTGCTCACCGGCACCAGCTACCTCGACTCCGACCCGCGCGTCCGGGTAGTGCGCCCGTATCTCGACGAGGCGTCGCAGGCGCTGGGCGAGACGATCCACATGGCTCGGCTGGACGGCCGGGACGTGGCGTATCTGGCGACGCGCGAGTCACACGAATACCTGCGCACGATCAGCCGGGTGGGCCGGCGCCTGCCCGCACACGCGGGAGCCCTGGGCAAGGCCCTGCTCGCCGAACGCCCCGACGCCGACCTCCCCGACGGCCCGTACGAGCCCCTCACCCCGCGCACCCGCACCACCCGTGACGCCCTCGCCGCCGACCTCGCCGAAGTACGGGCGCGCGGCTACTCGATCGACCGCGAGGAGGGCGTCCCCGGCATCGTCGGCTTCGGTTTCGCGCTGCGCTACGAGGTCCCGGCCCAGGACGCGATCAGCTGCTCGGTGCCGGTGGCACGGCTGTCGGCGGGCCACGAGGAGCGGATCGTAGCGGTGATGCGGGAGATCAGGGCGAAGATCGAGGCGACGGCTCCCGGCGGGAGCGGCGGGGGCGGGGCTGTGCACTGGCGCAGGTGAGGGCATCTCTCCGGCGCAGGCGAGGGCACCTTCTACCCGTGATCCCCCACCCCAAACAGAACGTGCCTCAGATCACACCCCCCGCGCTTCTTCACGCCTCCCCCCGCTTGATACAAATTGCCCGCGCGTTCCTGTCCGTCGACGGCCTGCGCCCCTCCCCCTCTTGAGCCGCTCCTTTCGCATGCCCTGGGAACGCCCGTGTTCGCCCCTCGCACCACCCCCTGGCCCCTCGTCGCCCTTTTCACGGCCGGGTACCTCGCTCCGTATCTGCTGCCGACGGTCGTCGGCAGACTCGACTCCGGACTTCCGCTCACCCCCACCCAGGCGGGTGCCGTCGGCAGTGCGCTGCTGCTGAGTTCGGCGTCGGCGGGCTTCCTGCTGGCCTCACGGGTGGAGCGGGTCGGCGCCCGCAGGCTGGCCCGGACCGGGCTCGCGCTGGCGGTCGTCGGCTACGGCGCCGCGGCGCTCGCCCACGCCCTGCCGGCCGTGGTGCTGGGCGTCCTGGTCGGCGGCTTCGGCTCGGGTACGGCGACGGCGGTGGCCGCCACCGGGATAGCCGCCCTGCGGGAACCTCACCGGGCCACCACGCTCGGCCTCCTGGGCGTCTCCGCCCTCGCCGGCGCCGTCTATCTGACGGTGCCGCACCTCGGGGCGGGCCACGGCCAGCCGCTGGCCGCCATCGCCCTCATGGCGCTCGCCGTATGGCCACTGACGACCCGTCTGACGTCGAGCGGTGCCCCGCAACCCCGGACGCGGGCAGCCACCACCCGCCTCCCCCACCTCCGCCACGGCCTGGCCCTCGCCGCCTGCATGCTCTGCTGGTCCCTCGCCCAGAACTCCCTGTGGGGCGTCAGCGGCCGGATCGGCCTGACCCAGGCAGAGCTGACCGAGGCGACGGTCGGCGCGGTGTTCGCCGTGGGCCTCGGCGCCGGGCTGCTGGGCGTGACCGGGGCGGGAGCGCTCGGCCCGCGCCTCGGCCGCGCGCTTCCCATCGGTGCCGGTACGGCCCTGATCGCGGTGTGCATCGCGCTCAGCGCGTCCGCGACCGACCTGACGACCTTCGCAGCCGGCGAGATCGCCTGGAACACGCTCTACCCGATCGTCCTGTCGTACGTCATCGGCCTCGCCGCCTCCCTCGACCCGCGCGGCCGCTGGGCGGTCCTCGTCGGCTCGGCGTCCTCCCTGGGCACCGCGGCGGGCCCCCTGACCGGCAGCGTCCTGTCCGCCCAGGCCGGCTTCCCCGCCATGGGCACGGTCCTCGCCACCGGGCTGCTGATCGTCGCCGTACCGATGACGGTCGTGGCACTGGCCCGACGCCCGCAGGAGACGGTCGAGGTGGCCGAAGGCGTGGAGATCATGGAGGTCGTCGAGATCCCTCTGGACACCACCGAAGCCACCCCGACGGCCCCGGACCGCCTGACCGCGGCGACCTGAACCGTCTCCGGCCCGGCTACCCGAACTCGTACGCCTCCACCTCGGCCAGATACCGCCCCCGCAGTTCCTCGTCGTCCTCCAGGAAGGAGGCGAGGAACGAGTTGCGGGCGAGTTCGCGCAGCCGCTCCTCGGACAGGTCCAGGCTCTGGTGGACCGCGTCGAAGTTGTCTCCCGCGTAGCCGCCGAAGTAGGCCGGGTCGTCGGAGTTGACCGTGCACATCAGGCCGGCGTCGAGCATGCCGGGCAGCGGGTGGTCGGCGAGGACGTCGACGGTCCGCAGCCGTACGTTCGACAGCGGGCAGAGGGTCAGCGGCACCCGGTCCCGGACCAGCCGCTCGACCAGCACCGGGTCCTCCATGCACCGCAGCCCGTGGTCGACGCGCTCGACGCCGAGGATGTCGAGGGCCTCGGCGATGTAGGCGGGCGGCCCCTCCTCACCCGCGTGCGCGACGCGCCGCAGTCCGAGGGCGGCGGCGGCCTCGTACACCTCGCGGAACTTCACCGGCGGATGGCCGACCTCCGCCGAGTCGAGGCCGACGCCGGTGATCCGGTCGAGATACGGCTCCGCGGCCCGCAGCGTCTCCATGGCCGACTCGGCGGAGTCGTCGCGCAGAAAGCACATGATGAGCCGGGTCGAGATCCCGTGGTTGGCCTCGCTGTTCCCCAGCGCCCGCCACAGCCCCTCGACCACCGTGCCCAGCTCCAGGCCTCGCTTGGTGTGCGCCTGCGGGTCGAAGAAGATCTCCGCGTGCCGTACGCCCTGCGCGGCGGCCCGGGCGAGGTAGGCGTTCGCGAGGTCCTCGAAGTCCCGCTCGGTGCGCAGGACGGCCATGAGCTCGTAGTACAGGTTCAGAAAGGACTGGAGGTCCTCGAACTGGTACGCCTTGCGGAGCTCGCCGGTGTCGGCGTACGGCAGCTCGACGCCGTTGCGCGCGGCCAGTTCGAAGGCGAGCTCGGGTTCAAGGGTGCCTTCGATATGGAGGTGCAGTTCTGCTTTCGGGAGGGGCATCAAAGCATCGTACGGCGGTATTACCGACGTTTCGGCAGCGGCACCCGCAGGAGGTCGTACGCCACCGTCAGCTCCCCGTCGAAACCGGCGTCCCGCGCCTGCCGCTCGAACTCGTCCGGCTCGCTGTAGCGCTGACTGAAGTGCGTGAGCACGAGATGCCGTACGCCGCACTCCAGCGCGACGCGGGCGGCCTGACCGGCGGTCAGATGGCCGTGCTCGACGGCGAGTTCGACGTCGTCGTCCAGGAAGGTGGACTCGATGACGAGCATGTCGCAGCCGTCGGCCAGGGCGTACACCCCGTCGCACAGCCGGGTGTCCATGACGAACGCGAAACGCTGCCCGCGGCGCACTTCGCTCACCTCCGCGAGCGAGACCCCGCCGAGCACGCCGTCCCGCTGGAGCCGCCCCACGTCCGGCCCCTTGATGCCGTGCGCGGCGAGGCGTTCGGGCAGCATGCGGCGGCCGTCGGGCTCGACGAGGCGGTAGCCGTACGACTCGACGGGGTGCGACAGCCGGGCGGTGTGCAGTGTGTAGCCACCGGTGTCGGCGATGACCCCGTCCTCGCTGACCGGCGCCTGAGCGAGGTCGACGGTCTCCCGGTAGGCGGTGGCGTACCGCAGCCGGTCGAAGAAGCGCTGTCCGGAGAGCGGGTAGTGGGCGGTGACGGGGTGCGGGACCTTGTCGAGGTTGATCCGCTGGATGACGCCGGCGAGGCCGAGCGAGTGGTCCCCGTGGAAGTGGGTGACGCAGATCCGGTTCAGGTCGTGCGCCGCGACGCCGGCCCGCAGCATCTGCCGCTGCGTGCCCTCGCCGGGGTCGAAGAGGATCCCTTCGCCGTCCCATCGCAGCAGGTAGCCGTTGTGGTTGCGGTGCCGGGTCGGGACCTGGCTGGCCGTGCCGAGGACGACCAGTTCGCGTACGGACATGGTGAGTTACCCGGGGGGCCACTGCATGCCGCGGCCGCCGAGGACGTGGGCGTGCGTGTGGAAGACGGTCTGGCCCGCGCCGGCGCCGGTGTTGAAGACGATGCGGTAGCTCTCCAGCTTGTCCTCGTCGGCCACGGCCTGGGCCTCGCGCAGGACGTCAGCGGCGAGGGCCGGGTCGGCGGCGGCGAGGGCGGCGGCGTCCTTGTAGTGCGCCTTGGGGATGACCAGGACGTGGGTGGGTGCCTGGGGGTTGATGTCCCGGAAGGCGACGGTCGTGTCCGTCTCCCGGACGATCGTCGCCGGGACGTGCCCTTCGGCGATCTTGCAGAACAAGCAGTCGTCCCTCGGTTCCCCTGCCATGCGTGTGCCTCCTCACGCCGGGTGATCTCTTACGGGGCATGCTATCGCCGGGAACACAGGGTTCCTCGCCCCCGCCGCCCCTACCCGTCCCATCCCTGGGGGCTGCGCCCCCAGACCCCCGCCATCGGCCCTCCGGGCCTCGTCCTCAAACGCCGGACGGGCTGAAAAGATCCGGCCCGGCCCGGCAAATCCAGCCCCTCCGGCGTTTGAGGAGCGGGGTCTGGGGCGGA
>CBFGZZ010000083.1:0-26939 GCA_965653385.1 uncultured Streptomyces sp. | reverse complement strand
CCGAGCTCCTCGTAGGGGTTTGTATAGGGATGCGTCGTTATGTGGTGGGGGGAACGCATCGGCCCATCCGACCATGCGCACACCCCCCACCCGCAACCTCTACCGGGGGTTTGCGATCTAGTTCACGCCGGTTCACAAATTACTGCGTTGAACTACTGCACGACCGTGATCCGGTTCGCCGCCGGCGGCGTAATCGGGCTGGTGGCCGAGGAGTTGGCCGTCAGGTACTTCTCCAGCGCCGTCAGGTCGTCCGAGCCGACCAGGTCGTTCGTGCCCTGACCCAGCGTCGGGAAACCGTCGCCGCCACCCGCGAGGAAGCTGTTCGTGGCGACACGGTAGGTGGCCGTCGGGTCGATCGCCGCACCGTTCAGCTTGATCGAGTCCGCCACCACCCGGTCGGCGCCGGACTTCGTCAGGTCCAGCGTGTACGTCAGACCCGACGACACCTGCAGGACCTTCGGCGAGGCCGCGTTCGTGCCGCTGACCTGCTCCTTGAGCACCTGGATCAGCTGTGCGCCGGTGAAGTCCTGAAGGTTCACGGTGTTGGAGAACGGCTGCACGGTGAAGCCCTCGGCGTACGTCACCACTCCGTCGCCCTCGCTGCCCTTGGCCGCGTAGGTCAGCGGTGCCCGGATGCCGCCGGGGTTCATCAGCGCGAGGTCGGTCTCCGGGTCCAGCTCCTTGCCGTGCGCGAGCTGCGCGTCCGCGATCAGGTCACCGATCGGCGACTCCGTCCCGGTGTTGCCGATGTCACCGGATATGTACCCGATGGCACGGTTGCCGATGGGCGCCGCGAGGGTGTTCCACCGGTCGATCAGCGCCGTCATGTCGGGCGCCTTGGGGACGTCCCGGGTGACCACGTGGTTCGCGGACTTCACGGCCGTACGGGCGATGTCGCCGGTGAAGCGGTCGTACGTCAGCGTGGTGTCGGTGTAGAGGCGGCCGAAGGACGCGGCCGACGTCACCATGCGGGGCTTGCCCGCCGGGTCGTCGATCGTGCAGACGTACGCGGCGTGCGTGTGGCCGGTGACCAGCGCGTCGACCTGCGGCGTGATGTTCTTGGCGATGTCGACGATCGGGCCGGAGATGCCGTCGCCCGCGCCGGGCGCGTCACAGTCGTAGTTGTACGAGGAGGAGGCCGGGGCCCCGCCCTCGTGGATGAGGGCGACGATCGACTTCACGCCCTGGCGCTGGAGCACCTTGGCGTACTTGTTGATCGTCTCGACCTCGTCCTTGAACTTCAGGCCCTTGACGCCCTCGGCGGAGACGACACCCGGGGTGTCCTCCAGGGTCACGCCGATGAAGCCGACCTTGACGTCCTTCTTCTTCCACACCCAGTAGGGCTTGAGGATCGGCTTGCCGGTCTTCTCGTCGAGGACGTTCGCGGCGAGGTAGGGGAAGTCGGCCCCCTTGAACTTCTTGTCCGTGTAGCAGCCGGCCGTGGGGTGGCAGCCGCCGTTCTGGAGGCGCGCCAGTTCCTTGGCCCCCTCGTCGAACTCGTGGTTGCCGACGCTCGTCACGTCCAGGTCGAGCTTGTTCAGCGCCTCGATGGTGGGCTCGTCGTGGAAGAGGCCCGAGATGAGCGGGGAGGCGCCGACCATGTCACCGCCGGCCGCGGTGATGGAGTACTTGTTCCCCTCCCGGGCCTGGCGCAGATGGGTGGCCAGGTACTCCACACCACCGGCGTCGATGGTCTTCGTCGTGCCGTCGTGCTGCACCTCGGTGACCCGGCCGGAGGAACCGGACGGCGGCTCCAGGTTGCCGTGCAGGTCGTTGAAGGACAGCAGCTGGACGTCCCGGTAGCGGTCGAAGTGGTATCCATGGCCGCCCTTGGCCGAGCTCTCCGGCGTCGCCGTCGCGGGGAGCGCCGCGGCCAGCGCGCCGACGGTGGCGAGTCCGGCGGCGGTGGCGACGAGCGCGTACGTACGGCGTCTGCGGTGCTGCTGGTGGGATGTGGCTGACATCCGCCCCCCTGTGAGTCGTGGATGACACGTCGGTCCTGAGCGGCCTGCGTGTCGTGAGTGACATGGCCCCGTCGGGCGGCAGCCTAGAGTCAACGCGCGTAGCGCGACAGGGGGTTCCTGGTTACAGCCTGGTTGCTTCTGTGCCGGGACTTTGCCGGAGGCGCCCCTTACCCTCATACGCATGACCAGCGACGACACCGCACACCCCCTCCCGACCCGTGCCATCGAGACCCGCGCCACGCTCACCCCGGAGCAGACCGAGGCCGTACTGGAGCTGCTCGCGGAGGCCACCCGGACCGACGGGCAGCAGGCGGTGTCCGAGCAGGGCCGGCTCCAGCTGCGCGGTGGGGAGCGCGAGGGCGTCTCGCATCTGCTGCTGACCGTCGCCGGCGAACTGGTCGGCTACGCCCAGCTGGAGGACACCGACCCGGTCGAGGCCCCGGCCGCCGAGCTGGTCGTCCACCCCGCGCACCGCGGCCACGGGCACGGCCGCGCACTGGGCTCGGCCCTCCTCGCCGCGTCCGGCAAGCGGCTGCGGGTGTGGGCCCACGGCGGCCATGCCGCGGCCCGCCACCTCTCCCAGGTCCTCGGCCTCACCCTGTTCCGCGAACTGCGCCAGATGCGCCGCCCGTTGGCGGACCTGTCGCTGCCGGACCCGGTGCTCCCCGAGGGCGTCACGGTCCGCGCCTTCGTGCCCGGCCAGGACGACGCGGCCTGGCTCGCGGTGAACGCCGCCGCCTTCGCCCACCACCCCGAGCAGGGCTCGCTCACCCAGCGCGACCTCGACGACCGCAAGGCCGAGCCGTGGTTCGACCCGGCCGGGTTCTTCCTGGCGGAACGGGACGGCGAGCTCGTCGGCTTCCACTGGACGAAGGTCCACGCCGAGGAGGGACTCGGCGAGGTGTACGTCCTCGGCGTACGCCCCGGCGCCCAGGGCGGCGGCCTCGGCAAGGCCCTGACGACCATCGGACTACGCCACCTGTCCGCCCAGGGGCTCCCCACGGCGATGCTCTACGTCGACGCCGACAACAAGGCGGCCGTGTCGGTGTACGAGCGCCTCGGCTTCACGACGTACGAGACGGACCTGATGTACCGCACGGAGACGTGAACACCCCACGGAACGCGAAGGGCCGGGTGCCCTGAGGGCGCGCGGGACCGCCCTCCCCTTCCCTCACAGGCACCGTGGACCGCCCGTCCCAACGGGCGCGGGGAACTGCGCGACCAGCCACGACGGCGCAGCAGACGACCGACAACCCCTCCGACTTGACTTCCCGGGCCCCTTCCACCACCCTTTCACTACTCAATTAGTGAAAGGGTGGTGGAACGGAATGGTCGACTACCGCATCGACCGACGCTCCGGCGTAGCCACCTACGTGCAGATCGTCCAGCAGACCAAGCAGGCCCTGCGCCTGGGCCTGCTGGAGCCCGGCGACAAGCTGCCCACGGCCCGCGAGGTCGTCGAGGCGACCGCCATCAACCCCAACACCGTGCTCAAGGCCTACCGCGAACTGGAACGCGAGGGCCTGGTCGAGGCACGCCGCGGGCTCGGGACGTTCGTGCGGCGCGGTCTGAACACCGCGCCCGCGGAGTCCCCCCTGCGCACCGAGTTGGAGGCATGGGCCGTGCGGGCCCGCGAGGCCGGGCTGGACCACGACGACGTGGCGGCGCTCTTCACCGCAGTACTGGACACGCACTTCAAGGGGGACGAGTCATGACCGGGACCGCCATCGAGGCGGCCGCGCTCAGCAAGAGGTTCGGGCGACGGCGCAAGCAGGCCCTGGACGGCTGCTCATTCCGACTCCCGGCGGGCAGCGTCTGCGCCGTCGTCGGCCCGAACGGCGCCGGCAAGTCCACCCTGCTCTCCCTCGCCGCCGGACTGCTGCGCCCCACCGACGGCACGATCACCGTCCTCGGCGCCGCCCCGGCCGCGGTCCGCGAACGCCTCGCGTACGTCGCCCAGGACAAGCCCCTGCACCCTCAGCTCACGGTCGCCGACACCCTGCGCTACGGCCGCGAACTGAACCCCGGCCGCTGGGACGACCGGGTCGCCGAGCGGATCGTCGCCGAGGGCGGCCTCGCAGCGGACGCCAGGATCCGCACGCTCTCCGGCGGCCAGCGCACCCGCGTCGCCCTCGCGCTCGCCCTCGGCAAGCGCCCCGAACTGCTGCTCCTGGACGAGCCGATGGCCGACCTCGACCCGCTGGCCCGGCATCAGCTGATGGCCACGCTCATGGCCGACGCCGCCGAACACGGCACCACGGTTGTCATGTCCTCGCACGTCGTGGCCGAACTGGACGGCGCCTGCGACCACCTCCTGCTGCTCGGCGCCGGCCGGGTCCGCCTCGCCGGCCCGCTGGACGACCTGCTCGCCACGCACCGCCTCGTCACCGGCCGGGCCGACGGCTCACTCGACCCGCACACCGTCGTCGAGTCCCGTACGACGGGACGTCAGGTCACCGCGCTCGTACGGCCCGAGGGCCCCCTCGGCGAGGCCTGGCAGTCCGCCGCCCCGACCCTGGAGGAGCTGGTCCTGGCCCACCTGCGCGCCCCCGAGGCCCCGGCCCTGCTGCTCGACGACGTGCGGGAGGCCGCCGTATGAACGCCGTGACGACCCTCGACACATCCACCGCCGTCACCTCTCCCCGAGGGCCGCGCGGACTGCTCTGGGCGATGCTGCGGCTGCACAGCTGGGCGCTGCGGTTCTGGCTGCTGCTGGTGGCCGTCGGCGCGGGAACGCTGCTGTGGGCGTACGGTCCCGGCGCGGACGCCGCCTGGGCCCAGTACCACGAGATGGGGTGCGACTCGACGCGGGTACCCGGCCTGGGCTGCGACGGCATCGGCCCCGCCTACACCCGGTACGCCACGGCCCTCCGCATCGGCACCGGAGTCCTCGGCCTCGTGCCGTTCCTCACCGCCGCCTGGGCGGGCGCCGCGCTCATCGGGCGCGAACTGGAGAGCGGGACCGCCCAGCTGGCATGGACGCAGTCCGTCTCCCCGGCCCGCTGGCTGGCCGCCAAGCTCGCCGTCCCGGCCGTCCTGCTCGTCTCCGGCATGCTCGTGCTCACGCTGCTGCACCGCTTGCTGTGGTCGGCGGACCGTCCCCTGGAGCTGGCGATGGTCTCGTGGGACTGGCACGAGGGCACCATCTTCGAAGCCAACGGCACCCTCGCCACCTCCTACGCCCTCCTCGGCCTCACCGTCGGCCTCCTGGCGGGCCTGCTCCAGCGCCGCGCCCTGCCCGCGCTCGGCACGGCGGTCGTCGGCCTCGCACTCCTGACGACCGTGCTCGGCACCGTGCGTCCGTACCTGTGGCCGCTGAAGACGCTCACGGACAAGCACGAGTACCCGCCGTACATCGGCATGGTCGTCGACGAGGGAGCCCTCACCTCCACCGGCGCCCGCGTCGCGGACCCCATCTGCGTGCACAACGCCAAGTGCCTCGCCGAGCACGACATCGTCGGCTTCTACCGCGACTACCACCCCTCCTCCCACTTCTGGCCCCTCCAACTGGTGGAGACCGGCATCGTCCTCGCCGTCACCGCCCTGACGGTCCTGATCGCCTTCCAGCTGCTGAAGCGCCGTACCGGAGCCGCCGTATGACCACCGCGCTGTCCGCCACGACGGCCCCCACCACCGGTCGGCCACCCCGCGGCCCCCGCGGCCTGACCTGGACCGTTCTGCGGCTGCACCGCTCGACGCTGATCGTGTGGGCCGTCGTCGTCCTCAGCGGCGCGGCGGTGCTGCTGTGGGCCTACGGACCGGGTGCCCACGCGGCACAGGCGGAGTGGGACAGGGTGTGCGCCGGCCGCGAGGCCTGCGTGTGGGGCGACCCGATCTACGACTTCGACCGCGTCTTCAGAGCCGCCGGGTTTGGACTGACCTGGCTCCCCGCGCTCGTCGCCGCGTGGACGGGCGGCGCCCTCGTCGGCCGCGAGCTGGAGAACGGCACCGCGCGTCTCGCCTGGACCCAGGGCATCACCCCCACCCGCTGGCTGGCCGCCAAGCTCGCCGTCCCGGCGGTCCTGCTCACGGCCGGCACGACCGTCCTCGTCCTCCTGCACCACTTGGTCTCCGACGCGCACCCGCTCCCGCTGGGACGCTGGTCCTGGTACACCGAGGACACCTTCCAGGCCAACGGCACCGCGGCCATCGCCGCACCCCTGCTCGGCCTCGCGCTCGGTGCGCTGGCGGGTCTGCTCCTGCGCCGCGCGCTCCCGGCCCTCGCCGTGGCGCTGGTCGCCACCGAAGCACTGGGGGCCCTCGCCACGGCCGCGAGCCGCAACCTGGTGCCCTGGGAGACCGCGGTCGGCACGCTGAAGACCGGCTACCGGACACCCGCGCACATCGTCACCGGCGACCAGGGCGCCCTCACCTCCACGGGTGCCCGCGTCCCCGACCCGCGGTGCGTCGACGACACCCAGTGCCTCGCGGCCCACGAGATCGTCGGCTACTACACCGACTACCACCCCGCCTCGCACTTCTGGCCGCTCCATCTCGTCGAGACCGGCCTCCTGCTGGGCACCGCCGCGCTGGCCACCGCCGCCGCCTTCTGGCTGCTGCGCCGCCGCACCCCCTGAGAACCCACCCGTACGTCCCTCCACGGGGGGAGGGACGTACGGGCCGGGCCGACGGACCGTCACCTGGACCCCCGCGAGCCGCCCCCCGCTATCCCACACGCCATGTCTCCGTAACCGTTGGTTCAGACGGGCTTGCGACGCTCGGCCAATGACGCCCGCCGTGCCAGAGCCTTCGCCGCCCCCCGAGGGGACCGCGGGGAACGGGGACGCCCGACGCCTCCCGGTCACGCTCCCGCCCGCAGCTTCCGACGCGCCCGTAATGCTCGCAACGCGGAACAATGGGCACATGAGCCAGCCTTCCAACGCCCAGGCACAGGTCCAGCACGCGCAGCCCTCCGTGGGCTCCATTGCGGCGCACCGCCCGCACACGGTGTCGGCGGTCGTCTCCGATCTGGAGCCCGACATCGACGCCGACCTCGACGCGTACGAGGTCACCGAGATCGAAGGTGTCCAGCTGCCCCAGGGCCGGTTCCTGGACCGGGAGCGCAGCTGGCTCGCGTTCAACGAGCGCGTCCTCGAACTCGCCGAGGACCCGAACACCCCGCTCCTCGAACGGGCGAACTTCCTGGCGATCTTCGCCAGCAACCTGGACGAGTTCTTCATGGTCCGCGTGGCCGGCCTGAAGCGCCGTATCGCCACCGGCGTCGCCACCCGCTCCGCGTCCGGCCTGCAGCCCCGCGAGGTCCTGGAGATGATCTGGGCCCGCTCCCGCGAACTGATGGCCCGGCACGCCGCCTGCTACCACGAGGACGTCGCCCCCGCGCTCGCGGAGGAGGGCATCCACCTGGTCCGCTGGAACGAGCTGACGGAGAAGGAGCAGGCCCGCCTCTTCACGCTCTTCCGGCACCAGATCTTCCCGGTCCTGACCCCGCTGGCGGTCGACCCGGCCCACCCGTTCCCGTACATCTCCGGGCTCTCCCTGAACCTGGCCGTGCGCGTACGGAACCCCGTCACCGGCACCCCGCACTTCGCCCGCGTCAAGGTGCCCCCGCTGCTCTCCCGCTTCCTGGAGGCCTCCCCCGGCCGCTTCGTCCCCCTTGAGGACGTCATCGCGGCCCACCTGGAGGAGCTGTTCCCCGGCATGGAGGTCCTGGAGCACCACGCCTTCCGGGTGACCCGCAACGAGGACCTGGAGGTCGAGGAGGACGACGCGGAGAACCTCCTCCAGGCCCTGGAGAAGGAGCTCATGCGGCGCCGCTTCGGGCCGCCGGTGCGCCTGGAGGTCGAGGAGAACATCAACCAGGAGGTCCTGGACCTGCTGGTGCGCGAGCTGAAGATCAGCGAGGCCGAGGTCTACCCGCTGACCGGCCCCCTGGACCTCACGGGGCTCTTCCGCATCGCCTCGATCGACCGGCCCGAGCTGAAGTACCCGAAGTTCGTCGCGGGCACGCACAGGGACCTGGCCGAGGTGGAGTCGGCGTCCGCGCCCGACATCTTCGCGGCTCTCCGTAACCGCGACGTCCTCCTGCACCACCCGTACGACTCCTTCTCCACCTCCGTGCAGGCGTTCCTGGAGCAGGCGGCCGACGACCCGGACGTCCTCGCGATCAAGCAGACCCTGTACCGGACCTCCGGCGACTCGCCCATAGTCAACGCGCTCATCGACGCCGCCGAGGCAGGCAAGCAGGTCCTCGTCCTGGTCGAGATCAAGGCCCGCTTCGACGAGCACGCCAACATCAAGTGGGCGCGCAAGCTGGAGGAGGCCGGCTGCCACGTGGTCTACGGCCTGGTCGGCCTCAAGACCCACTGCAAGCTGTCCCTCGTCGTCCGCCAGGAGGGCGAGACGCTACGGCGCTACAGCCACGTCGGCACCGGCAACTACCATCCGAAGACGGCACGGCTGTACGAGGACCTGGGCCTGCTGACGGCCGACCCGCAGGTCGGCGCGGACCTCTCGGACCTCTTCAACCGCCTGTCCGGCTACTCGCGCCGCGAGACCTACCGCCGCCTGCTGGTGGCTCCGAAATCCCTGCGCGACGGCCTGGTCTCGCGGATCAACAAGGAGGCCCAGCACCACCGTGCCGGGCGTCCGGCCTACGTCCGCATCAAGGTCAACTCCATGGTCGACGAGGCGATCATCGACGCCTGCTACGGCGCGTCCCGGGCGGGCGTGCCGGTCGACATCTGGGTCCGCGGCATCTGCGCGATCCGCCCTGGCGTGACCGGACTGTCGGAGAACATCCGCGTCCGCTCGGTCCTCGGCCGCTTCCTCGAACACTCCCGGGTCTTCGCCTTCGGCAACGGCGGCGAGCCCGAGGTGTGGTTCGGCAGCGCCGACATGATGCACCGCAACCTCGACCGCCGTATCGAAGCCCTGGTCAGGGTCACCGACCCGGCCCACCGCGCCGCGCTCAACCGGCTCCTGGAGACCGGTATGTCCGACACCACCGCGTCCTGGCACCTCGGCCCGGACGGCGAGTGGACCCGGCACGCGACGGACACGGAGGGCCAGCCCTTGCGCAATGTCCAGGAGATGCTCATAGACGCCCGGAGGCGCCGGCGTGGCACAGCAACACCTTGACCCGACGGACCCCACGGCCGGGGCGGTGACCGGGGACGCCCTCGCGGGCTACCTGCGCGCCCAGGCCACGGAGTTCCTCCGCGCCCTGCGGCTGCACCGGGAGACCGGGGGCGGCGCGTCCAACGGCACGGAGGAGTCCGTCGACGCGGCCCGCGCCCTGCGCCGCTCGGCCCGCCGCATCAGCGCCAGCCTGCACACCTTCCGCCCCTTGCTGGACACCGACTGGTCGGAGGCCATCCGCCCGGAACTGGCCTGGCTCTCCGGCACCCTGGCCCTGGAACACGCCTACGCGGCCCGCCTGGAACGCCTGCTCCTGGCCCTGCACCGGCTGTCCGGAGCACCGGTACTGCCGGCCCAGACGCCGACGCCCGATGTGCTGGGGGCGCGTGCGGGGGGCGGTCCGGCGAGGGTGACCGCGGGAAGTCGCAGCGACCTGTCGGGGGCGAGCGGTAACGCGGCGGCGTCGGGGGACCGCAACGACGCCGCGACGGGCGACCGTCCCGACGCGAGGGCGGGCAGGCTTGGCGACGCGACGGCGGTGAGTCGTGCCGAGGCGGCGGCGGGCGACGTGGGCGACACAGCGGCAGACAGTCGTGCGGACGCGACGGCGGGCGACCGTGGCGACGCGGCCGTGAGCAGCCGGGCCCACACAGCCGCAAACAGCAGCGCCGACGCAGCCGTCAGCAGCCGTGTCGACGCGGCGGCGAGCAGCCGGGCCGATGCAGCCGCGGCGAGCAGTGCCGACTCAGCCGCAGGCAGCCGTGCCAACGTCGCCGCAGGCAACCGCGCCAACGCAGGCGCGCTCGGCCGGGCCGACCTGGCCACGGGCAGTCGTACCGGCGTAGCTGCGGGCAGCCGGACCGCTGGGGCGGCGACCGTCCCGAAGAGAGCGGCACCCGGCAGCACCGGCTCCCCGACCAACCCCGCGCCCACCCCGGACCGCGGCAACCTGACAGTAGGCGCGGCCAAAGCAGGCGCCCTGCTGGACCGCCAGCTCACCCTCGCCCGGACCCGGGCTCACTCCAGCGCCCTCCAGGCCCTGGGGAGCAGCCGCTTCCACGCCGTCGCGGACAGCATCGCCGTACTGGCCAGCGAGGTCCCCCTCACCCCCGCCGCGGCCACCACCGACCTGCACCCCCTCGCGGCCGCCGCCGAGGAACGCCTCACCGACGCGGTGGCTGCGCTCCCGCTGGTGACCGCCGGCCACCCCTACAACGCGGAGGCCCTGATCCACGGCCTCTCCCCGGACCCGTCCCCGCACCCGCAGGACGCACCCTGGCACCAGGTCCGCCTGCTGCTGCGCCTGCACCGCTACGCCCGCGAGGTCCTGTACGGCGACAGTGACCCGGTGGACGTACGGCTGCTGGCGGCCGGCCAGTCCCTGAACCGGCACCGCGACGCCTCCGAGGCGGCGGCCGCCGCGGCCCAGGCGGCCCGCACCCCGCGCATCGCCCCGGCGACGGCGTACGCCCTCGGTGTGCTGCACGCCGACCAGCGGCACGAGGTGGAGGCGGCACGGTTCGCGTTCCAGCAGTCCTGGCAGCGCCAGACGGTGGGCACGCCCTAGGTGTGTTGTCCGGAGAGGTTGGTGACGCGGCTGGCTGGGGTGTGGCCGCTGATTCCGGTGTGGGGGCGGTGGTGGTTGTACCAGTCCAGCCAGTCGGGGAATGCGGCCTGCCGTTCGGTGTCTGAGGTGTAGGGCCGGTGGTAGGCCCATTCGTCGAGCAGGGTGCGGTGGAAGCGTTCGACCTTGCCGTTGGTCTGCGGCCGCCAGGGCCGGGTCCAGCGAGGGCTGGTGCCCAGCTGGTGGCAGGTGTCGCGCCAGGTGTTCTTGGTGCAGGCCCAGGCGTTGTCTGTCAGGACCCGCTCGATGGTCACGCCGCGCGCGGCGGTCAGCGACGCTCACGGTCGACGTCCCCTCCCAGCGGAGCGCTCTTGCTGCTCCGGCATCACAGCCCCCTCGCGTCTCCGCCCTTACCGATGGCGACGAGCGCGACAGGGATCAGATCCCGGTCCCTCTCATGCGTGAGTCGTTCACGGGCGGCGTCGGGCGTGAGCCAGACAAGATCGCTGACCTCCTCGTTCGGCTCGAAGGCACCCTCCCTTGCCTCCGCCACCCAGTAGGAGACCTCTTTGAGGCGCCCCTGATGGTCGGTGTACCGGGATGACGGGAGCCTCGCCCCCAGACGGCACGTGTAGCCGGTCTCTTCCAGTACCTCACGGCGTGCCCCCGCTTCGGCCGCTTCCCCGCGCTTGAGCTTGCCTTTCGGCCAGGACCAGTCAGCCCACTTCGGCCGGTAGACCAGCGCCAGCTCCAGCCCAGCCGACGAGCGACGCCACAACAGGCAGCCCGCGGCACGAACGACATACGGTCGACTCATGTGGTCCATGGTGCCGCCAAGGCCTTGAAGGTGCCCTGACCAGCGACTTTTTTCACCGGTGAACCAAGACGAGGACCACCTGGCCGGCGCGCTGCGCGAGGTCGAGGAGGAGACGGGGCACTCCGCCCGGAGCCGTCTGACCCGGCCAAGAGACCGCCCACTCGTGGACGCCCTGCCGGAGTCGCTTCGGCCGGCATAGTCCGCACCATCTCCGCACAAAGTCTCGGGACGCTCCCGTGTCCTCAACGTAAGCGTTCCGTGACCTCACCGCACCGTCCCCAGGGGTTCACCCCTCGTTCATTTACGCCCATCGGCGGCTTCACCTGTTCTGCCTAATTTCGGCCTTGCACGATGACGGACCGCGCCCCGGGGGGACGGTCCCGCATCACCCATTCTTCGCACGCCGCCGAATTCAGGACGGCGGCTCCTGGAAGGAACTCCCTCAGTGAAGCTTCAGCGCAAGAACCGGCGGGCTCTCGCTCTCGGCGCTCTCGCCGTCTCCGGCGCCCTGGCCCTCACGGCGTGCGGCTCCGACGACACCGGCACCAGCAGCAACGGGGGCGCCTCCAGCGCAGCGGCCGGCAACATCAAGTGCGACGACGCCTCGGGCCAGCTGCTCGCCGACGGCTCCTCCGCGCAGAAGAACGCGATCGACGCCTGGGTCGCGCAGTTCACCGCCGCGTGCAGGGACGTGCAGCTCAACTACAAGGGCGGCGGCTCCGGCGCCGGCGTGACCGCGTTCACCCAGGGCCAGGTCGCCTTCGCCGGTTCCGACTCCGCGCTGAAGCCCGAAGAGGTCACCGCCTCCAAGAAGATCTGCTCCGGCGGCCAGGGCATCAACCTCCCGATGGTCGGCGGCCCGATCGCCGTCGGCTACAACGTCTCCGGCGTCGACAACCTGGTCCTGGACGCCTCGACGATCGCCAAGATCTTCGACAGCAAGATCACCAACTGGAACGACCCGGCGATCAAGAAGCTGAACCCCGACGCGAAGCTCCCCGACCTCAAGATCCAGGCGTTCCACCGCTCGGACGAGTCCGGCACGACGGACAACTTCACCAAGTACCTGATCGCCACCGCCAAGAAGGACTTCCCCTACGAGGGCGGCAAGGCCTGGCAGGCCAAGGGCGGCCAGTCCGCTCCGCAGTCCTCCGGCGTGGCCCAGCAGGTGAAGCAGACCAACGGCGCCATCGGCTACTTCGAGCTGTCCTACGTCAAGGACAACATCAAGGCGGCCAAGCTCGACACCGGCGCCTCCGCCCCGGTCGAGGCCAACGTCGCCAACGCCACCAAGGCCATCGCGGCCGCCAAGCGTGTCGGCACCGGCAACGACTACGCGCTCGAGCTGGACTACAACACCAAGGCCGACGGTGCGTACCCGATGGTCCTGGTGACGTACGAGATCGTCTGCGACAAGGGCAACAAGGCGGCCACCCTGCCCGGCACGAAGGCGTTCCTGACCTACATCGCCTCCGAGGACGGCCAGAAGATCCTCACGGAGAACGACTACGCCCCGATGCCCGAGGAGATCATCACCGAGGTTCGCAAGACCATCTCGAACCTGAGCTGACCCGAATGCGGTCCGGTCCAGGGCCTGAGAAACCCCGGACCGGACCGCATCGTCCGGTGCACCGCCGCCCGGAGCCGTCGCCGATCGCGTACGGCTCCACCGAGCCGCCGCAGACCGTGTGCGGCTCCGCAGACCGGAGAACGTGATGGACACATCTACACAGACGCCTCAAGCCCCTCTCCCCACCCCACGGCCGCCGGCAGCCGAGCAGCAGCGCGCGGCCCGCGGCGCCACCCGACCCGGCGACCGGATCTTCCTCGGCCTCTCCCGCGGCTCGGGCATCCTGCTGCTGGTGATCATGGCCGCCATCGCGGTCTTCCTCACCTACCGCGCCGTCCTCGCGATCAGCGAGGACGAGGGCAACTTCCTCACCACCTTCGAGTGGGACACCAACACGGTCCCGCCGGTCTTCGGTATCGCCGTCCTGGCCTTCGGCACGATCGTCTCCTCGATCATCGCCATGGTCATCGCGGTCCCGATCGCGGTGGCCATCGCGCTGTTCCTCACGCACTACGCCCCGCGCAGACTCCGGGGCCCCATCGCGTACGTGATCGACCTGCTCGCCGCCGTGCCGTCCATCGTGTACGGCCTGTGGGGCGCCATGATCCTCGTACCGCACCTGACCGGCCTCTTCGGCTGGCTGGACGAGTACCTCGGCTGGACCGGCATCTTCTCCTGGGAGGGCGGCGCCCCCCGCTCGATGTTCACGGTCGGCATCCTGCTCGCGATCATGATCCTGCCGATCATCACCAACGTCAGCCGCGAGGTCTTCCGGCAGGTCCCGCAGACGCACGAGGAGGCGGCCCTGGCGCTCGGCGCCACCCGCTGGGAGGTCATCCGCATGGCGGTCCTCCCCTTCGGCCGCTCCGGCGTGATCTCCGCCTCGATGCTCGGCCTCGGCCGCGCCCTCGGCGAGACGATGGCCGTGGCCACCGTGCTCTCCCCCGACTTCATCATCCACGGCAGCCTGCTCAACCCGGGCGGTGGAACCTTCGCCCAGAACATCGCCAGCAAGTTCAGCGAGGCCACCGAGTTCGGCCGGGACGCGCTGATCGCCTCCGGTCTGGTCCTGTTCGTCATCACCCTGCTGGTCAACGGCGCGGCCCGCGCGATCATCGCCCGCCGCAAGGAGTACTCGGGGGCCAACGCATGAGCAACGCCACCATCGCCGACAAGCGCCCCAGCAGCCTGCGCGGCGCCCGCCTGCCCAAGTGGTCCCCCTACGCCATCGCGGCCGGCTCGGTGGCCGTCGCGGTCGGCATCGGCCTGGGCGCCGGCCTCGGCAGCCGCGTCCAGTGGGGCCTGATCGCGGGTCTCCTCTACGTGTTCGGTTCGTACGTCATCGCCGCCCGCGTCGAGGGCCGGCGCCAGGCCAAGGACCGCGTCGCGACCTCCCTGGTCTGGGTCGCCTTCCTGCTGGCGGTCGTCCCGCTGGTCTCCCTGGTCTGGACGACCATCGCCCGCGGTGTGAAGGTCCTGGACGTCTACTTCCTGACCCACTCCATGGGCGTGGTCGCCGACTCCCAGCCGGGCGGCGGCATCTACCACGCCATCCTCGGCAGCCTGGAGCAGGTCGGTCTCGCCACCCTGATCGCCGCGCCGATCGGTGTACTCACCGCGATCTACCTGGTGGAGTACGGGCGTGGCAGCCTCGCCCGGTCCGTCACCTTCTTCGTCGACGTCATGACCGGTATCCCGTCGATCGTCGCCGGCCTGTTCATCCTCAGCCTCATGCTGATGTTCGACATGCAGCCCTTCGGCTTCGCCGGCTCGCTGGCCCTGGCGATCCTGATGATGCCGGTCGTCGTCCGCTCCACCGAGGAGATGCTCAAGCTCGTCCCGAACGAGCTGCGCGAGGCCTCCCTGGCGCTCGGCGTGCCCAAGTGGCGCACCATCCTGAAGGTGGTCCTGCCGACCTCGATCGGCGGCATCACCACCGGCATCATGCTGGCCATCGCCCGTATCGCCGGTGAGACCGCGCCCGTGCTGCTGCTGGTGTTCGGCAGCAAGTTCATCAACGCCAACCCCTTCGAGGGGGCGCAGGCGTCGCTGCCGCTGTACATCTACCAGCAGTACGGTTCCGGCGAGACCCCGGCGTACGACCGCGCCTGGGCGGCATCACTCACGCTGATCGCCTTCGTGATGATCCTCAACATGCTGGCCCGCGGGATCGCCCGCTGGAAGGCCCCGAAGACCGGTCGCTAAAGCATCGACCTGCGGCTACCGCCGCGCGGGGCCACACAGCGACCAACTGATTCTGGAAGTGAAGTAGAGACATGGCCAAGCGAATCGACGTAAGCGGGCTCACCGCCTACTACGGCTCCCACAAGGCGATCGAGGACATCTCGATGACGGTCGAGCCGCGCTCGGTGACGGCCTTCATCGGCCCGTCCGGCTGCGGCAAGTCGACGTTCCTGCGCACGCTGAACCGTATGCACGAGGTGACGTCGGGCGGTCGGGTGGAGGGCAAGGTCCTCCTCGACGACGAGGACCTGTACGGCCCCGGCATCGACCCGGTGTCGGTGCGCCGTGAGGTCGGCATGGTGTTCCAGCGCCCGAACCCCTTCCCCACCATGTCGATCTTCGACAACGTGGCGGCGGGCCTGCGCCTCAACGGCAACTACAAGAAGAGCGAGCTTCAGGACGTCGTCGAGAAGTCCCTGAAGGGCGCGAACCTCTGGAACGAGGTGAAGGACCGCCTGAACAAGCCCGGTTCGGGTCTCTCGGGCGGTCAGCAGCAGCGCCTCTGCATCGCCCGCGCGATCGCGGTGGAACCGAAGGTCCTGCTGATGGACGAGCCCTGCTCCGCCCTGGACCCCATCTCCACCCTCGCCATCGAGGACCTGATCGGTGAGCTGAAGGAGCGCTTCACGATCGTCATCGTGACGCACAACATGCAGCAGGCGGCCCGTGTCTCCGACCGCACGGCCTTCTTCAACCTCGCCGCCGTCGGCCAGCCCGGCAAGCTGATCGAGATCGACGACACGGAGCGCATCTTCTCCAACCCGTCGGTCCAGGCCACGGAGGACTACATCTCCGGCCGCTTCGGCTGACAGACCCCTCGCGGTGCTGCATGGCGGTGCCACTGCGAGGCAGATAAAGGGCCCGCCCCCTGGCTCCCGGGGGGCGGGCCCGTCTTGTTTCACGTCGTCCCCTCACCGCCGTACGCGGCGCCGTGCGGGGCGGCGTCAGCCTGTTGTGTGCCCTTCCGCGTCCGCCCGCGCCAGGCTGCGGGCGCGTCTGGCCGGGCCGTGCCAGCCGCAGGTGCAGCGGGCCGTGCAGAAGCGGCCCTTCTCCACTGTTGTCGTGCGGTGTTCCGCGGGGTCGTCCGGTTTTGCGGGGGAGGTTGGTCCGTCCTGCTGTGCCACGTCGACAACGTTACCCAGGGCAAGTAAACGCGACGCCTCCGGTGTGCGTGACGGGGGCACTTACTCGTCGTTAACCGGAACGACAGGGGGCCCGTGACGGACGTACCGGCTGGGGGTAGGCAGGCGATGACGGAGCGGCAGCAGCAGCGCAGGCAGAGGCGTGGGGCGGGCGTTGCGGCGGGAGTCCTGTGTGTCTGTCTGACGGGCAGCGGGTGTGTGGCGGAGAGCGGTGCCGCTGTGGGGGACTCGCGGGACGGGGACGCCGTGCGGGTGGTGCGGCGGGCCGCCGATGCGCTGGTCGAGGCCCGGAGTTCCAAGGCGCGGACGTCGATGGAGATGGCGACGGGTGGGACGCGCGTCACCATTCGCGGTGAGGGTGTCTACGACTTCCAGAAGCGGCGCGGGCGGCTGAAGGTGCTGTTGCCGCAGGATCCGGCGGGCGCCGCCGCGCAGCGGCCGATCATGGAGTTGCTCGCGCCGGGGGCGTTGTTCATGAAGAACCGCGGTGCCGGTGTGCCCGCGGACAAGTGGGTCCGGGTCGATACGCGGTCGCTGTCCGACGGGAACCTGGTCACCGGCGGGGCCACCGATCCGTACGCCGCCGCCGAGGTGCTGCGCGGGGCGCGGACGGCGACGTATGTGGGGAAGACGGACGTCGCCGGTACGGCGGTGCGGCACTACCGGGGGACCGCTGACCTGGCGACTGCCGCGCGGGAGGCCTCCGAGGGGAATTCGGAAGCGCTTGCGGCGGCGGCGAAAGGGTTCGCCACGGACGAGGTCCCGTTCGACGTGTACCTCGACGACGACGGGCGGATCCGGAAGGTCCGGCATCGGTTCAGCTTCGTCAACGGGCAGCAGAAGGACGCCGTCGCCGTGGCCTCGACGACCTTGCTGTACGACTTCGGGGCCCCCGTCGACGTACGGCTGCCGGACGGTGACGACATCTACGCGGGGAAGATCGCCGAGTAGTGAGCGTCGGGGTGTGCGGGCGTGACGGGCGTCAAGAACTAGCCCGTCCGTGCCATGCGCGGTGTGTAGGCCGCTCCCTACTCTAGGAAGTCGGTAACGGCAGAGAAGAGGTGATGCACGTGGCTCCGGTCGGCGGTACGGCAGTTCAGGACCACGTGGCCCTCGCCGAGATCGAGCTGTGCGGAGAGCTCATCATCGCGGCCTCGACCGCCCGCGAGGACCGGCTCAGTCTGGAAAGCATCGACGAGGTGCTGAGGGTCGCGGAGGAGCGGGACGCCGAGGGGGAATGATTTCGGCCACTGGGGCCGTGGCCCTCAGGTGCGCAGCAGCCGGCCGATCGCCTTCGTCGCCTCCGCCACCTTTTCGTCGACCTCCGCACCGCCCTTGAGGGCCGCGTCGGCGACGCAGTGCCGCAGGTGCTCCTCCAGCAGTTGCAGGGCGAAGGACTGCAGGGCCTTGGTGGAGGCGGAGACCTGCGTGAGTATGTCGATGCAGTAGACGTCCTCGTCGACCATGCGCTGAAGGCCGCGGATCTGGCCCTCGATCCGGCGCAGGCGCTTGAGGTGCTCGTCCTTCTGCTTGTGGTAGCCGTGGACACCGCGGTCGTGGTCGGTCACGACAGCGGGGGTGTCCTCCGCCTCGGAGGGCGCGGCCGCGCCGGCCTCGGTGGTCGTCATCGCGTCCTCCAGACGTAAACCGCTTCATATACCCCTACTGGGTATATCGTACCGAACTTTGCTGGGTATAGGGCCCTGTGGCCGAACCGCCAACGGCCGTTGGACTGGACCACTGGGCAGCCCCCGTGCCGACCACTGTGCCTGATGGGCGACACTGGAGGACGGCCCATTAGCCGTGGCCGGATGATGCGCCTAGCATCAGCCTGACCGAACCGACGCTTCCTGAGGACCCTCACGTGCGCTTTCGTCTGACCCCCCGGGAGACGAGCTTCTACGACATGTTCGCCGCATCCGCGGACAACATCGTCACGGGCTCGAAGCTCCTGATGGAACTGCTCGGGGCGGACACCGCCGGCCGGGCCGAGATCGCAGAGCGTATGCGGGCCGCGGAACACGCAGGTGACGACGCCACGCACGCGATCTTCCACCAGCTGAACTCCTCGTTCATCACACCGTTCGACCGCGAGGACATCTACAACCTCGCGTCCTGCCTCGACGACATCATGGACTTCATGGAGGAGGCCGTCGACCTGGTCGTCCTCTACAACGTCGAGGAACTGCCCAAGGGCGTCGAGCAGCAGATCGAGGTGCTGGCGCGGGCCGCGGAACTCACGGCCGAGGCCATGCCGAACCTGCGCACGATGGACAACCTCACCGAGTACTGGATCGAGGTCAACCGCCTCGAGAACCAGGCCGACCAGATACACCGCAAGCTTCTCGCGCACCTCTTCAACGGCAAGTACGACGCGATCGAGGTCCTCAAGCTCAAGCAGATCGTGGATGTGCTGGAGGAAGCGGCCGACGCATTCGAGCATGTGGCGAACACGGTGGAGACCATCGCCGTCAAGGAGTCCTGAGACCCTCACATGGACACCTTCGCTCTGGTCGTGACCATCGCGGTCGCGCTCTTCTTCACGTACACCAACGGCTTCCACGACTCGGCGAACGCCATCGCCACGTCCGTCTCGACGCGGGCGCTGACGCCGCGGGCCGCGCTGGCGATGGCCGCGGTCATGAATCTCGGCGGTGCCTTTCTGGGGTCCGGTGTCGCCAAGACCGTCAGTGAGGGGGTGATCCAGACGCCGGAAGGCTCGAAGGGGATGGGGATCCTCTTCGCGGCGTTGGTGGGCGCGATCACCTGGAACCTGGTCACCTGGTACTTCGGGCTGCCGTCCTCCTCCTCGCACGCGCTGTTCGGCGGCATGGTGGGGGCGGCATTGGCCGGCGGGACCACGGTGTACTGGAGCGGGGTCCTGGAGAAGATCGTCATCCCGATGTTCGTGTCGCCGATCGTCGGGCTGTGCGCGGGGTATCTGGTGATGACCGCGATCATGTGGATCTTCCGGCGGGCCAATCCGCACAAGGCCAAGCGCGGGTTCCGGATCGCGCAGACCGTGTCGGCTGCCGGGATGGCGCTCGGGCACGGTCTTCAGGACGCCCAGAAGACGATGGGCATCGTGGTCATGGCGCTGGTCATCGCCGATGTCGAGGACTACGGCGATCCGATTCCGGTGTGGGTGAAGATCGTCTGTGCGGTGATGTTGTCGCTGGGGACGTATGCCGGTGGGTGGCGGATCATGCGGACGTTGGGGCGGAAGATCATTGAGCTTGATCCGCCTCAGGGGTTCGCCGCGGAGACCACGGGGGCGTCGATCATGTTCACCACGGCGTTTCTGTTCAAGGCGCCGATCTCCACGACGCATGTGATCACTTCGGCGATCATGGGTGTGGGGGCTACCAAGCGGGTGAACGCCGTGCGGTGGGGTGTGGCCAAGAACATCGTCCTTGGGTGGTTCATCACGATGCCTGCGGCCGCGGTGGTGGCGGCTGCCGCGTTCGGGGTCGTACACCTGGCGTTCCTCTGACTTGCTCCTCGGGCTGAAGCCCGAGGATTCTGGCCTTCCGTTCCTGCCGTGCCGCTACGCGGCACGGCATTCGGTCGGGAATCCGTGGCTTCCTGTTTCTTCGCGCTGTGCCGGGATCGCTCCTGGTCTTACCGGCGCTCCGCAGGCCGATACCGCCAGTCCGGCGGCCGTCTTCACGTTGATCGCGGCGTTGGTGTCCCGGTCGTGGACAGTGCCGCGGGCGGTGCGGGTCCATTCCCGGGCATTCAGGAGTTTGGGCCCGTTGCCCCGTCCTCAAGCACCGGACGGGGCTGAGTCACGCGGACCGGGGATCGTGCATCCCCACGGGGGCAAAGTACAGGTCAAGGAGCCACCGACATCTGGAACCCGGACCGCGGCCTTCCCGTCTCGTTCCAAGAACCCTTCGTACTGACTGCGCGGGAGTGTCTCCTGTTGCCAGGCCCAGTGCTCAGCCGCGGTCACAACATTTCGACGCGAGAACGTCCGTGCCCGCGCCGTAGCTGCCGCGCTCACTGGCAACGTGCAGCAGCTCACAATTTCCAGGAGGCGACATGGAACGGCGTACCTTCATCGGCGGCACCGCAGCAGCCCTCACCGCCCTGACGGCAACCGCCTGCGACGGCACCAAAGACACCAACTCCGGCACCGGCACCCGAACCACCGCCACCGGCAACACCGCCGCCTCCGCCCCAGCCAACTGGACCGCCCTCGCCAAGGACCTCGACGGCCGCCTCATCCGCCCGGGCGACGCCGACTGGAAGTCCGCCCGCCTGCTCTACAACACCCGCTTCGACAACCTGAAGCCCACCGCGGTCGCCTACGTCGCCCACCCCGACGACATCCGCACCACCCTCGCCTACGCCCGAGCCCACAACCTCCACGTGGCCATCCGCAACGGCGGTCACTCCTACGCCGGCTGGTCCTCCGGCAACAACCGCCTGATCATCGACGTCTCCAAGCTCAACCGCATCCGAGCCGGCGGCAACACCGCCGTGGTCGGCGCCGGCTCCAAACTCATCGACGTCTACCGGGCCCTCGCCGCCAAGGGCGTCACCATCCCCGCCGGCTCCTGCCCCAGCGTCGGCGTCTCCGGCCTCACCCTCGGCGGCGGCCACGGCGTCACCTCCCGCGCCTACGGCCTGACCTGCGACAGCCTCACCCAGGCCACCCTGATCACCGCCGACGGCAAGCAGCTCACCGCCAACGCCACCACCAACAAGGACCTCTTCTGGGCCCTGCGCGGCGCCGGCAACGGCAACTTCGGCGTCGTCACCGAGCTCCAGTTCAGGACCCACCCCGCCCCTCAGGCCGTCACGGCGTACATGACCTGGCCCTGGTCGAAGGCGGCCAAGCTGATCAAGGCGTGGCAGGAGTGGGGCCCGACCCAGCCCGACGAGATCTGGTCGGCCCTGAGCATCTCGAACCACGCGGGCGGCAACCCGACCATCACGGTCGCGGCGTTCTCGCTGGGCACCTACAACGAGCTCAAGAACGCGGTGGACCGCCTGGCCGACCGCCCCGGCGGCCCCGGCCCCGCGAGCAACGTCGCGATCAAGCGCCGCTCGTACAAGGAGTCGATGGAGCTGTACGCCGGCTGCTCGTCCTTCACCTCGGACGCCCAGTGCCACCTCCCCGGCTCCACCCCGGGCCGTTCCCCGCAGGGCGCGCTGAGCCGCGAGACGTACTCCGCGAAGTCGGACTTCTTCGACCGTTCGCTCTCACCGGCGGGCATCCAGACCCTGATGCGGCAGATGCAGTCGGTCCGCGGCGGCTCCGGCAGCGTCGCCCTCACGGCCCTCGGCGGAGCCGTCAACCGCGTCTCCCCCACCGCCACGGCCTTCGTGCACCGCCGCTCCCGCATCCTGGCCCAGTACATCGCCTCCTGGCGGGCCGGCACGTCCGGCTCCACCGCCCAGTCCTGGCTGACGTCGGCCCACGACGCGATGCGGCCGTACGCCTCGGGTGCCGCGTACCAGAACTACACGGACCCGACGCTGAAGGACTGGCGCAAGGCGTACTACGGGGACGCGGCGACGCGCCTGACGAAGCTGAAGAAGCAGTACGACCCGGAGGGTTTCTTCACGTACCCGCAGGCGCTGTAGCCCTCACGGCTTCCGCCCCCGGTCAGGGACTAGGCCGCGAGGTCCCGCTCCTCGGCGCCCGCGCCCGCGGCCTCTTTCCGGGCACCCGGAATCACGGCCTTCTGCCCGCCCTCGCGGGAGCCTCCCCGCGCTTTGATCAGCCACCCGCCCCTGGGCGACCGCTCGATGGCGGACATCACGGGCGTCAGCAGAGCCATGGCCAGCGGCGACAGCAGCAGCGCGACAGCGGTACCGAGCGCGAACCCGCCCACGACATCGGTCGGATAGTGCACGCCCATGTAGACCCGGCAGAACCCGCCGAGCAGCGCGAGCCCGATCCCGACCAGCCCGAACTTCCGGTTGGCGACGAACAGCCCGACGCCGAGGGCCATGACGATCGTCGCGTGGTCGCTCACGAAGGAGTAGTCGGTCTTGCCGCTCACCAGGACCTCGAGCCCCTGGTGATCGAGGAACGGCCGTGGCCGCTCGACGAACCCGCGGATCGGCACGTTCACCAGGACCGCGATCCCCGCGGCCAGCGGCGCCCACACGAGCGCGGCGACGGACGAGGCGGCGTCCTCGTCGCCCCGGCGTCGCACCGACCACCAGCACCACACGACGAGCAGCACCAGGGCGAGCACGACCCCGTACTCACCGACGTACTCCATGACCCGGTCGAACCAGTGCGGGGCGTCCTTGGCCAGGCCATTGACGTCGAAGAGCAGGTCGACGTCGGGGTTCGACCCGGAATCTGCGAGTCCAGCCATGATGCTGCGGCCCCTTCGTCGTCTCTTGGCTCGGCGCAACTTGCGTACGCCGCTCCGCCCACCCCCGTGGTTGTAGATCCGGCTACGTCACCAGGAACGCACGGCCCCTGTTGATACGTTCCACACTCCACTGAATGATCACTCAGACGTTATCGAAGAGAGACCCATCACCGCAGCTCAGGGGGTGGGTTCACGCTCCGTCTACACGGTCGTGGGCAGCGCTTTCGCGCCATCTTCGGTCACCCGGGTGGCTCCGAAGTAGTCCGGGGTGTCGATCGGGTCGAACCGGATCACAGCACCCGTTCTCGGCGCGTCGATCATGTACCCGCCACCCACATAAATCCCGACATGCCGGATGGCCCGTGAGTTGGTGAGGTCGTCCGAGAAGAACACCAGATCCCCCGGCAACAACTCGTCCCTGTCCGGATGCGGCCCCGCGTTGTACTGATCGTTGGCCACCCGCGGCAACGAGATCCCCACCGTCTCGTACGCGGCCTGAGTCAACCCCGAACAGTCGAACCGCCCACCGTCCGCAGCACTGCCCTCCCCACCCCAGAGATAGGGCGTGCCCAGCTTCTTCTGGGCGTAGTAGATGGCGCCGGCGGCTTGTTTGGAGGGGTCAACCCTGCTGACCGGCGCGGCGAAGCTCTGCTCCAGAGTCGTGATCGTCTTCACGTAGTTCTGGGTCTCCTTGTACGGCGGCACACCCCCGTACTTGATGACCGCGTACGCCCCCGCGTTGTAGGACGCGAGCATGTTCTTCGTCGGGTCGCCAGGTACGTCCTTCACATAGGAGGCGAGCTTGCAGTCGTAGGACGCAGCCGACGGAATCGCGTCATTCGGGTCCCATACGTCGCGGTCGCCGTCCCCGTCGCCGTCCAGCCCGTGCGTGGCCCACGTCCCAGGAATGAACTGCGCGATGCCCTGCGCCGCCGCCGGGCTCTGGGCCTTCGGGTTGAACCCACTCTCCTGATACAGCTGGGCGGCGAGCAAGGCGGGGTTGATGGCGGGACACAGGTTGCCCCACTTCTGCACGAGCGCCGAGTATGCGGCTGGCACGGCCCCCTTGGCCAGCGACTTGGACGCTCCGCCCACGCCGCCCGCGAGGTTTCCGGCGACGACGTAGACCCCGACGACGAGCAGCATCACGAAGCTGAGCCCCGCCGCGACAGCGGCGCCCGCCACGATCCATGCCTTACGCACCGTCAATCGCCCCTCGCCTGACAGGAGTCCGCTCGCGCCAGTTTAGGAGCTTCCCACGTGGAAGCCGTCGCAACCGATGCTCTCGTAATCCGTCGGGCTGCCGTTGACGTGGTAGAAGACGACCGTCCAGTCACCTGGGTCGTTGGTGACGGGAATGGCCTCGTAGGTGTCGCCGTCCGCCGAGTGCCCCTGGAAGTCGTCCGGGTACACCAGGTCGACGAACCCTCCGTCCTTCCAGTGCTTGAAGATGTCCTGCGGCTTGCTCGTGTAGCCGACGCCCAGGTTCGGGGACTTGTTCGGCATGCCCGTGTCCAGATCGATGTCGTGCGGCGACTTCACACCGACCGAGACGTAGTAGGGATCGGGCTTCTTGGTCTGCGCGTCCGCGTACTTGAAGCGGAAGGAGATCTTCGCCCGCTGCCGGACGTTCCCGCCGTCGGCGCCATCGGCGTCGGTCGCGCTGTACTGAAGCTCCATCGGCGCTTGGGCCGCGCCCACCTGCTTGCACTCACCGCGCCCCGCCTCCGCCTCGAACGGGTCCTTGGAAAGAGTCCAGTTGTCGACGGATCTTCTGTTGTTCACGATATGGTCCGGGACTTTCGTCGACGCGGACGCGTCACTTCCGGACGGTGACGACGAAGCCGACGACCCGTCGCCCTGCGCCTGCGACCCGCTGCCCTCCTCTCCCTGCCCGTCCAGCATCCGCAGGGTCACAGCGGACGCCGTCCCCACCACCACCGCGACGGCGAGGG
The DNA here is from genome assembly GCA_965653385.1 of uncultured Streptomyces sp. Classification (GTDB taxonomy): domain Bacteria; phylum Actinomycetota; class Actinomycetes; order Streptomycetales; family Streptomycetaceae; genus Streptomyces. Next base: position 2,244 of record CBFGZZ010000083.1, on the reverse strand, counting down.
CCACGATCCAGGGCGTACGACGCGACCGGCCCTTCTCCGGTACGGCCGTCGGCGTCGACGGCGCGAGCGTCGGTACGTACGCCGGAACGGCCGTCGGCACATAGCCGGGCCCCGCGGTCGGCGGATACGCCGGCGGCGTCGGCGCCCCGTGCCCCGGCGGCACCAGCCCGGCCGCCACCGCCGCCCCGAGGTCCTGGGGCACGGCCTCGGCATCGCTGCTGAGCCGCCCGTAGAACGGGTCCTCGGCCAGCGCGGAGGACACCGCGCAGCGGGTGACGACGGCGTCGAGCCCAGGCCGCCGCACAGGGTCCTTCGCCACGCACTCCCGTATCAGCTCGGCCAGTTCGGGAACGACGCCGTCGACGTCGATGTCCTCGTGCACCACGCGATACGACACCGCGTGCGTGGGCCCGGAGCCGAACGGCGGCCGACCGGTCGCGGCATACGCGAGGGTCGCGCCCAGTGCGAACACATCCGCCGCCGGGCCGACCTGATTGCTGATCAGCACCTCGGGTGCGGTGTACCCGGGCGTACCCGGAGCGAGGCCGGTCTGCGTCAGAGCGGTGTCGGCCGCACCGCGGGCGATCCCGAAGTCGATGAGCTGCGGCCCCTGCGGAGAGAGGATCACGTTCTGCGGTTTGAGGTCCCGGTGCGTCACTCCGTAGCCGTGCACACTCGCCAGCGCCTCCGCCAGACCCGCGAACAGCCGCCGGGCACTGTCGGCCGGGAACACCCCCCGCTCCCCCACCGCCCGACCCAATGTCGGCCCCGAAACATACTCGGTAGCCAGCCAGTACGGCGCCGCATCCAGCGACGCATCGATCAGGTTGGCCGTATACGCACTACGCACCGCCCGCACCGTCTCGACCTCACGCCGAAACCGCGCCAACGCCTCCGGATGATCCGTGATCTCGTCCCGGATCACCTTGATCGCGACCAGCCGCCCACCCGGCGACCGAGCGAGATAGACCTGTCCCATACCGCCCGCCCCGAGCCGAGCGAGCAGCGTGTAGGCGCCTATGTGCGCCGGATCCCGATCCTTCAGTGCGTCCACTGAACTGACCTTGCCACAGAGATCAGTTCACCGGGGGCCTCGTTCCCCCTCCACCTCACCCCCGTTCCTCTAGTCCCCCGTTCTCTCCCCCCGCTCCGCCTCCCGATACAACTGCTCCGCCTCCACCCCGAACACCACACTGAACGACACGTCAGCAGTGGCCCCACCCCCGTCATGTCCGCCGAGCACGCCCACGACCTCCCCGTCCCCGTTGACCCAGGGACTGCCGCTGGTCCCGCCGCTGAAGCCGGGACACTCGACGCGCTGCTGGAGACGACTGTGCGGCGTCGGCTTGTCGGTGCACACGATCGGGGCCTGCCGGGCGTTGGGGTACCCGGTCACGGTCACCGCCGTGGCCCCGGTGGCCATCCCCGCGACGAACCGGTTGCCACCGACGACGTCCTCGACCCGGCCGCCCTTCCCATCCCGCCCCGCAGCCACCACCGCGAACGCCACGTCACTGTCCTCGTCCCGCCCGTGCACCCACCCCTCCGGCAGAAACCGCCGCCCGAGTTTCCACACCCCGTACGGCGCCTTCCCGTTCCGGTACCCGGGCACGAACTCGATGTCCGCGTCCCCGGTCCGGTCCAGGCAGTGCGCCGCGGTGACGAGGAGGTCGTGCCGCGGACTGTGCACGACGGAGGCGGTGCAGAAGCGCCGGCCGCCCGCGAACAAGGCCCCGACACGAGCCGTCCGCAGAGTGGCCGCGGCGACGGTGGTGACGCCGAAGGGGCCCGCCCCGTCGTCGGCGGCCGCGCCCGAGGCCGAGGTGACGGAGGCGACGGCGAACAGAACGGCGACGGCCTGGAGGGCGGAATGTGAGGTGCGTTTCATCGGATCCCACCGTTCCCCATGAAGGTGAGAAAAGAGTCAGGCTGCCGGGACGAAGAGGGTCAGGGAAGTCGTCGGCCCATCTTCGCCGACCTCCGGTTGTAACCCTTCGTGTCCCACCACTCCTCCAAATGGGCATGGACGAGATGCACGAGCTGCCGCATTCGGTCGGGAGGGGGCGCGGGCGAGGTGAGTACATCCGCCCAGGATTTGTCCTCCCAGGGCAGAGTGACCACCCAATGCTCGTCCGGGTGGCCCTGGCGGCCCACAGTCAGCCAGTACGTGAATAGCGCGCTGCGGTCCGGACGGTGCTCGACCGACATTTTGTTTACGTCGAAACGAATTCCGTCCGCCGTGGC
>CBFGZZ010000082.1:0-27010 GCA_965653385.1 uncultured Streptomyces sp. | reverse complement strand
CCCCCCACCCCCGCCCGCCGGGCCCCCCCCCCGCCCGCCCCCGCGGCCCCCCCCGGGGGTCCGCCCCCCCGGCCCCCCCAGGGCCCGGCCACCCCACCACCGCCCAGGACACCGAGGCCAAGTGCCGCGCCTACGACCAGGTCGGGGGCAACGGCAAGGCCCTGGACTCCACGGCCTGGCAACGGCTCGTCACGGCGGCGGGCGGCGCGGACCGGGTGGCCGCGTACTGCGCCGAGCAACTGGCACAGGCGGCGAAGGCCGAGCCGACGAGGTCCGAGCCGACGAAGTCCGGGGCGACGCGGCCCGCCGGGGCTACGCAGCCCGGGGCGACGAGGACGGGGCCGACGAAGACGGCCGGGGGCGGTGCCACCGGCGACGGCCAGGGCTCGAGCGGGAAGAACACGTCGGGCGAGGGCACCGGGAAGCCCGAGAAGGCCGAGGAGAAAAACTGAGCTCCTTGGCCGACAGGGCAGACATCCGACCCTGCCGCCTTCTCCTCGTCGTCGACGGAGGAAAGGTGCGGCCCGGGACTGTCGGAGTGCCGCTCGACGGCCTGGCGGGAGCAGAGACGCCGCGGAGACGGCCGGGGCCGCCACCCCCCACAGGAGAGGCCCCGGCCGTCGCGCGGCACGGGCCGCGCGGCGGCCCGTACTTTCTACAGCGTCATGACTGCGTTTTCTGTCACACCCAGGCGGACACATTCGCGGAATCCCGGGTAGTTGCATGTTGTACGGACATGGACGAGCGGCGCTTTCAGGCCGTAACGTGCCTTTCGCGCCGGACGCGGAAGGTGTATCACCACCGCAACGACCTGCGGTCTCGCAACCGCAACCACCAATTGAGGTACCAGTGCTGGGGGACGACGCGGAGTTGACCGCCGCGGTGCTTGCCGCACAGGACGGGGACGAGAGTGCGTTCCGGACTGTGTACCGCTCCGTGCACCCGCGGCTGCTCGGGTACGTACGGACGCTGGTCGGCGACCCGGACGCCGAGGACGTCGCGTCGGAGGCATGGCTCCAGATAGCCCGCGACCTGGGACGCTTCAGCGGGGACGCGGACCGCTTCCGCGGCTGGGCCGCACGCATAGCCCGCAACCGGGCGCTGGACCACATACGCATGCGCGGCCGCCGCCCCGCCATCGGCGGCGACGAGACGGAGCTGACCGGGAAGGCCGCCGAGTCCGACACGGCGGGCGAGGCCATGGAGGCCCTGGCCACCGACGGCACCCTCTCCCTCATCGCGCGGCTGCCGCAGGACCAGGCCGAGGCCGTCGTCCTGCGCGTGGTGGTGGGGCTCGACGCCAAGACGGCCGCGGAGACGCTGGGCAAGCGTCCGGGCGCCGTACGCACCGCCGCGCACCGGGGTCTGAAGCGGCTGGCCGAGCTGATCGGCGACGATCCGGAATCGACCGGGGTGCTCGACGCCCTGCCTCCCCAGCGAGAACCGCGGGGCCGTGCGGTGACGTCCGCGAGTGTGACGCATATGCGTTCGCGGACGCAGAAGGATGTGTGATGGCCGACGAGCAGTACAGGTGGCTGGACCGCGAAACGGCGGAGCGTTTGCTGCGCGGAGAGTCACTCGAAGCTGTCGACGCGGCCGACCGCGACGAGGCCGAACGCCTGGCCAAGACCCTTGAGGCACTGACCGTCGAACCCCCGCTGAGCAGCGCGGAACTCCCCGGAGAGGCCGCCGCGCTGGCGGCGTTCCGCGCGGCCCGCGCCGACCGGGACGACGTCACCGCAAGTCTCCGCCCCGGCGCCGGATCTCAAACCGACCACGCCGACGACGTGGGGCTGGTCCGGATCGGCGGCCCCGCCCGCGCAGCCCGTCGCCCCCGCTGGGCCCGTCCGGTACGGCTCGGTCTCGCCGCCGCGCTGGCCGTCGGCATGGTCGGCGGCGTCGCCGTGGCGGCCGGAACCGGATTCCTGCCGACGCCGTTCGACGGGGACGACGGGAGCGGCCCAGCCGCCTCGGTCTCGGCACCGGCCCCGTCCGACCGCCCGCTCCTCTCGCCCTCCCCGGAGAGCCGGGTGCAGGGCGACCCCACGCCGGACGAGGACGCGGAGGCCTCCGCCGACCCCGGCAGCACCCACGACACGGCACCAGGTGGCCCGGCCACGGACCGCGAGTCCGCCGGTGACGACCGGGTCGAGCCCTCCGCCGGCTGGCGGAAGGCCGTCACCTCGTACTGCCGCGACCTGCGCGAAGGAAAGCGGCTGTCGAGCGACCACCACCGCACCCTGGAGGGCGCCGCGGGCGGTTCCGAGCGGGTGCGGAAGTACTGCGAGAACGTCCTCAAGGCGACCGGCGACGGCACCTGGAGCAAGCCGGGCAACGGCAAGGACAAGAACCGGGACAAGGGCGAGGACCGGGAGAAGGACGACGACGAGGGTGACCGGGCAGACCGGCGTCCCGACGGCCGAGGCGGCCGGTACGGCGGCGACCACGGCGACCGGCACGGAAACGGCGACGGCAACGACCATCGCGTGGACGGCGCCGCGGTCGCCCCGTCGGCCGCGGCCGACCTCCTGCCGGGTCGGCTCCTCCCTCCACTCACTCCGCTCGCACGTCGCTGACCTGCGGTTTTGTGATTCCTGGAAATTTCTTCGCGGCAGGAGTGACACTTTCGGCCGGCACGGCGCTGATCTGAGTGAGCCGACTGGTCATCGGCCGTCGCACAGAGCCGGGGTTCCCCCCGTACCTGCGGCTCGTGCATCGGCGCGGGCGGGACACGTTCCCCCGGTCCCGCCCGCGCCCCACACCCACCTCTCACTCCGCGCCCCGCGCCTCACCAGTGCACGACGACCTTGTCGCCGGTCCGCACCTGGGCGAACATCTCCGAGATCGCCCGCTCGTCCCGTACGTTGACGCAGCCGTGCGAGGCACCGGCGTAACCGGTCGCCGCGAAGTCGGACGAGTAGTGCACCGCCTGGCCACCGCTGAAGAACATGGCGTACGGCATGGGTGAGTCATAGAGCGTCGACACATGGTGCCGGGACTTCCAGTAGACGCTGAACACACCTTCCCGGGTCGGTGTGTACTGCGACCCGAACCGCACCGGCACGGTCTGAACGGTCCGCCCGTCGATCATCCAGCGCAGGGTCCGGCTCGACTTGCTGATGCACAGCACCCGGCCGGTCAGACACCGCGCGTCCGGCGCGTCGGCCGGCTGGCCGCCCATCAGGTACAGATCCCACTTGCCGGGTTCGCGGGTCATCTTCAGCAGCCGCTCCCAGGTGACCTCGTCGGTCTTCCCCGTTCTCGGCAGCCCGCGCTTGCCCTGGAAGCCCCGGACCGCCTGCTCGGTCAGATCGTCGTAGGTCCCGGTCGGCCCGTCGAAGAGCCAGGCGATCTGCCGCAGCCGGGCCTGGAGCTCACGTATGTCACGGCCCTCGTCGCCCCGCGACCACAGCACGGGGGCGGGCGCCGCGGGCGCGGTCGTGGGCGTCCCGCCCGGCTTGTCGTCGCCGTCGCCGTCGTGGCCGTCGTCGCCGCCGTCGTTCTCGGGCGGCGCGGACTTCGCGGACGGCGTGCCGCTCGGCAGCTCTATGCGCACCGGCGAGTGCCGGTCGTCCCCGGACGCCTGCACCGTACAGCCGCACAGGACGGCGAGCGCGGCGCCCGCGGCGAGTACGGCGGTAGATCTCCCCATGCCCCTGGTACGCATCCCGACCCCCGGCGTCTCACCGCGGCCGCCCCCCCGGCGGCCCTGATGTCACCTGAGATGTTCCCCGCGCGTGACCGGTTGCGAACTACGCGGCATGGTTGGAGACAGAAGTGAAACGGGACACGGAGGAACACCATGGCGCGTGAGTCGGAGTCCGGACTGCCCATCGAGCCGGTCTACGGGCCGGACGCGCTGGACGGCTGGGACCCGGCCGAGAAGCTGGGTGAGCCGGGCGCCTACCCCTTCACCCGCGGCGTCTACCCGTCCATGTACACCGGCCGCCCCTGGACGATGCGCCAGTACGCCGGCTTCGGCACGGCCACGGAGTCCAACGCCCGCTACCGCGATCTGATCGCCCACGGCACCACGGGCCTGTCCGTCGCCTACGACCGGCCCACCCCGATGGGCCACGACTCCGACGCGCCGATCGCGCACGGCGCGGTCGGCATGGTGGGCGGGGCCATCGACTCGATCGACGACATGCGGGTGCTGTTCGGCGGGATCCCGCTGGACCAGGTGTCGACGTCGATGACGATCAACGCCCCGGCCGCACTGCTGCTCCTGCTGTACCAACTGGTGGCGGAGGAGCAGGGAGTCGGCGCCGACCGGCTCACCGGCACGATCCAGAACGACGTGCTGAAGGAGTACGTCGCGCGCGGCACGTACATCTTCCCGCCCAAGCCCTCCCTCCGCCTGACCGCCGACATCTTCCAGTACTGCCGGGCCGAGATCCCGAAGTGGAACACCATCTCGATCTCCGGCTACCACATGGCCGAGGCGGGCGCCTCCCCCGCGCAGGAGATCGCCTTCACCCTCGCCGACGGCATCGAGTACGTCCGTACGGCGGTCGCGGCCGGCATGGACGTGGACGACTTCGCGCCCCGCCTCTCCTTCTTCTTCGTCGCCCGTACGACGATCCTGGAGGAGGTCGCCAAGTTCCGCGCCGCCCGCCGCATCTGGGCCCGGGTGATGCGGGAGGAGTTCGGCGCGCAGAACCCCAAGTCGCTGATGCTGCGCTTCCACACCCAGACGGCCGGCGTACAGCTGACGGCCCAGCAGCCCGAGGTGAACCTGGTCCGGGTCGCGATCCAGGGCCTCGCCGCGGTCCTCGGCGGCACCCAGTCCCTGCACACCAACTCCTTCGACGAGGCCATCGCGCTGCCGACGGACAAGAGCGCGCGCCTCGCCCTGCGGACCCAGCAGGTCCTCGCGTACGAGACGGACGTGACCGCGACGGTCGACCCCTTCGCGGGCTCGTACGTCGTCGAGAGGATGACGGACGACGTGGAGGCGGCCGCGCTGGAGCTCATGCGGAAGGTCGAGGACCTCGGCGGGGCGGTGGCGGCCATCGAGCAGGGCTTCCAGAAGAGCGAGATCGAGCGCAGCGCCTACAGGATCGCCCAGGAGACGGACGCCGGCGAACGGGTCGTCGTCGGCGTCAACCGCTTCCGACTGCAGGAGGAGGAGCCGTACGAGCCGCTCCGCGTGGACCCGGCCATCGAGGCCCAGCAGGCGGAGCGGCTGGCGAAGCTGCGGGCGGAGCGGGACCAGGGGGCGGTGGACTCGGCGCTGGCGGCGCTGAAGAAGGCGGCCGAGGGGGAGGGCAACGTGCTGTACCCGATGAAGGAGGCGTTGCGGGCCCGGGCGACGGTGGGGGAGGTGTGCAACGCCCTTCGGGAGGTCTGGGGGACCTACGTGCCGTCGGACGCGTTCTGAGGGACCGACCGCTCCTCGTTTCGTCACGGAGGAACAGGGCGTCGAGCCGCTGCCCGGCGAGCGCCGCGAGGGCTACGACGTCGCCGACTACGGACGGCACTTCGAGGAGGGGCTGGCCCTGGTGATCGCCGGGATCGAGGCGCGCTACCGGGCCGGCTGGGCCCCGGCATGGTGATGTCATGCCGAGTTCACCTGGAGGTCGGTGAGGTGTCGTGTTCAGGCAGCCCGTCCGTTCCTAGGATCTCGGAGATTTCCCGCTGAGAATCCAGGTGTGCACACGTGGCCAACCAACCCGCCCTGTCCGTGATCGTCCCCTGCTACAACATCGAGTCGTACGTCCCCGAGACCGTGACCAGCCTGGTCAACAACGCACGGGACGACTTCGAGTTCATCTTCGTCGAGGACAGGTCCACGAAGGACAAGACGTACGAAGCGCTGCTGACGCTGACGAAGAGACTCAGGAACAGCCGGGTGATACGGCACGAGCAGAACGGCGGACTGGCCACCGCGCGCAACACCGGCATCGACGCCTCGGAGGGCCGCTACCTCACCTTCCTCGACGGCGACGACTGGCTGGCACCGGGCTATCTCGCGGATCTCGTCGACGCCATCGAGAAGTTCGACGTCGATTTCGTGCGCACCGACCACGTCCAGGTGACGGGCATCGAACGCACCGTCCACCGGGCGCCCGAGGGCCGCCGTCACACTCCGCTGGACCCGCGCACCTCGATCCTCCCGGTCGACGACACCACCATGGTCGACTACCCCTACGCCTGGGCCGGCGTCTACCACCGCCGCCTCCTCGACAAGGGGATGCTCCGCTTCCACGACGGACTGAAGACCGCCGAGGACCGACCCTGGATCTGGGACCTGCACCGCAGGGCCGACTCCTACGCCGTGGCCAGCCTGCGCGGCGTCTTCTACCGCCGGGGCGTGGCCAGTTCGCTCACCCAGATCGGTGACGTCCGCCAGCTGGACTTCTTCCGCTCCTTCGACCTCGTCCTCGCCGAGCTCGCCGACGACCCCGAGGTGGGCAGGCTGCGCAAGAAGGCGCTGCGCAACTACTGCGTCGTCATCGCCCACCAGCTGATCGGCCGGGGCCGGTTCGAACGCAGCATCGCCGCCCGGCTGAAGCAGATGGCCGCCGAGGCGCTGGGCAGGATGTCGGAGGACGAACTGGAAGAGGCCCTCGTCGGGATGGGCGAGGAGCGCGTGTACATGCTGCGCCGGATACGGGGCGGCATGAAGGGAGTGGCGGCATGATCCAGATCTTCTTCTCGGCCACGCAGTACGCGGCCGCGACCGTCACCGCCGCCATACGGGCCGGACAGTTCGGCCCGCGCGAGGGCGTCCGCCGCATCCTCGTCGTCAGCAACACCGCCGCCGTCCCCGAGGTCGGCACCCCGCTGGACAAGATGGCCGGCTTCGAGAAGCTGCGCCCCGAGTTCGACGAGGTGCGCTCCTGGAACGAGTTCATCTCCCCGCACCACCCGGCCGGCTGGTCGCCGCGCGGCCAGGACACCCTGCTGTGGGAGAAGGCCGTACGCCTCGCCTGGAACCTGGGCGACGAACCCGTCGAGATCGCCTGCGAGTCGATCCAGGCCAACCCCTCCCGTGCGGTCGCCGACATCTTCGCGGACAGCCCGATCCATGTGTACGCGGACGGCCTGATGAGCTACGGCCCCACCCGCAACCGCATCCCGCACGGCATGAGCAGCCGCATCAAGCGCGTCCTGCACCTGGACCTGGTGCCGGGTCTGGAGCCCATGCTCCTCGCCGAGTACGGCGTGCCGCCCGAGGCCGTCCCGAACGAGGCGATCGTCGACGTCCTCGCCCAGATCGGCGAGTCCGGCGCTGGCCTCCTCGCCGAGCGCCTCCCGGCCGACAACCCGCCCACGGCCGTCCTCCTCGGCCAGTACCTCTCGGCCATCGACCTGATCACCCAGGACGAGGAGGAGCAGCTGCACATCCGCATGCTGCGCTCCGCCGCCCGGGCCGGTCACCAGGACGTGCTGTTCAAGCCGCACCCGAGCGCGCCCGCCGTCTTCAACGAGTCCCTGGAAGCGGTCGCCGACGAACTCGGCGTCCGGCTCACGGTCCTGAACGAGCCCGTCCTCGCCGAGACCGTCTTCGCCTTCCTGAAGCCCAAGCTCGTCATCGGCTGCTTCTCGACCGCGCTGATGACCGCCGCCGCCTTCTACGGCATCCCGGTCGCCCGGGTCGGCACGGACCTGCTCCTCGAACGCATCACGCCGTACGAGAACAGCAACCGCATCCCGCTGACCATCATCGACGCGGCCCTGCCCGACGCCGAGCACGCCGAACTCGGCTCCCAGCTCGAACTCGCCGGTATGGCCGAGGGCCTGGCCCCACTGGTGCGCAGCGTCGGCTACTGCATGCAGTCCCGCAAGCACCACGCCCTGCGCGACGAGGTCACCGCCTGGCTGGCCGCCAACCTGGCCGCGCACCAGGGCTACTTCAAGCGCCGCCGCCTCACCAGCCTCCGCCTCCCCGGCGGCAGCCCGGTACGGGCGGAGGCGCTGCGCCGGCATCCGGCGGTACGGAAGGCCGTGCGGCAACTGCGGCAGACGACGCGGAAGTAGCGCACGTCAGCACAGAACGAGTTGGGGCGCTCCCGTCACGGGGCGCCCCAACTCGCTCTCCGGCTTCAGAACCGTACGGTCGGCAAGGCCTTCTTCAGCTTCGGCCCGAACGGCTTCTCCACGAACCGGTGCATCAGCCAGGCCAGCCCCAGCAGGCTCAGCACGGACAGCGCCAGCGTCGGGTAGGAGCCGAGCCCCAGGCCCCGGTGCAGCACCCGGATGAAGAACCAGCCCAGGTGCTCGTGGATCAGATAGAAGGGGTACGTCAGCGCCCCGGCCACCGTCAGCCAGCGCCAGTTGGCCCAGTGCGTCCAGCCCAGGGCCACCACGGCCACCGCGGCGAAGGCGCAGAAGACGATGGCCTGGATGACCAGCGGATCGCGGTGGAAGTCGCCCTGCTCGCCCGGGTGCCACAGGGCCGTGACCGAGTAGCGCTGGCCCAGCAGGAAGGACATGCCGACGATCCCCCACAGCAGCATGTCGCTGCCGAAGCGGTGGATCAGGTACAGCGCGAGGCCGCCGATGAAGAACGGGGCGTGGTCGCGCATCACCAGCTCGTCGGTCAGCGGGTTGTCGGCGACCCGGGCGAAGGCACCGGCCAGCGTCCACAGGATGCAGAAGGTGACGACCCGTTTGTAGGTGACGCCCTTCCAGATCACGAACAGCGCGAAGAGGACGTAGAACTTCAGCTCCACCCACAGCGTCCAGCACACGCCCAGCACCCGCGGCACGCCCAGCGGCTGCTGCATCATCGTCAGGTTGACCAGGAGCTCGTCGGGCCGGACCGGGTGGACGACGACCGGCAGCAGCACCGCGGCGCCGGTGACCATGACGATGGCCACCCAGTACGCCGGGTACAGGCGGGAGATCCGGGAGCGGAAGAAGTCGCCGAGGCTGCGGCCCCAGCTGCTCATGCAGATCACGAAGCCGCTGATGACGAAGAAGAACTGCACACCCAGGCTGCCGTAGGTGGACAGCTGCGACAGCGTCGGGAACATGACGCCGGGGGACTGGTGCCAGGAGGTGGCGACCTCGCCGTTCTTGCCGGTGAAGTGGTACATGCACACCATCAGCGCGGCCATCAGCCGCAGACCGTCCAGGGCCCGCAGCCGGCTCGCCGCCCGGGGCCGGACGGGAGGCCGGTCGGACAGGGGCAGCCGTATGTGCGGTGCCGTGGCCTGGTCAGCCGCGCTCATCCTGGGGCCCTTCTCATGGGAGTCGTGGGACGAAGCGAACCTATGTACCTGCGACGGGTGAAAGGTGAGTGACAGTTGACGCACGGGGAGCTCGAAGATGTCACTCGGATGAACGGCCCACCGCTACCGCTTCACCGCCGAGCCCCGCAGCGCCCGTGCCCGGCGCGCCAGTCGGCGTACGGTCGCGTTGCGCGGGATGAAGGAGAGCTGGGCGGGTACGGCGCCCGGCAGGGCCAGCGAGGTCAGGCGCTTGCGCTTGAAGTAGCGCCAGGTGTGCGGGTTGAGGTGCCGGGAGAGGTAGGTCTCGGCCGCGCCGCGCAGTCCGGGGTAGATCTTCGGCTGCATCGCGAAGCCGACCGCCCTGAGCAGCGCGGACAGTTCCGCCACCCGTTCGGGCGGCGGCATCGCCCAGCTGTTCACCGCGGAGCCGTCCGCGATGTCGGGGAGCAGGGCGTCGACGATGGTCAGCGGTACGCGGTTGCTGTTCTGGTAGGGCGCGAGCCGGGCCAGCACGGTGTCGGTGCCGACCCGCACGACCGGCAGGCCGTACAGACCGGCGGCGGTGAGCAGCGCGGTGGAGAAGCAGCCGACGACGAGTGCGGGCTTCAGCCGCTGGAAGGCGACCTCGGCGAGGACGGGCCGGTCCAGCAGGGTGAGTTCGGCGCCCAGCTTCTCCGCCTCGTCCTCCAGCAGCCGCGACCAGCGGGCCGGTGCGACGGGATGCGGCTTGAACACGAGCCTGCGGTGGCCCAGCGCGACGGCGCCGCGCACCATCTGCCGGTGCAGGTCCTCCTCCTCGGCGTCGCTGAGGATGCCCGTGGCGGAGAGGTACTGGCCGAGCAGCAGGGCCGGTTTTCCGTCGGTGGCGGAGGAGGGAAGGCCGTCGGCCAGGTCGTCCTGGTCCGCGGCGAGTTCACCGAGCACCTTCAGGAACGCCTCGGACGGCACCAGTTCGGGCGGGACGCCGAACTCGGTGAGCAGCAGCGGGGTGAGGCCCGGGACGAGATCGAGGTGCAGCAGCCGGCCGATCCGGGTGCCGACCAGCGGATCGATCTTGTCGCGCGTGGGGCCGTAGCTTATGAGGCCGTCCGCGTAGACGTCGACGGGAGCGCCGGTGAACAGCTGGCACAGCGCGAGCGCCGGATTGACCTGGACCGACTCGACGGCCAGCCGCACCTCGTCGTCGCCGAGGTCCCACAGCAGCCGTACGTACCGCTCCCACATGGGGATGTCGTCGGCGCGCGGTGACCAGCCGCTCGGGTGGAACGGGGAGATGGTCGCGTTCCAGGACAGCACCTCGTCGAACCGCTCACGCAGCAGGCCGAAGCCCGGCATCGCGTCGACGGACGGGCTGATCTCGGGATTGGTCGCGTTGTTGGTGACCAGCAGCAGCCGCCGGTCCGCCGGTTCGAAGAGCCCGGCGTCCAGGGCGGCGGCCAGGGTCGCGGCGCCGTACAGCGTCGAGGCGCAGAAGATCTGGGTGGTGCGTGGCATCAGGCGGCCACCGTCCGGGCCCCGATCGAGCGGCGGCGCACCCGCCGCAGCCGGGCGGCGCGCTGGGCGTCCATCGAGTCCATGACCTCCGCGAGCACGTCCTGCGGCATTCTTTTCAGGGCGGCGGCGCTCATCGAGCGCAGTTTTCGAGCCACGGCGGGTTCGAACCTCTCGATTTGTCCGAGATGATGAGCCATGATCGCGCAATAGGTGCGCACGGCTTTCGGAAGCAGTTTATCGGCCTCGGAGTCAGCTGCGGTTTCGTCGATTACCTGGTCGAACGCACGAATGAAATCCAGCTGCCGGACATCACCGATCTGGGTGAGCGACGAGGCGACTCCGCGCCGGTAGTGGACGCCGAGCAGACCCACCGCGGCGAAGGACTCCGCCTCCCGGTGCAGTTTCCAGATCCACGGCCGGTCCTCGGCGGTGCGCAGTCCGTGGGTGAACTGCAGGATTCCGCGGTCGACCAGTCGGCGGTGGTAGATGCCCGCCCACGCGTACGCGTAGTCCACGGAGGTCGACCGGTCGGCGGGCAGGATCGCCTCGCGCGGGTTCAGCACGGTCCAGCGCCGGCCGTGCGGCACCCGGTGGATGCTGCGGGCCCGCCCGGTCGACTGCACATGGTCGGTGCGGACGAAGTCGCAGTCCAACTCCTGGATGGCAGAGAGGAGTTGCGGGAAGTAGCCGGGGGCGAGCCAGTCGTCGCCGTCCAGGAACGTCAGGTACTCGCCGCGCGCCCTGTCGATGCCCGTGTTCCGCGCGGTGGCCAGCCCTCCGTTCTGCTCGTGCCGGACGACCACCGCGCCCGGCAGCTCACGCTCCGCGCGCGCGAGCAGGTCCGGTGTCCCGTCGGTCGAGCAGTCGTCGACGAGGATGAACTCGAAGTCCTCGCGTGTGTTCGCACGCAGGCTCTTCAGGGTGTCTGGTGCGTATTGCTGCACGTTGTAGAACGGCACGATGACGGAGAGCTTGACCACGCGAAGGACGTTAGGGGGCGGTCCGTCACCGGTCTTTACCCGGAGCTTGATGTCAGGTGAACGACGCGTGGCGATGCCGTGAACCAGGCTTATTTCCGGCCGCTCCCGAACCCGATTCGCCATTCGTCGATGTGCTGTTAACCGTTTGTTGCATTCGGGTTGGGCAGAACCTCGGAATCCCTTCCTAGCGTCTTCGACGTGCCAGCAAGTGCGACGAAGACCCGGCGAGTTGCCGTACTCGCGGATTCCGATACCCGGTGGAAATGGGGTGCGCTCACCGCGAACCGTATCGCCCCGGAGAATTCGGACATCCGTTTGGACGGATATCTCCTGCGTGGCCGGGCCACCCCCACCCCCCGCCAGCTCCAGGAAGTCGGCGTCCACGCCGACTCCCTCCGTGAGGTGACCGCGGTCGAGTTCCTGCGCACCATGGCGCAGGAGTCGTACGACGTCCTGGTCCTCGCCCTCGTGGGCGGCGGGGTGCAGGCCGTGCTGCACGGCCTCAAGCGGGTCTGGGAGGGGCAGGCGCAGCGGCCCGTCGTCGTCACCGGCTATGTCGGCGTCGTCTACGAGAAGCTCGCCGACGGCCTGCTGCTGCGGCACGGCGCGGACCTCGTCCTCGCCAACTCCCGCCAGGACGCCGAGCGGTTCCGCGCGGTGTACGAGGGGGTCGGCGCCGACGCCTCGGCGGTGACCGAGGTGGCACTGCCGTTCCTCGGCGGCGAGCCCTACGCCGGCGAGCACGACCCGTACACGGTCGTCTTCGCCGCGCAGCCCTCGGTGCCGGACAGCCGTAGGGACCGTACGTACCTGCTGAACCGCCTGATCCAGCACGCCCGCAGGCACCCCGAGCGCGAGGTGCTGCTCAAGCTGCGCTCCAAGCCGGGCGAACACACCACGCACATCGAGGAACTGCCGTACCAGAAGCTGGTGCAGCGGCTCGAACCGCCGGCCAACTTCCGTCTGGTGTACGGCAACATGGGCGAGGTCCTCGACCGCACCGACCTGCTGGTCACCATCAGCTCCACCGCTGCGCTGGAGTCGCTGCACCGCCGCGTCCCCACCGTCGTCCTCACCGACCTCGGCGTGCGCGAGACGCTCGGCAACCACCACTTCGTCGGCTCCGGCTGCCTCGCCTCCTGGGACCAACTCGACGACGGACACCGCCCCACACCCGACGAGGACTGGGTGTCCCGGCAGGGTGTCTGCGCCGACGGCTCCTACGCCACCGCCTTCGACACGGCCCGCGAGCGCATCGCCAAGCTGCTGGAGCGGCCCGGCGCGATGCCCGCCCTCACGCCGTACTACACGCCGGCCAGCGCGCCCGGCTATCTGCCCGGCATCCTCGCCCGCCACCACCTCGGCCCCGACGGCAGTCCGCTGCCCGGCGCCCCCGCCCACGACAAGGAGCCCAGCCCGGTCCGCCAGATAGTGCGCCGGGCGGCGCGCGGTGCCTACCGGCACGGCGTGCAGCGAGTGGCGCCGGTCATCCGGCGGATGGGCGAGCTGTGAGCCGCCAGACCCCACGTCAAGGAGCAGAACCCATGTCCAACCCGGAAGCAGGGCAAGGCACTTCGGTGCCGCGCGTGCTGGCCGTGATCCCCGCCCGCGGCGGCTCCAAGGGCGTGCCCGCGAAGAACCTCGCCCCCGTCGGCGGCGTCCCGCTGGTCTCGCGAGCCGTGCGGGAGTGCCGGGCCTCCAGACTCGTCACGGACGTCGTCGTATCCACCGACGACCAGGGCATCGCGGCGGCCGCCCGTCAGGCCGGCGCCGAGGTCGTGCTGCGCCCCGCCGCCATCGCCGGCGACACCGCCACCTCCGAGGCGGCCGTGCTGCACGCCATGGACGCGCACGAGGCGCTGCACGGCTCCCCGGTGGACGTGGTCCTGCTCGTGCAGTGCACCAGCCCCTTCATCGTCCGCGAGGACCTCGACGGCGTCGTCAAGGCGATCGTCGCCAACGGCGCCGACACCGCCCTGACCGTCGCGCCCTTCCACGGCTTCGTGTGGCGACACGGCGACGACGAGCCGGCCGCCCTGCGCGCCGAGCGCGAGGCCGCCGCGGCCGGCACCGACACCGTGACGACCCGCACGACCAGCACCTCCGGCGGCGGCTACGGCGTCAACCACGACAAGTCCTTCCGCCCGCGCCGCCAGGACCGCCCCCAGGACTTCCTGGAGACCGGCGCCGCCTACGCGATGGACGCGCGCGGCTTCCGCCGGCACAAACACCGCTTCTTCGGCCGCACCGAACTGGTGCGCACCGACCCCGCCCGGGTCCTGGAGATCGACGATCCCCACGACCTGGCCCGCGCCCGGGCGCTGGCACCGCTGTTCGACGCGGACCGGCCCGGCGCCCTCCCGACCACGGACGACATCGACGCGGTCGTACTGGACTTCGACGGCACCCAGACCGATGACCGGGTGCTGATCGATGCCGATGGAAAGGAGTTCGTCTCCGTGCACCGCGGAGACGGCCTCGGCATCGCCGCCCTGCGCAAGAGCGGCCTGAAGATGCTGATCCTCTCCACGGAGCAGAACCCGGTCGTCGCCGCCCGGGCACGGAAGCTGAAACTCCCCGTGCTGCACGGCATCGACCGGAAGGACCTCGCACTCAAGCAGTGGTGCGAGGAGCAGGGCATCGCGCCCGAGCGCGTGCTCTACGTCGGCAACGACGTCAACGACCTCCCGTGCTTCGCCCTCGTGGGCTGGCCCGTGGCGGTCGCGAGCGCCCACGACGTCGTGCGCGGCGCCGCACGCGCGGTCACCGCCACCCCCGGTGGCGACGGCGCCATCCGAGAGATCGCCAGCTGGATCCTCGGCCCCTCTCTCGACTCCCTCACCAAGTAAGGACATCTCCGCCATGAGCACCAACTCCCGCCTCCGCTCCTTCGGTTCGCGCGAAGTCGGCCCGGGCAGGCCCGTCTACATCTGCGGCGAGATCGGCATCAACCACAACGGTGAGCTGGAGAACGCCTTCAAGCTCATCGACGTGGCCGCCGAGGCCGGCTGCGACGCCGTCAAGTTCCAGAAGCGCACCCCGGAGATCTGCACCCCGCGCGACCAGTGGGACATCGAGCGCGACACCCCCTGGGGCCGGATGACCTACATCGACTACCGCCACCGCGTGGAGTTCGGTGAGGACGAGTACCGCCAGATCGACGAGTACTGCAAGGAGAAGGGGATCGACTGGTTCGCCTCCCCGTGGGACACCGAGGCCGTCGCCTTCCTGGAGAAGTTCGACGTCCCGGCCCACAAGGTGGCCTCGGCCTCCCTCACCGACGACGAGCTGCTGCGCGCCCTGCGCGCCACGGGCCGCGCCGTCATCCTCTCCACCGGCATGTCGACGCCGAAGCAGATCCGCCACGCGGTCGAGGTCCTGGGCTCCGACAACATCCTCATGTGCCACGCGACGTCGACGTACCCCGCGAAGGCCGAGGAGCTCAACCTCCGCGCGATCAACACCCTGGAGAAGGAGTTCCCGAACGTCCCGATCGGCTACTCCGGCCACGAGACGGGCCTGCAGACCACGCTGGCCGCGGTCGCCCTCGGCGCCGTCTTCGTCGAGCGCCACATCACCCTGGACCGCGCGATGTGGGGCTCCGACCAGGCCGCCTCGGTCGAGCCGCAGGGCCTGACGCGCCTCGTCCGCGACATCCGCACCATCGAGGCGTCCCTCGGCGACGGCGTCAAGAAGGTCTACGACTCCGAGCTCGGCCCGATGAAGAAGCTGCGCCGCGTCGCCGGCGTGGTCGCCGAGGCGGAGATCGCCGCGGCGGCGGGCGAGCCGGTGTCGGTCTGAGACAGATCCTGCTGAATCCGGGTCCGAGTGCTCCCAGTACGAGCGCTCGGACTCGGAGCCAGTTCGAGCGACTTCTGAAGACGAGCGCCGCATGAGCGCCTTACGACGGGACGGTCGTACCTCGATGAGCCCCAGCGCCGGGAACACCGGCCCTCACACTCTCGCCTTCGTCGAGAGCCCGGTACAGCTCCTGAACGTGCTGGAGTGGGCGCACGCCCACCAGCACACCGTCGGCGCGGGACTCACCCTCGTCGTCCTGTCCCCGATCGACCCCATGACCCGCGGCCAGCTGCGCCGGATGGCGGAACTGGCGCGCGAGGACGGCCACGAGGTGCGCTGGGAAGAGGCGCGGGGTGGGGCGGGGGCGCCGTTCCAGACGATCGGCGGCCTGGCGGGCCTGCTGCGCCGTGCCGACCGCGTGGTCCTGGGCGACCCCTTCTCCCGCTACGTCCAGCTGCTGCTGACCATCACCAAGGCCCGCGACCTGGTCGTCGTCGACGACGGCACGGCGACGATGGAGTTCGTCGCCCAACTCGCCCGCGGCGAACGCCTGGTGCGCTGGCACCGCAAGGGCGGCCGCCCCGGCCCGCGGGACCTGGTGTTCGCGCCGGTGTCGTCCGCGGCCCGCAAGCGGCTGACGCCCAGTGAGCACCGGAGGGTCGAGATCTTCTCGTCCATGCCCATGGACGAGACGCCGGACGGTGTGACGGTCACCGCCAACACCTTCGCCTGGACCCGCGACCGCTTCGGCCCGCCCCGCATCACCAAGGGCGCGGACATGGTCGGCACCTCGCTGGTCGAGACCGGGGTCGTGGACGGTGACCGCTACCTGGAGGCGGTCCGCGCCCTGGCCAGGGCGCACGGCGCCACGCGCTACTTCGCCCACCGGAGGGAGAGCGCGGAGAAGCTGCACCGGCTGGCGGTGGAGACGGCCCTGGAAGTCGTACGCCCCGACCTCCCGCTGGAGCTGATCGCCCGGCGCGGCCCCATCGGCCGCACGATCCTCAGCTTCCCGTCCACCGTCGTGCACACGTTGCCGCTGGCCCTGTCCGGCACGGAGGTCCGCGTCGCCGTCTGCGACATCGACCCGGCATGGCTGACGGAGAACGCGTCACCTCGGGCGCAGGGGTTCTTGTCGGGGGTCACGGGGACGGCGCGGGATGTGCACCGGCTTTCGGCGGTCAGCGCGGTCTAGTCGTCCTTGCGTGCGAGGAGGAAGGCGCGAGCGCGTTTCTCCTCGCCCTGGGGTTCCCGCAGCACCCGGGTGACCGGCCGGAGGCCCGCCTTGATCAGCCGTTCGGCGACCGTGTCCGGGGTGTGCCAGTGGTAGTCGAGGTCGATCGGGTGACCGAAGCGCTCGGCGAGGTGCAGATGCCCGGACCCGTCCTCGTCACCGGCCTGGAAGGCCAGCAGGACATGACCCCCCGGCACCAGGACACGGCGGAACTCGGCGAACACCGTCGGCAGGTGATCGTCCGGGACGTGGATGACCGAGTAGAGGGCGACGATCCCGCCCAGCGTCTCGTTCGGCAGCCCCAGGGACGTCATCGACCCCACATGGAACCGCAGCCCCGGATGGGCCCGCCGGGCCAGCTCCACCATGCGGGGTGACAGATCCACCCCGAACACGGGCACCCCCAACGCGTCCAGCGCGGCGCTCACCTGCCCAGGCCCGCACCCGATGTCGGCCACCGGCCCGCCACCCCGCGTCGCCACCAGCTCCGCGAACCCGCCGACCAGGGCTCTGTCCAGCGGATGAACGCCCAGCCAGTCCGAGAACCGCTCCGCGTAGACGTCCGCGATCGTGTCGTACGAGTTTCGGGTGGCCCGTATGAAATCCGGGTTCTCGGCACTCACGGAGTGCAGCATAACTGCGCTGTGTGACCGACTTCTGCCCGACCGCGATCCCGTCCGGTGGACAGAACCGCCGGGGAAGCGCGGGACGTGGTATGCGTAGAGAAAAGAACTACCTACCCATCTCCATCCGCACCCATGCGTCGAGCGGCCGGATTTTCTTCCCCTGAGGGGTTGAACTTTTGTTGATCGAGGGGGAGTTGGCCGCCCCGGCGTCCTACCCTGTAGAGGGTGAACCAACTGATGTCCCAAGAGTCCGAGGTCGATCACACCGGGGAAGCCGCGCTTCCCGGCACCTTGCCGGAGGCGCTCCGTGCGGAACTCGTCGCGTTCCGGCGCGACTTGCACATGCACCCGGAGCTCGGCAACCAGGAGTTCCGTACGACCGCCGCGATCAAGGGCCGCCTGGAGAAGGCCGGCCTCCAGCCCCGCGTGCTCGACTCCGGAACCGGCCTCGTCTGCGACATCGGGGTGATCGGGAAGCAGGACGGCGAGCGGCCCGTGCTCGCCCTGCGCGCCGACATCGACGGCCTGCCCATCCCGGACACGAAGAGTGAGTGCCCGTACCGCTCCACCGTGCCGGACCGCGCGCACGCCTGCGGACACGACGTCCACACGACCGTCGTGCTGGGCGCGGGCCTCGTCCTCGCCGAGCTGCACAAGCAGGGCCGGCTGCCCCGCCCCGTCCGGCTGCTCTTCCAGCCCGCCGAGGAGGTGCTCCCCGGCGGCGCCCTGGACGTGATCAAGTGCGGGGGACTCGAAGGCGTCGGCCGGATCCTCGCCGTGCACTGCGACCCCAAGGTGGACGCCGGGAAGATCGGCCTGCGCCAGGGCCCGATCACATCCGCCTGCGACCGGCTCGAAATCGCCCTGGACGGCCCCGGCGGGCACACCGCCCGCCCCCACCTGACCACCGACCTGGTCACCGCCGCCGCCCGCGTCGTCACCGACGTGCCCGCGATCGTCGCCCGGCGCGCCGACGCCCGCAGCGGCCTCTCCGTGACCTGGGGCCGCATCGAGTCCGGCCACGCGCCCAACGTCATCCCGCAGCGTGCCGAGCTCTCCGGGACCGTGCGCTGCCTGAACCTCGACACCTGGCGGCAGGCGCCCGACCTCGTCGTCGCCGCCATCGACGAGATCGCCAACCTGCACCGCGCCAAGTCGGAGATCAACTACGTCCGTGGCGTCCCGCCCGTCGTCAACGACCCGGACGCCACCGAACTGCTGCGCGCCGCCATGACCGCCCGGCTCGGCGCCGACTCCGTCGAGGGCACCGAGCAGAGCCTCGGCGGCGAGGACTTCTCCTGGTACCTGGAGCACGTCAACGGCGCCATGGCCCGCCTCGGCACCCGCCACCCGGGCGACCGCATCGGCCGGGACCTGCACCAGGGCGACTTCGACGTGGACGAGTCCGCCATCACGGTGGGCGTGGAGCTGTTCACCGCGGCGGCGCTTCTGGACGCCGCGAGTCAGTCGTAACGCCCTCGCCGTAGGGGGCCGGGGCTGTGCGGCGGCTGTGGGTTCTTTGCAGCTGATCGCGCCCACGCGACGGAGCCGCATGTCGATACAGCCCCGCGCCCCTTCCGGGGCGGCGCCCTGCCCGGCGTGAACCAGAACCCTCCGCTGCGTTCCGCTTGCGTCCCCCCTGGCGCGGGGGGAGTCTGGCCCCATGGCTGACGGTCTTGAGTGCCATCACGGTGACGGCACCCTCGGTGCGGTTGCCCCATGCGTGCCTTTCGATCCGATGGTTCACAAGGGCGTAACCGGCCATCGGCACGAATGGATAACGGCAAGACGAAACCCCGTTCCCAGGAGTGTCTACGCGCGTTAATGTGCGCCGAACTCAGCACCCACTGCGGGGCTTGGAGAATGGGGACTTCACGATGCGTCGGATATCCAAACTGACCCGTGTCGCGGTGGGGGTCGCGTCGATCGCGCTCGCCGCCACGGCGTGCGGTGGTACCAGCAGTGACAGCGGCGGCAGCAGCGACGGCAGCGCTGACACCAAGGGCCTCGCCATCGCGTACGACATCGGCGGCAAGGGCGACCAGTCCTTCAACGACGCCGCGTACGCCGGTCTGCAGAAGGCCCAGAAGGAGTTCGGCTACAAGACCGCCGACATCGAGCCCACCGAGGGCGAGACGGACGCCGACAAGGAGCAGCGCCTGGCGTCCCTCGCCAAGCAGGGCTACAACCCGGTGATCGGCGTCGGCTTCGCCTACGGCCCCGCGATGGAGGCCGTGGCCACGAAGTACCCGAAGACCACCTTCGGCATCGTCGACTCGGTCGTCGAGGGCGAGAACGTCGCCTCCCTCGTCTTCGCCGAGGAGCAGGCCTCGTACCTGGCCGGTGTCGCGGCCGCCAAGGCCACCAAGACGAACACCGTGGGCTTCGTGGGCGGCGTGGACATCCCGCTGATCCACAAGTTCCAGGCCGGCTTCGAGCAGGGTGTCCAGGACACCAGTGGCGGCAAGGTCAAGGTCATCTCCCAGTACCTCACGCAGACCGCGGAGGAGGGCGGCTTCTCCAGCCCCGACAAGGGCAAGGCCGCCGCAGAGGGCCAGATCGAGAAGAAGGCCGACGTCATCTACCAGGCGGCCGGCCTGTCCGGCCAGGGCGTCATCGAGGCCGCCGCGAAGGCCAAGGTCTGGGCGATCGGCGTCGACTCCGACCAGTACAAGCAGGCCGCGCTCGCCAACTACAAGCAGTACATCCTGACCTCCGCCCTGAAGGACGTCGGCGGCGCCGTCTACGCGCTCGCCAAGTCCGTCGAGGACGGCAAGCCGCTGACCGGCACCCAGACCTTCGACCTGAAGGTCAACGGCGTCGGCCTGTCCGAGTCCAACCCGGAGTTCGCGAAGATCGCCGGCCTCTCCGAGGCCGTGGCGAAGGCCAAGGAAGGCATCATCGACGGCTCCATCAAGGTCAAGACCGAGTAGTCACGGTCGTACACCTGTACGGCGGGCGGGCATCCGGGGGGTGCCCGCCCGCTGTTGCGTTCTTGCCCTTGGTCAAGGCTTGAAGTGCTGTTGGCCACGGGCGGATAACAAGGTGGACAGAAGGGGTTTTCAGGCTTGTCTACGCGCGTTAATCTGCGACGAAAGCCAGCGCCGTAGCTGTGAACCTGTTCTGTGCAGCAGTACCTGTGAAGCAGTACCGTCCGGCGCTGGGCGACCCCGGAGAAGTGTGGGCACGCACTCTCGCTGCACCGGCCAAAGGCCCTGGTAGCTCCGCTACGAGGACCTTCGTCCGGCACACCGAGAGCACGCACCGAACGACGCAGGAACGCACCCACACCTCTCCGGCCCCGCCAGTACGACAGGAGCTCTACACATGCGCCGGATTTCCCGGATCACGGTCGCAGGCGCAGCGACCGCCTCCCTGGCCCTCGCGCTGTCCGCCTGTGGCGGCACCTCGACGTCCGCCTCGTCGTCGGACTCGAAGGGCGACAAGGGTCTCGCCATCGCGTACGACGTCGGCGGCAAGGGCGACCAGTCCTTCAACGACGCCGCGTACGCCGGTCTGGAGCAGGCGAAGAAGGAGTTCCAGTACGACACCGACGACGTCGAGCCCACCGAGGGCGAGACGGACGCGGACAAGGAGCAGCGACTGGTGTCGCTGGCCAAGCAGGGCTACAACCCGGTGATCGGCGTCGGCTACGCGTACGCCGCCGCCGTGAAGGGTGCCGCGGAGAAGTTCCCCGAGACCACCTTCGGCATCGTGGACGACTCCACCGTCGAGTCGAAGAACGTGGCCGACCTGGTCTTCTCCGAGGAGCAGGCCTCGTACCTGGCCGGTGTCGCCGCCGCCAAGAGCACCAAGACGAACACCGTGGGCTTCGTGGGCGGCGTGGACATCCCGCTGATCCACAAGTTCCAGGCCGGCTTCGAGCAGGGTGTCCAGGACACCAGTGGCGGCAAGGTCAAGGTCATCTCCCAGTACCTCACGCAGACCGCGGAGGAGGGCGGCTTCTCCAGCCCCGACAAGGGCAAGTCGGCCGCCGAGGGCCAGATCGAGAAGAAGGCCGACGTCGTCTACGCGGCCGCCGGTCTGTCCGGCCAGGGTGTCATCGAGGCCGCCGCCGCCAACAAGGTGTGGGCCATCGGCGTCGACTCCGACCAGTACAAGCAGGAAGCCCTTGCCAAGTACAAGGACTCCATCCTGACCTCGGCGATGAAGGACGTCGCCAAGGCGGTGTACAACCTGGCGAAGTCGGTCGAGGACGGCAAGCCCGAGACCGGTATCGTTCGTGGCGATCTGAAGACGGGTGAGGTGAGCCTGTCGAACTCCAACCCGAAGTTCGCGGACGACACCGAACTCCAGGACGCCATCAAGACGGCCAAGGAGAAGATCATCAGCGGCGAGATCAAGGTCAAGTCCAGCTGATCAAGCAACACCCTGAGCAGCGGTAACCCCGGGGGTTACGTCCGCTCGACGGGGTACGGGGAGGAGCTCCCGAGGGAGGCTTCCCTGTACCCCGTCGTCGCGGTGCGTCGGCCCCCTGTCAGGCCATAGGGGCGCTACGCGCGTAGACGACCCCCGTCCCCAGGAGAGTGCGCCATCAACGCGTCCAGCAGCCCTCCGGCCGGCGCGGCGGTCAACGGTCAGGTGACCGCCGTCGAACTCGCCGGGATCACCAAGCGATTCCCCGGTGTCGTCGCCAACCACGACATCCACCTCACCGTCCGCAAGGGCACCGTCCACGCCCTCGTCGGCGAGAACGGCGCCGGCAAGTCGACGCTGATGAAGATCCTCTACGGCATGCAGAAGCCGGACGAGGGCACCATCGCCGTCGACGGCGAGAAGGTCACCTTCTCTTCCCCGGCCGACGCCATCGTCCGCGGCATCGGCATGGTCCACCAGCACTTTATGCTCGCCGACAATCTCACGGTCCTCGAGAACGTCGTCCTCGGCAGCGAGAAGCTGTACGGCATCGGCGCCAAGGCCCGCCGGAAGATCAAGGAGATCTCCGACCGCTACGGCCTCGGCGTACGGCCCGACCGCCTGGTCGAGGAGCTGGGTGTCGCCGCCCGCCAGCGCGTGGAGATCCTCAAGGTCCTCTACCGCGGCGCCACCACGCTGATCCTCGACGAGCCCACGGCCGTGCTCGTGCCGCAGGAGGTGGACGCGCTCTTCGACAACCTGCGCGAGCTCAAGGCCGAGGGCCTGTCGGTCATCTTCATCTCCCACAAGCTGGGCGAGGTGCTCTCCGTCGCCGACGAGATCACCGTCATCCGCCGCGGTACGACCGTCGGTACGGCCGTCCCCGCCGAGACCACTCCGAAGCAGCTGGCCGAGATGATGGTCGGCAGCGAGCTGCCCACGCCGGAGACCGCCGAGTCCACGGTCACCGACCGCCCGGTCATCTCCGTCGACAAGCTGCGCCTGGAAGCGGCCGGCGGCAAGGCCCTGCTGGACGACATCACCTTCACCATCCACGCGGGCGAGGTCCTGGGCATCGCCGGCGTCGAGGGCAACGGCCAGACCGAGCTGGTCGACGCGCTCATCGGCCTCAAGCACGCCGACTCCGGCACGATCAAGCTGGCCGACGAGGAGATCACCGGCTGGGTCACCCGCAAGCGCCGCGAGCAGGGCATCGGCTACATCCCCGAGGACCGCCACCGCCACGGCCTGCTCCTGGAGGCCCCCCTCTGGGAGAACCGCATCCTCGGCCACGTCACCGAGAAGCCCAACGCCAAGGGCGTCTGGCTGGACCCCAAGGCCGCGCAGGCCGACACCCGCCGCATCGTCGAGGCGTACGACGTCCGCACCCCCGGCATCGACGTCACCGCCGCCTCACTGTCCGGCGGCAACCAGCAGAAGCTGATCGTCGGCCGCGAGATGAGCCACAAGCCGCGCTTCCTGATCGCCGCGCACCCCACCCGTGGTGTGGACGTCGGCGCGCAGGCCGCGATCTGGGACCACATCCGCGAGGCCCGCCGCGAGGGCCTGGCCGTGCTGCTGATCTCCGCCGACCTGGACGAGCTGATCGGTCTGTCCGACACCCTCCGCGTGATCTACAACGGCAAGCTGGTCGCGGACGCCGACCCCGCCACCATCACCCCGGAGGAACTGGGCTCGGCCATGACCGGTGCCGCGACCGGCCACCTGGAACACGACGAGAACGCCGAGCCCGGCGCAGACACCCCCGAGATCCGCAAGTCTCCCGAGGCTCCGGAAGACGAGGCCCGCTGATGAAGAAGTTCGACAAGGAGCGCGTGCTCCTCGCGGTGGCCGGCCCGGTCATCGCGCTCGCCGTGGCCTTCGTGCTCAGCGCGATCGTGCTGCTCGCCTCGGGCAAGAACCCCGTCGAGCCGTTCTCGATCATGTTCGAGCAGGCCACCTACTCCGACATCCAGGTCCTGATCCTCAACCAGGCCTCGATGTACTACATCGCGGCGCTCGCGGTGGCCATCGGCTTCCGGATGAACCTGTTCAACATCGGCGTCGACGGCCAGTACCAGCTCGCCGCCATGATCGCCGCGGTCGTCGGCGCGCACATGGACCTGCCCGCGTTCATCCAGGTGCCCCTGCTGCTCCTGGCCGCCGCTCTCACCGGCTCGCTGTGGGCCGGTATCGCCGGTGTCCTGAAGGTCACCCGCGGGGTCAGCGAGGTCGTCGCGACGATCATGCTCAACGCGGTCGCCGTCTCGCTCATCTCCTACATGTGGCTGCCCAACGTCTTCGGCGTGAAGGTCGGCAACAACAGCACCACGGGCGAGATGTACGAGTCCGGCTGGATCCCCGGCATCGACCTGGGCGACGCAGGCGAGATCTACGGACTGATCGTCCTTGCCGCGCTGCTCGGCATCGCCTACTGGGTCGTCCTCCACCGCACCCGCTTCGGCTTCGACCTGCGCGCCTCCGGCGCCTCGCAGACCGCCGCCGCGGCCAGCGGAGTCAACCCCAAGCGCATGGTGCTCAGCGCCATGCTGATCTCCGGTGCCGTCGCCGGTCTGGCGGGTCTGCCGATCCTGATGGGCGACACCCACACCTTCAGCCGCAGCTTCCCCACCGGCATCGGCTTCCTCGGCATCGGCATCGCACTGCTGGGCCGCAACAGCCCGGTCGGCATCGCCTTCGCCTCCCTGCTGTGGGCCTGGCTCGACAAGGCCTCGCCGGAGCTGGACTTCCACGGCTACGACAAGGAGATCGCGGTGATCATGCAGGGCATCATCGTGCTCGCGGTCGTCGTCTCCTACGAGTCCGTCCGGGAATGGAGCCTGCGCCGCCAGCAGCGCCGGGTCGGCGCGGAACTGGCCGCCGGTCACGTCCTCGGCGCCGACAACAACACCACGAAGGAGGTGGCTGGCCGATGACTGCCCCGACCTCAGCGGTTGATGTCAACCAGCCCACGCTGCAGCCCGCGGCTCCCACCGGCCGCCGCCTCTCGTGGCCCGTGCTGCTGCTGGTCATCGCCGGAGCCCTGGCGCTGACCTCGATCGTCCGCATCATCACCGGCGCCGACGGCATCACCAACGTCAGCCAGATGTCCACCGCGCTCCAGCTCGCCGTGCCGATCGGCCTCGCCGGTCTCGGCGGTCTGTGGGCCGAGCGGGCCGGCGTCGTCAACATCGGCCTAGAGGGCATGATGATCCTCGGCACCTGGTTCGGCGCGTGGGCCGGCTTCCAGTGGGGCCCGTGGACCGGTGTCGTCGTCGGCATCATCGGCGGCTGCATCGGCGGCATCCTGCACGCCATCGCCACCGTCACCTTCCGGGTGAACCACATCGTCTCCGGTGTGGCGATCAACATCCTCGCCCTCGGCATCACCCGCTACCTCGCGCCTCTCGCCTTCGAGGGCCACGCGGGCGGCTCCGCCAAGCAGTCCCCGGCGGTCGATACCCTCGGCCACTTCACCGTGCCGGGCCTGTCCGACGGGCTGCGGGACCTGAACAACCAGGGCTGGTTCTTCATCTCGGACATCGCCGGTCTGCTCGGCGGCCTGGTCACCAACGTCTCCTGGCTGACCCTGATCGCCATCGCGCTGATCCCCGCCACCTGGTGGATCCTGTGGCGCACCGCCTTCGGTCTGCGGCTGCGCTCCTGCGGTGAGAACCCGGTCGCGGCCGAGTCCCTCGGCGTCAACGTCTACAAGTACAAGTACATCGCCGTGATCATCTCCGGCGGCCTGGCCGGCCTCGGTGGCGTCTTCCTGTCCATCGTCGCCAACCCCTTCTACCTGGAGGGCCAGGTCAGCGGCCGCGGCTACATCGGCCTCGCGGCGATGATCTTCGGCAACTGGATGCCGGGCGGCCTCGCCCTGGGCGCCGGCCTGTTCGGCTACACCGACAGCCTCAACCTGCGCGGCGGCTCGACCAACGTCCACGCCCTGCTGCTGCTCGGCGCGCTGCTGCTGATCATCGGCGCGATCTGGCTGGTCATCACCAAGAAGTACGCCTCCTCGATGATCACCGCGGTCGTCGGCGCCCTGGTCTTCGCCTGGTACGCCACCACCAACGAGGTCCCGAACCAGGTCGTCTCCGCCACGCCGTACGTCATCACCCTCGTTGTCCTCACCTTGTCCGCGCAACGCCTGCGGATGCCGAAGGCGGACGGTCTGCCGTACAAGAAGGGCCAGGGCAAGTGACCTCGCCCGCCTCCCCCGACGTCGACTGGGACGAGCTGCGCGCGGCGGCCCGAGACGCCATGTCCCGGGCGTACGCCCCGTACTCCGGCTACCCGGTCGGCGTCGCGGCCCTCGTCGACGACGGCCGTACGATCACCGGCTGCAACGTGGAGAACGCCTCGTACGGCCTCGCCCTGTGCGCCGAGTGCGGGCTGGTCTCCGAGTTGCAGAACTCGGGGGGCGGCCGGCTGACGCACTTCACCTGTGTGGACGGCAAGGGCGACATCCTCGTCCCGTGCGGCCGCTGCCGCCAGCTGCTGTACGAGTTCGGCGGCCCGGATCTGCTGCTGGAGACCCCGGCGGGCATCCTGCCGCTCTCGGAGATGCTGCCCCAGGCCTTCGGGCCGGGCCACCTCAGCAAGTAACTCCCGTGCGGCCCCTCCGAGTCGCTCCACGCGACCGGCTCGGAGGGGCCGTACGGCTTCTGGAACCCTCGGAAGGAAGCCAAGCCATGGCCATGGACGCCATCTCCGTCATCCGCACCAAGCGGGACCGCGGTGAGCTCAGCGACGCACAGATCGACTGGGTCATCGACGCGTACACCCGCGGGGAGGTCGCCGACGAGCAGATGTCCGCGCTCGCCATGGCGATCCTGCTCAACGGCATGAACCGCGGCGAGATCGCCCGCTGGACGGCGGCGATGATCGCGAGCGGCGAGCGCATGGACTTCTCGTCCCTGTCACGCCCGACCGCCGACAAGCACTCCACGGGCGGAGTCGGCGACAAGATCACCCTCCCGCTGGCCCCCCTCGTGGCGGCCTGCGGTGCCGCCGTCCCCCAGCTGTCGGGCCGCGGCCTCGGCCACACCGGCGGCACGCTGGACAAGCTGGAGTCGATCCCCGGCTGGCGCGCCCTGCTCTCCAACGAGGAGATGCTGAACGTCCTCGACACCACCGGCGCGGTGATCTGCGCGGCCGGCGACGGCCTGGCCCCCGCGGACAAGAAGCTGTACGCGCTCCGGGACGTCACCGGCACGGTGGAGGCGATCCCGCTGATCGCTTCGTCGATCATGTCGAAGAAGATCGCGGAGGGCACCGGCTCGCTGGTCCTGGACGTGAAGGTCGGCACGG
>CBFGZZ010000081.1:0-27602 GCA_965653385.1 uncultured Streptomyces sp. | reverse complement strand
CGCTGGTCCTGCTGGCCGCCGCGGACGTGCTCATCGCCGTCGCCAACGGCAAGACCCTCTGGCCGGTGCTCCTGCCCCTGTCGCTCGGGCTCGCGGCCGTCCTGTGGCCCTCCGCCCGGCGGCCCGCGTGGCTCACCCCCCAGCTGCGGGCCGAGGTACCAGCAGGCGCTTCCCTGGCGTTGACCGCCGTGGCCGCGACGACCGAGTCCGTGCGGACACTCGGCCCCGGTGAAGTGGCGGTGCTGCTCTGCCTGTTGTTGATCGCCGTCCGTACCTGCTCACCACGGTCGGCGTTGCTGTGCGCCGTCCTCACGGGCGGGGCAACCGTTGTGCTGCCGCTGCGCTTCCACGATGTCATCGCCAAGGAAGACGCGCTGCTGTTCGCGCTGCCGTTGGCGCTGCTGACCGGTGTTTTCGCCGGCCTCGGCGGCTATCTGCGCTCCCTGGACCACGGACGCGGCGTCGCGGTCGCCGAGACCCGCCGCTCCGAGCGCCTCGCCATGGCGGCCGACCTGCACGACTTCGTCGCCCACCATGTCACCGGCATCCTGGTCCAGACGCAGATGGCCCGCATGATGGTCGGCAGCGAACCAGATCGCCTGGACCCGGTCCTGGCGGGAATCGAGCACGCGGCGACCGAGGCGCTCGCCTCCATGCGGCTGACCGTCGGTATCCTGCGCGGTGGCCCGCAGGGCACGGCCCGGCTGGAGCCGGGCGAGAGCCGCCCGGTGGGGGACCTGACAGCCCTCGCGGAGCTGGTCGACCGATTCGGCGGTCCGACCGGCTCGAAGGCCGAACTGCACCGCGACGCCTCAGTGCCTTCGGATCTGCCCCACGAGGTGCAGGCCGCCGCCTACCGTGTCGTCCAGGAAGCCCTCACGAACGTACGGCGCCACGCCGCCGACGCCACCGAAGTCACCGTCGCCCTCGCTCACGCCGACGACACCTTGCGCGTGACGGTGTGCGACAACGGCCGCGCAGGCGCCCCGGTGCCGTACGCCGCCCGCGGCGGAGGCTTCGGCATCGTCGGCCTCACCGAACGCGTCACCGCACTCGGCGGCACATTGCGCACCGGCCCACGCAAGGACCACGGCTGGGAGGTCATGGCCCTCCTCCCCGCCGTGAGACCAGCGGACCCCGGCAGGGCCGGGCATCGCGAAGGGCGCCGCCAACTCCCGCAGTCCACCCGCTCCCCGGCACCGGACTGAGGTCTGACCGCCGGGGCTGCCGCTCCGCTCCGCCCCACTCGACGTGAAGATGACCGCCCGTCGGCAGACTGCTCCGACCGCGGTGCTCCCCCAGTCAATAGCTTACGTTCATAATATTATGTTCGGCAGGCAATGCTCAGCCGGCCCGTCGGCGTTTCGCCCCAGGGCCTGGACAAGGATGTTCAGGAGGAGCGCCATGGCAGGGACACAGCGAATCGCTTCGTTGGCGGGGAAGGTCGCACTCGTGACCGGCGGCTCACGGGGGTTGGGTGCTGCGACGGCACGCCGCCTGACCGACGAGGGCGCCCGGGTCTTCGTCGTCGATCTCCACTCCCCGGGCGCCGACCAAGGCATCGACGAGCGGGTCACCGTGCTGCGCGGTGACGTCACCGACCTCGCCGCCATGTCAGGAGCCGTCGAGGAGACAGTGGAGAAAGGGGGGCGCCTCGACATCGTGATCGCAAACGCGGGTGTGGCGGCCAGGGGTGCAACGCTTCGCGCTTCGGCGCCTCCCAGGATCGATCAGCTCCTCGATGTCAATGTTCGCGGTGTGCTCAACACCGTCCATGCCTCGTTGCCGCGCATCATCGAGAGCAAGGGCCGCCTCGTGCTGCTGTCGTCAGTGTTCGCCTATGTCAACGGCACAGGAACGGTCCCTTACGCGATGAGCAAGGCGGCTGTCGAGCAGCTCGGCAGAGGGTTGCGAGTCGAACTCGCCGCTCATGGAGTCAGTGTCACCACGGCCTACTTCGCCCTGATCGACACTGACATGATTCGGCAGAGCGTCGATGAGGATACGGCGGCGCGAGCGCTCCTCAACGGCCTGCCGAAGATGCTCCACAAGCGAATCAGCCCCGAGGAGGCGGCGCACGCGATCGTCGCCGGACTGCGCCGCGGGGACGCACGTGTCGTTCGCCCGCGCCGATGGTCCGCGGTCTCGGCCGTGCGAGGCGTACTGGCCCCCGTGATGGACGCCCGAATGGCAGGCGACGGCAAGGTCCAGAGCATCGTCGCAAGCCTTGACGCCCGCGAAGGCGAAGATCTTTTGACCTCCTGAAGCGGCCACGCGTTCCTTTGGCGGGCCGCGATCGTCCACATCGGCGCCGATGCCGACATGACACCGCCCGGCGAGGCAACGGCATTGGAGACGAGCCTTCGCCGCCAGTGACGGTTACCGCGGGTGCGGAGGTTGGACATTGAAGTACGATCGTAATATTATCTTCGTACGCCAATGGTGTGGGCGAGAGCGACTACTCCCAACCTCTGAGCCCGTCGAATCAGCGCGTACAGAAATGAGGCTCTCCGTGCGTGACCTCCCGTTCCAGTCAGCCGCGGACCAGTTGAGTGCGCTGGCTTCGGGTGAGATTTCGAGCGCTGAGTTGCTCGAGGTCTACCTGAGCCGGATCGGCGCCCACAACGAAAGGCTGAACGCGATCGTCACCCTCGACGTCGAGCGGGCGCGGCGCGAGGCCGGGAATGCCGACGCGAAACGCGCGAGCGGAGCAGAACTCGGCCCCCTCCACGGTCTGCCGATCACGGTGAAGGACAGCTACGAGACCGCCGGTCTGCGCACGGTCTGCGGTCGCCCTGACCTCAAGGACTACGTACCCGATCGGGACGCCGAGGCGGTGCGCCGGTTGCGCGCCGCCGGCGCGGTGATCATCGGCAAGACCAACATGCCCGCGGGAAACCAGGACGTCCAGGCCGACAACCCGGTGTTCGGGCCAACGCTGAATCCCTGGAACACCGCCCGTACGTCGGGGGGTTCGGCCGGCGGTGGCGCCGTGGCGACAGCCGCGGGGCTGACCGCTTTCGACTTCGGCTCGGAGATCGGTGGCTCGACCCGGATTCCCTCGCACTTCAACGGCCTCTACGGACACAAGGCGACCTGGCGGTCCATCCCGCTCATCGGCCATGTGCCGGGCGCTCCGGGTGTCGGACGGTGGGGGGAGTCCGACCTCGCCTGTGCGGGCGCCCAGGTCCGCGAGGCGCGCGATCTTGTCCCCCTTCTCCTTGCGACGGTCGGACCGCCCGAGCGTGACGGTGGCTTCAGTTACACACTCGCACCGCCCCGGGCGAACAAGCTGGGTGACTTCCGGGTCGCGGTGTGGACCGAGGATGCCCTGTGTCCCGTCGACCACGAGGTCGAAGCCGCGGTGGACGACGCCCTGACCGCCCTGGAGACGGCGGGCGCGAAGGTCCGACGACAGCCCGCCGACCTCCCCGTGTCCATGGCGACCAGTCACGACGTCTTCCTGCGCCTGCTCT
Source organism: uncultured Streptomyces sp. (assembly GCA_965653385.1). Classification (GTDB taxonomy): domain Bacteria; phylum Actinomycetota; class Actinomycetes; order Streptomycetales; family Streptomycetaceae; genus Streptomyces. Next base: position 24,126 of record CBFGZZ010000081.1, on the reverse strand, counting down.
TCGGGGCGTTCACCTACGACCGGTCCGGACTGACGGCAGCCTCCAACGCCGCGCTCCTCGCGCGCGCCGCCCAGCGTCCCCGCGCAGAAGCGCGGTATGCCTTGCGAGGAACCTTCCAATCGCACTACAGCTGGCTGCAGGCGGACGTCGCACGCCATGAGATCCGGGAGCGATGGGTCGAGTTCTTCCGGGAGTTCGATGTTGTGCTCATGCCGGTCACGCCGACCACGGCACCGCCCCATCACAACAAACCGATCGACAGGTTCGGACGTCGGATCCAGGTCAACGGGCGGTCCCGGCCCTACTGGGACCAGGTCAAGTGGAGCGCTGTCGCCAATGTGGCCGGCTCTCCGGCGACGACCGTCCCGGTCCGAACAGCCCGGGACGGTCTGCCTGTCGGGCTGCAAGTGATGGGGCCCAGCGGCGGCGACCTCACCACGATCAAGTTCGCCGAGCTCCTCGGCCAGGAACTGGAGGGCTACCAGCCCCCGCCAGCCTTCGCATGAAGGTCCACCGATCCGTGCCGCCCTGAACCCGAGCCAACAGGCGAACCCTGCCTGGCGCCGAACCCACCTCCAAGGAAAAGTCCCCGATGAACACCCTGGACACCCCGCTCACCCTCCCGAACGGCCAGGTGCTGCCCAACCGTCTGATGAAGTCGGCGCTGAGTGAGACGCTGGGTGACAAGAACAACGCACCGGACGAGCGGCTCGGACGTCTCTACTCGACGTGGAGCCGAGGCGGCTACGGCCTGCTGATCACCGGCAACGTCATGGTCGATCGAGCCCACCTCGGCGAACCGGGCAACATCGTCATCGAAGACGAGCGCGATGTCGACGCCCTCTCACGCTGGGCCGGGACGGCCCAGGATGCCGGTGTTCCGATCTGGGCGCAGCTCAACCACCCCGGGCGCCAGACCAACCCCATGGCACTCGGACACACGCCGGTGGCACCCAGCCCGGTCGCACCGAAGCTGCCCGGAGCCAGGACGCCGCGCGAGCTGCGACCGGCGGAGATCGAGGAGATCATCGAGCGCTTCGCGACGGCCGCGGCCGTGTGCGAGCGAGCCGGCTTCAACGGCGTGGAGGTGCAAGGAGCCCACGGGTATCTCATCTCACAGTTCCTGTCACCGCTGTCCAACCGGCGCGACGACGACTGGGGCGGCGACCCCGAGCGGCGGATGCGTTTCGTCCTGGAGGTCGTCCGACGCATCCGTGCCCGCGTCGCACCCGGCTTCGCGGTGGCCGTCAAGCTCAACTCCGCGGACTTCCAGCGTGGCGGCTTCAGCGAGGACGAATCCCGCGCCGTACTGTCCGCGCTGGCCACCGAAGGCATCGACCTCATCGAGGTCAGCGGCGGTAGTTACGAGTCCAGGGCCATGAGCGGCGAGGCGGCACCCAGTACCAGGGCACGCGAGGCGTACTTCTTGGAGTACGCCCGTACCGTACGCGAACTCGTGGGCGACATCCCGCTCGCCGTCACGGGCGGATTCCGCACCCGCGAAAGCATGCGGCGAGCCGTACAGGCCGGTGAGTGCGACGTGGTCGGCATCGGCAGGCCGGCGATCACCACGCCGGACGCGGCCCGGCTCATCCTCGACGAGCGGGCCGAGACGCTCACCGCACACCAGATGCGCTACGGCATGAGAAGCATGCTCGGCAGAATCGCCGACATCAAGGCACTGGACGGGGCGCTGGACCTGAGTTGGCACACGGACCAGATGCATCGCCTGGGCAGCGGCCTGCTCCCCGACCTGAGTCGCGGTCAACTCGCCACCACCATCGCGATGGTGCGGAGAAACGGCCGTACCTCGTTCCGCTCCAAGCGAGGCGGGTCATGAGGACCTTCAAGCGTCGCCAAGTGGCCCGGTAGGACTTTGACTTCACGAACATTCCGAGAACCAGGAGAGGGAGATGATGCACGGTTCAAGCCGGAACGTGTCCCGGCTGCTGACCGACTCTGCGTCCCGGTACCCGGAGCGCACGGCGATCGTTCTCGGTGGGGACCGGATCACCTACGCCGAATCGTCAAGCACCACCTCTCCCCGACAACACGGCTCCCGATCGAGCAGCGGTTCGTCGCGGAAGCCGTAGTCGACCCGATGACGACTCTCAAAAGCGCGACGGGGCAGGCGGGGCCCCGGGAGGCCGACGCCCACGCGAGAGTCGTCGTCCTTCTCAGGCCATGAATGCCAGGGCGTTCTCGATTCCCCGTTCGAGGACGTCATCGGCGTCCTTCCGGTCGCTGAGGGCGCGGGACAGTTGCAGCGTCCCGACCATCATGGTGAAGAGCCCTATGGCCTGGCCGCGAGCCGATCGCGGATTCTCAGGGGCCAGGCGGGCGGAGATCTCTTCCACGATGGCCATCGCTCCATCGGCGTAGGCATGCTTGATCCCGTCCTCGCAGCGGCCGATCTCGCCGAGCAGTGCGGCGGAGGGGCATCCGGCATCCGAATGATCCCGGTGTTCGGGCGACAGATAGTCGCGGATGAAGTCCTCGAGTCCCTGACGTCCGGGCCGTAGCGTGCCGTACGTCGCGACCTGTGCGCGCAGTTGGTCTGCGACGACATTGGCGACGAGGTCTTCCTTGGACTTGAAGTGGGCGTAGAAGGCTCCGTTGGTGAGCCCGGCATCCGACATCAGCGTAGAGATGCCGGAGCCGTCGATGCCGTCCTGCTTGAACCGATGGCCCGCCTTCTCGATGATCCGCTGCCGCGTCACCTGCTTGTGTTCCTTGGTGTAGCGCGCCACAGGCTTCCTCCATCGTCTCGCACGCGCACGACCCCAGGCCAAAGCCTGACGCACATAATATTATAACTGACAGCTAACGCGTCGCCCAGTCCTCCAACAGGCGCACTGTGCGTCCGACATGTTCCTCGTGCAGGTAGTGCCCGGTGTCAGGCCAGTGTTCGACGCGGGAGCCGGGGACATGCAGGGTGCCGCGTTCCCAGGTGGCCGCTTGCGCCGAGGTCCATACGGTGAGCGCGGGCTGGGTGCGCCGGCGCAGATACGCCTCGCTGTGCGGGCGGACGCCGACCGCGCCGGAGTCGGTGTACATGCCGGAGTACGCCTGGGCGATGACGTGGTCCGGGGTGCCGAGCATGGTGCGGACATGTGCCGTACGCAGTCCGGCCGGAGCGCCTGCCGGGAAGGCGCCGGCGATGAATTCGGCCGCGGCGCGCGCCCCGCGCTCCCGGTACTCCGCCAGCCGGGCCGGGATCCCCTCGACTTCCGCGCCGTGCGCGCCGTGAGCCGGATCGAGGGCGACGACCGAGCGGACCAGCTCCGGATGCCGTACCGCGAGCAGGTTGACGACCTGGCCGCCCATGGAGTGGCCCACGGCGATCGCCGGCCCGGTGCCCAGGTGCCGGAGCAGCGCGGCGAGGTCGTCGGCCATCTCGGTCGGCGTGTTGCCCTCGTCGGGGACGTCCGACCGGCCGTGCCCGCGCAGGTCGGGGACGATCACGCGGAACCGGTCGGCCAGCGCCTCGGCGTGCGCGGACCACTCCCGGCCGTCTCCACCCCAGCCGTGCACCAGCAGCAGCGGGGCCGCCCGGTCGGGCCCGAATGCGGTGCAGAAGAGGTGGACGCGCTTCAGGTCGATGATCGTCATGCGCGAACGTCCTCAGAGGTCCGGTACGTGGCGTAGGCGAAGTCCGCGTGGACACCGGCGCCGTCCAGGTCCTGCACCCACAGTCCCAACATGGCGCCGGTGAAGCCGAGAACGCGCAACTGGCCGTCGTGGAACTCGTCGGCGTGCTCGTCGGACAGGACGGTGGCGTCGAGTTCGATCGGCAGCGCCTGAACTCCCCCACCGGTGTCGTACGAGAAGCGCAGGGCCGGAACGTCGAGTTCGGCGTGCAGGACGACCGGGCGTCCGGGCTTCAGCGGTACGGCCGGCTCGTGTGCGACGAGACGGCCGGCCTCGCAGCTCAGTGCCCGTAGGACCGGGGAGCCGTCGTCCTCGGCGGTGACGTACAGGTAGTGCCAGTTGCGGGTGTTGTAGTAGGCCGTCAGACCCGCCAGGTGGTCGGGGGTGCGGGGCGAGAAGGTCAGGCTGGTCTCGAAGGAGCAGCGCGGGGCGGTCACCCGCCGGGCGAGCAGGCTGGGCGTGCGGCGGCCCACCGGCGACTGACCGCCCCGGATGCGCAGCCGCCCCGGTGCCGGCTCGATCCAGTCGTCGCCGGCCGGGCGGCGCAGCGTGGACCAGTCGGGGCCGAGGACGGGAGCGTCGAAGCAGTCGTTCGCCGGTGGTTCGGCGACGGGCGCGGGTGACAGCGCGGGTGCCGGTACCGCGACGGCGGGTACGGCTCCGGCGATGCGGGGCCAGCCGTCGTCGGTCCAGGTGACCGGCTGGAGCGCGGTCTCCCGGCCGAGCACGCACCGGCCCCGCTCCGTGTGGGGGCGGGCGGCGATGTGGGCGGCGTACCACTGTCCCGTCGCCGTCTCGACGAGGGAGCAGTGCCCGGCCTTCTGCAACTCAAGGGCCGGGTCGTGCCGGGACGTGAGCAGGGGGCCGGCCGGATCGGCTTCGTACGGTCCGAGCAGGTCGCGGGAGCGGGCCACGGCCGCGCCGTGTTCGTATCCGGTGCCGCCCTCCGCGTGCACCAGGTAGTACCAGCCGTCGCGCCGGTAGAGATGCGGGCCCTCGGCGACACCGACGGAGGTTCCGGTGGTGAGGGTGCGGGGTTCGCCGAGCAGAGCCTGGGTCTTGCGGTCGTACTCCTGGATCTCGATCCCGGCGAATCCCTCGCGGTCCGGACGCCAGTCGAACCGCATGTTCAGCAGCCAGCTGCGGCCGTCGTCGTCGTGGAACAGGGACACGTCGAAGCCCCGGCCGTGCAGCGGCACCGGGTCGGACCACGGTCCTTCGATCGAGGCGGCCGTGGTGACGTAGTTGGGGAGGTCCTTCCAGCCCTCGGCGTAGGTGTCGACGACGGTGAAGACGAGGTGGAACAGGCCGTCCGCGTACGACAGTCCGGGCGCCCAGATGCCGCCGGAGTCGGGGACGCCGGTGAGGTCGAGCAGGCGCCTGCTGTCCAGAACCCCGCCCAGCGACCGCCAGTCGACCAGGTCCCTGGAGTGGTGGATCCGGACGCCCGGGTACCACTCGAAGGTCGAGGTGGCGATGTAGAAGTCGGCGCCGACGCGGAGGATCACGGGGTCGGGTTCGAAGCCGCGCAGGACGGGGTTGTGGATCACGAAAGCTCCGCTCAGAGGGTGAACAGCAGGGTGCCGAAGCCCACGTGGTCACACTGGAACGCCGCGCCCTCCGGGCTGATGTTCCCGATGGCCGCGTACGTCCAGGGGGCGGGCAGGCTGCGGCGCTTGACGTAGTGGTTGAAGGCCATCTCGTAGATCGGGCGCAGGTTGCCGCGCTCGATGGTGGAGATGGAGTTGAACGTGAGTTGGCAGGAGCCCCAGACGGTGTACGGGACGTCGTTGCCGGTGTTGTACTTCGCCGTGTACTCGAAGCCGGCCAGCAGCCGGTTGGAGGAGGCGGAGTACAGGTCCTGGCCCTGGACCCAGGCGATCTCGCAGGCCTCGGCCATGCTGCCCAGGATGAGCTGGGTGTGGGCCTGGTCGCGGCCGCTGTCCACGCACTGGCCGGAGTCCCTGATCACCCGGCTGATCCTGCAGCAGTCGTGCAGGTGGAAGGCGTCGACGGCGGCGTTGTAGAGGGAGGTGTCGTTGCAGAACACTCCGAACGCCATCATCGCCTTGATGCAGTTGGTGCCCCAGCCCGCGTCGCCGAACGTCCTCACCAGGGGCACGAAGACGTTCTTGAAGAGGTTCTCGGTCTGGGTGATCTCGGCCGCGGACCAGCTCCCCGCGGGGGCGGTGTACCGCATCAGCTCGGCCGCCGCCGCGAGTTTGAAACCGTAGATGGAGGCCGCGAGCTGGGCGTCCTTGCCGGTGATCGAGGTGAGGGTGGCGGACCAGGCCTTGATGATCTGCAATGCCTTGGTGGCGTGGGCGGTGGTGCCCGTCAGGTTCCACATCAGGGCGTTCTGGTAGGCCGCGTTGCAGTCGTTCCAGAACTCCCAGTTGCCGATCTCGGTGGTGCCGCGGTCGATGGTCGTGAGCGGGCCCATCATGGCGTAGTTCGACTGCGAGTACCCGTTCGTCCTGAACACGTTCCAGCCGCTGAGCCAGGGCTCGGTGCCGGCCGCGATCCGGGTCTTCATCCGCTGGATGTCGGAGAGCTTGTGCAGCACCCCGGGGTGGATGAAGGAGGTCAGTGCGTCCGCGGTCGGGATCGCGGCGATCCCGGTGGCGGCCGCCGTGGTACCGACGGCGGTGATCTGCAGGAATCGGCGGCGGCTCGGGGACGCGGGCGTGGTGGGCTGTGACTCGGCCATGCGTCTTCCTCTTTCACTCGACGTTGAGTGTTAGGGGGGTGGCAGATGAGGGGGGAGCCGGGCGTCGGCCCGGCTCCCCCGGGGCGGTCAGCCGGCCGCGCGCCGGCCCCGGTACAGCACGAGCGTGCTGCGCGGGCCGACCTTGGGACGCTGTCCGGCGCCGATGTTCTCGCCGGTGGCGAGGTCGCGGGCGGGGCCGAAGTCCTGGCGGGCGGGCAGGGTGTACGTCCGGTCGGTGCTGGTGTTCATGGCGATCAGGTAGTCGCCGTACTCGCACAGATAGAACGGCGCGCGTCCGACGAGCATGGTCTCCACGCCCTCGAAGTGGACACCGAGCGCCGGGTCCGGGACGTCCGCGGGGACCGGGGCCAGGTGGTGGACGTCACCGGCCAGCGACTGGTGCAGGGTGTCGCCGGGCGGCGGGAAGCTGCCGGGCGGGATGTGCCCGGCCCCGGGGTCGTTGATCGCGTAGTCCCACAGGATCCAGTCGTTGACCGTGTACGTGTCGTCGGTGGCGCCGGCCGAACGCTGGCGGATCGTCGCGGAGCGCTGGTCGGTGGGGGTGAGGTGGTGGATGCGGGCGTAGTCGTTGACGCCCTGCCGGGCGCGCCAGTACAGGGAGGCGAAGAGGAGTTCCGTGCCGTTCTTCACGGCCAGGACGCCGTTCTCCTCGTCGGTGAAGACGAAGTCGGGCCGGTCCCACGCGGTGGGGATGCGCCCCGGGCGGGCCGGGAGCGCCTGGAAGGCGTCCCAGTCGCGGGAGACCAGGCGCAGCGCGGCGAGGCCGACACGGGTCCAGGTGTGGTGGACGAGCAGATCGAGCTGCCGGTAGAACTGCCCGTCGTCGACCATCTCCTGGGTCCAGCCGACGATGTCCGGGTCCTTGAACACCACCGCCGACATCAGCGGGTGCGAGTCCCAGGCCGTGCGGGAGGCGTAGGCGACCTCACCGGGGTAGACCTCGTTGCGCCAGCCGACGACCGTCTCGATGCGGGACACGCGGGCGCCCGTCTCGTCGACGTCGACCACCCGGAACCGCCCCCGAGCCTTGATGATCTTCACCATCTGCTCGCGCAGCTCCGGCGCCTCCTTGCCCCGGTATCCGCGCGTGACCGACTCGTACATCATGACCAGCCAGTCGTGGACCTCGCCGTAGCTGCCCACGTACCCCAGTTCGCGGGTCAGACCGGCCCGGCTGACCTGGTGGTAGCTGTCGCCGAGCGGCTTGGTGGGGTTGCCGTCCTCGTCCTCCTTGCCGAGGTAGGGCTTCATGCCGAGCGACTGGTACATGTAGTCGCGGGCCTTCTCCTCCGGCAGGGCGAGCTCCGGGGCGAGCAGGCCGAGGCCGCGGTTGGCCTGGTAGATGCCGATGGCGCAGATCTGCGACTGGTTGGTGTAATGCGGGAAGTGCTGACGCCAGTAGTCCCGGCTCGACTTCAGCATGTCGATGTACGCGGCGCGCCGCACCGGCTGCTCGGGGGTGCCGGTGTCTGCGGGCGGGGTGACGGTCAGGTCGTCGAACCAGGCGGTGCCCGGGCCGCTCAGCCGGAGATGGAACTCCACCTGGGTGGCGCCGGCAGGCGTCTCCAGGTCGATGGAGACCTGCTCCCAGTCATGCGTGCCGGTGGTGGCGTACTGCCGGTGGTCGCCGCCGACGAGCTTGCCGCTCGCGTCGAAGAACAGCGCGTCGATGTGGGCGCCCGTGCCGGTGACGCCGTCCGTCCTGATCCACGCGCCGTAGGTGTACTTCCCCTTGCCGACCTGGAGCTTCGCCGTGTTGTACGCCGTGACGAAACCGTTCGCCGCGGTGGCCGCCAGCTTCAGCGACGCGGATCCGGACCGGTTGACGGTGGTGTCCCGCGCCCAGGAGGCGTCGGCGGTCTTCCCCCAGCCCGGCACCTCCCAGCCGGCAGGAGTGGCGGCGCCCTGCTCGAAGCCGGGGTTGCGCAGCTCGGTGGGCTTGATCAGGTCGACGGAGTCGAACCAGGCCGTGCCGGGGCCGGACAGGCGCAGGTGCATCTCCATCTGGGTGGCGCCGGCAGGCGTCTCCAGGTCGATGGAGACGTACTCCCAGCCGTGGGTGCCGGTGGTGGCGTACTGCCGGTGGTCGCCGCCGACGAGCTTGCCGCTCGCGTCGAAGAACAGCGCGTCGATGTGGGCGCCCGTGCCGGTGACGCCGTCGGTCCGGATCCAGGCGCCGTAGGTGTACTTCCCCTTGCCCACGCGGGTCTTGGGCGAGTTGTACACGGTGATGAAGCCGTTCTCCGCGCTCGCCGTCACCTTGAGCGAGGCGGAGCCCGACCGGGAGGCGGTGGTGTCCCGGGACCAGGAGGCGTCGGCGGTCTTCCCCCAGCCCGGCACCTCCCAGCCCATGGGAGTGTCGCCGCCCTCCTCGAAACCGGGGTTGGAGATCTCGTACGGCGAGCCGGTCACCTTCTCGTCCAGGCGGTCGCCCAGGTGCTCCCAGAGCAGCGCCAGCACCAGCCCGACCCGGCCGAAGCCCTGCCACTGCTGGTCGGAGCCGGTCATCACGGTCGCGTCGTTCTTCCACGCCATGTACCGGCCGTCGAGCGCGCGCAGGACGCGGTCCAGCGCCGCCGGGCTGTGGTACGCGGGGCTGCCGGACCAGAGGTAGCCCTCGGCGAGCGACTGGAAGGCGAAGGCGTCCATGCCGGCGGGGTTGGCGCCGGTCAGGTAGTGCATCTGGTCCTTGGCGACGCGTTGACGCACCGCCTCCAGGGTCTCGGGGCCCTCGACGGTACGGGCCTTCGGCACCGGCGCGGGGCCCTGCACCTCGCCCTTGGGCGGGACGAAGTACGGCTCGGTGTGGGTGTAAAGGCGGTAGATGCCCCGCGACCGCGTGGTCATCTTGTAGTACAGCTGGTCGACGTTCTGGCCGTAGGACCAGATGCGGCCCATCGAGCGGATCTCCAGCTTCACCTTCTTCCTGCCCCGGGTGAGCCGCTCCGGAAGCGGCAGGGTGTGGAAGAAGAACCGGCCCGGGGTACGCGGCGCGGTGTCCAGGATGTCGAGGCTGTCGACGGCTCCCTCGTCCTGGTAGCCGACCTGCTTGCCGTCGCAGAACAGCTGCAGCCGCCACATGTTCGTGCCGGAACCCGCCTGCTGCGAGGTGGGGTCGTAGTCGTCGCCCCACAGGCGAACGGTGACGTAGGTGGTGTCGGTCGGGCTGACGACTACGTCGAACTCGAGCGTGCCGCCCCAGTACGTGGCCGGCTCGGTGGGGTTGAGGACACGGGCCTTCTGGCCGAGGCCTCCGGTGACCGTGTCGGAGAGCGTGGCGGTGAGACCGTGCGCCGACTCGGATCTCTCGTTGCCGAAGACGACGATGTCCAGGGGCTTGCAGACGGCCGGCTCGAAGGCGGCGTCCAGGGCCGGGGCCGCGGCGGCGGACGGGGAGTTCAGCAGGCCGAGGCCGGCCGCGGCGACGCCGGTCGTGCCGGCGTACTTGAGGACATCACGTCTTCTGGGTGCGTTGGGCACGGCTGATCCTTTACTTGAGGCTGCCCATGAGGATTCCGCTGCGCCAGTACTTCTGGAGCGCGAACATGAAGACCGCGAGCGGAACGATGGACAACAGGGACCCGGTGAGGACGAGGGTGTTCATGTCGCGGGCGGTCTGCGCCTGCTGGAGCCAGGAGTACAGCCCGAGGCTCACAGGGAACGTGCGCTCACCGGTGAGCATGAACAGGGGCAGGAAGAAGTTGTTCCAGATGTTGATGAACTCGAGCATGAAGATGGTGATGCCGCCGGTCCGCATCAGCCGCAGCGCGACCGACCAGAAGATCCGCAGCTCCCCGGCGCCGTCGAGACGGGCCGCTTCCATCAGTTCGGTGGGGATGGAGCTGTCCGCGTACACCTTGCCCAGGTAGACCCCGAACGGATTGATGAAGTACGGGATGAGTACGGACCAGATGGTGTTGGTCAGCCCGACCTCGGCGAAGACGAGATAGAGCGGGAAGGCCAGCAGGGTGCTCGGCAGCAGCGAGGCACCGACGATGACCGCGAAGAACGCGCCCCGGCCCCGGAAGTCGAACCGCGACAGCCCGTACCCGGCGGCGAGCGAGACCAGGGTGGAACCGGCCGCGCCGAGTGTGGAGTAGAGGATCGAGTTGCCGATCCAGCGGGTGAACACCCCGTCGTGGTAGGTCCAGATCTCCTGGAGGTTGTCCGCCAGGTGGTTGGAGGAGAACCACAGCCCGAAGGTGGAGTACAGGTCCGTCTGGTTCTTGGTCGCGGAGACGATCAGGAACCACGTCGGGGCGAGTGAGTAGATCAGGAAGAGGACCAGCAGGCCGGTGGTGAGCGCCACCGCGCGGCGGGTGGGGCGCACGCCGCCCCCGGATGCGACAGCGCTCATGACATCTTCCTGTTCGTGACCCGGTAGAAGACGAAGGCGAGAATGCCGGTGACCACGGCCAGGACCAGGGACTCGGCGGCGGCGTACTGGTAGTCACCGGTCTTGAACGCCTTGTCGTAGATCTCCATCATCGGAGTGAAGTCGGTGTTGATCGACTCCGGCGCGATCTGCCGCAGCAGGAGCGGTTCGGCGAACAGCTGCAGCCGCCCGATGAGGGAGAACATGCCGGTCAGCACCAGGATCCCGGTGATGTTGGGAATCTTGACCGACCAGGCGATCCGCCATTCCCGGGCCCCGTCCAGCCTGGCCGCCTCGTACAGCTCGCGGGGCAGCGCCTGCAGCGAGGCGGAGATCAGGATCATGTTGAACCCGATCCCCTGCCAGGTCAGCAGATTGCCCAGGGACAAGTAGGTGTTGAGGCCGCCGAAGAAGGTGATGTCCGTGCCGGCGCCGTGCGCGAGGTCGAGCAGCGGAGAGCCCGTCGGGCTGTAGAGGAACAGCCAGATCACGGTGGACACCACGGCGGGCACCACGTACGGGATGAGCAGCGCCGCGCGGAAGAACCGCACCGCTCGGGCGGCCACCCCGTCCAGGAGCAGGGCGAGCAACAGCGCGAGGCCCAGCATCACCGTGATCTGCGCCGCGCCGAACACCAGGGTCCGCAGCATGCTCGACCAGAAGTCGCCGTCACCGAGGATGGAGGCGAAGTTGGAGAAGCCGGTGAAGACGACCCGGGTCGGGCCGAAGCCGAGACCGCTGCTCTTCTTCTCCCGCAGGCTCTGGCTGAAGGCGTAGCCGATCGGCACGACGTACGTGGCCAGGAAGCCGAGCAGGAAGGGCAGTGCGAACAGCAGTCCCTGGGGGGCCCCCCGGCGCCCGGCCCGGGGGGGGGCGGGCCGCCGGGCCGGGGAGTCGGTGGCGACCTTGGGGGGTCGCGTCAGGGTGGACACGGGTGTCTCCAGAGGTGGGTCCTACAGAGGCGGGGGCCTACAGGGGAGGTCAGCTGCCGGCGACGGCCTTGATGCCCTTGCGGTTGAGGTCGTCCACGGTCCACTTCTGCAGCGAGGTCAGCATGTCCTTGACCGTCAGCTGCTTCTTCATGACCTTGCCCCACTGCTTCTGCATCTCGGAGTACATCGCCGCGTAGTTCGGGCCGTACTGCCACTGCTCGCCGACCCGCGAGGCCGCCGTGGTGATCACCTGCGCGCTGTCCGACTTCCCGTTGAACATCCCGGTCGGGATGATCTTGTCGACGTACGGCGAGACGTCCTTGACCGCGGGGAACAGGCCCGACTTGGAGGCAGGGTCGGTGAGCGCCGTCAGTGACTCCTTGCTGCTGCTCAGCCAGGCGGCGAACTCGGCGGCGCGGTCGGGGTACTTACAGCCCTTGAGGACGCCGGTGGTGTCGAAGTTGCTGGAGGTCTGCGGCTTGGCGGTGTCGAAGGCCGGCGAGTCGGCGAGCTGCCACTTGCCCTTGGACTTGGGGAAGTTGGTGTCGTAGATCGGCAGCTGCCAGGTCGAGGTGGTCATCGCGATGGTCTTGCCGAGGTCCCAGGTCTTGAAGACGCCCGGGTCGGCGTACGACGCGCTGGACGCGAGGTCGTTGTCGACGAGCTGCTGGACTATGTCACCGGCCTTGAGCGCCTCGGGTGAGGTGAAGTTCACGACCCAGTGGTCGCCGTCCACCTTGTACCACTGGGCACCGGCCTCCCAGGACAGGTCGACGAGCGCGCTCGGGTCCTCGCCCGCCATGTTGTAGATCTTGACGTTCTCGTCCTTCTCCTGGACCTTCTTGCCGGCGGCGATCAGGTCGTCCCAGGTCTTCGGGGCCTCGATCCCGTACTTCTGGAACAGGTCCGCGCGGTAGGCGGTGAACAGCGGCGCCGACCCCATCGGAATGCCGAAGGTGGTGCCGCCGGGGCTGACCGCGTTCCACGCGGCGACCGTGTACGCGCCCTTGTACTTGGCCGCGACCTCGCTGATGTCGGTCAGTAGCCCGTCGGCGGCGAAGTTCGCCAAATTCATCCCGTCCATCTTGGACAGACAGGGCGCGGTGCCCGCGTTCACCGCGGCCCGCAGCTTCTGGTAGGCGGTTTCACCGGCGGCGTTGACGAACTTGATCTGCGTCTCGGGGTGCTCCTTGTTCCACACCTCGGTCTGCGCCTCGATGCCGTCCGTCCAGCTCCAGAACTCCAGGGTGACGTTGCCCTTCGTGGCCGCCGAGGCTTCGGAGCCGGAGTCGTCCGAGCAGGCGGTCAGCAGCAGGGAGAGAGAAGCGGCGGCGGCCACCGGGACAAGGGCCCTGGGGCGGATACCGGACTTGGACATCGGTCCTCCACGAAAGGAACGGGACGGCGCCTGCACGTGGGGGAACGGCGCGGTCAGGGCGACGCGAGGGGAGAGAAACGGGTACTGCGCGGCGAGGCAGTAATCGTTTGTTGTCGTGGACGGTACGACCGAGGGAGCCAGATCCACAAGAGGTGGCGCCGGATTGTTTCGCTCGACTTTCCAGAACGTTACCTGTCGATGGGCCTGACCATGGACGTTCGCGCCATCGCGGGGCAGGTGGGTGGACTCTCTGTGACGTACCTGTGTCGCAGAGCTGGTCATTGACCGGGCTCTCTGGGGCTTCTAGCGTGGAATACGTTTACTGTGACGCTCAGGCTTGTCGCCGGCCGATCCCGGCACCCCTCCCCAGGAGCAGCATGCATACGTCAGTGCCGCCGTTCGCCCTCTTCGCCATGAATCCGGTACATCTGCCCGAACTCTTCCCGCCTCCGCTGCTGACCCGCCTCCAGCAACTGGCACGGGTCGACCCCACGCTCGTCGCCCAGGACTTCTCCGATCCCGCCGTGGCCGAGGCCCTGGGCCGCGCCGAGGTACTGGTCACCGGCTGGGGCTGCCCGCACCTCGGCGCGGAGGTACTGGCGGCGGCGCCGCGACTGCGCGCCGTCCTGCACGCCGGCGGCAGCGTCCGCCACCTCGTGGGTGAGCCGTTCTGGGAGCGCGGTCTCACCCTCTCCAGCGCGGTGCGGGCCAACGCCCTGCCCGTGGCCGAGTACACGCTCGCCGCGATCCTGCTGGCCGGCAAGGACGCCTTCGGGCTGCGCGAACGCTTCCGGGCCGAGCACGTCTACCCCGCTGCGACGGAGTACGCGACGGTCGGCAACCTCGGCCGCCGGGTCGGTCTGATCGGCGCCTCCCGGGTGGGCCGCCGGGTCCTGGAACTGCTGCGGCCCTTCGAGCTGTCGGTGAGCCTCCACGACCCCTACGTCAACGCCGCCGAGGCCGCGGAGCTGGGCGCGGTCCCACTGGGCCTCGACGAGTTGCTGCGCACCAGTGACATCGTCAGCGTGCACGCCCCCGACACCCCGCAGACCCATCACATGCTCAACCGCGAGCGGCTGGCGCTCATCCCCGACGGCGGCGTCCTCATCAACACCTCACGGGGCGCCCTCGTCGACCACACCGCGCTCACCGAGGAACTGGTGAACGGCCGGCTCAGCGCGATCCTGGACGTCACCGACCCCGAGCCGCTGCCCGCGGACTCCCCGCTCTACCGCCTTCCGAACGTGTTCCTCACGCCGCACATCGCCGGCTCCCTCGGCAACGAACTGGCCCGCCTCGGCGGCACGGTGGTGACGGAACTGGAACGCCTGACGACGGGGCTGCCGCCTGCCCACCCGGTCCACCGGGCCGAACTGGCGATCAGCGCCTGAGGACTTCGACGCCCACCCGACGGCCGAGGACGCCGCCCGCCCGCCGGGCTCCCGCAACGCCGATCCCGTCGCACCCCACCCCACCCCAGCCCGTCCCTCTTCCCTCGGAGACACCCTTGAACACCACCCAGGCCGGACCGGTCCACCCCTCCCCACGTGCCGTCTCACCCCTGCGTCCCGCCTCCGCGGCCCGCATCGAGGGCGGCTTCTGGGCCGAACGTCGCCGGGTCAACGCCCGGATCTCCCTCGCCGAGGGCCCGGGGCGGCTGGAGCAGGCCGGCAACCTCGCCAACTTCCGTGCCGCCGCGGCCCTGCGCACCGACGGCGCGGACACCCCGTCCGGCACCGGCTTCTCCGGCGACTTCCAGTTCCAGGACTCCGACGTCTACAAGTGGCTGGAAGCCGCCTGCTGGCAGCTCGCGGACACTCCCGACGAGACACTCGCCACCGAGGTCGAAGCCATCGTCGAGCTGATCGCCGCCGCCCAGCGCGAGGACGGCTACCTCCAGACGTACTACCAACTCGGCGGCGGCATCCCCTGGACCGAGCCGGGCTGGGGACACGAGCTGTACTGCGCGGGACATCTGATCCAGGCCGCCGTGGCGCACCACCGGGCCACCGGTTCCGACCGGCTGCTCGCCGTGGCCCGCCGGCTCGCGGACCACATCGACTCCGTCTTCGGCCCTGGCAAGCAGGTGGACACCGTCTGCGGCCATCCCGAGGTGGAGACCGCCCTCGTCGAACTCCACCGGACGACCGACGAGAAGCGGTACCTGGACCTCGCCCGCTACTTCCTGGAACGCCGCGGCCACGGCACCCTCTCCTCCGGCGCCGACCGGGGCCACGACCGCGACCCGGGGCCCGAGTACTGGCAGGACCACACGCCGGTCCGCGCGGCGGACGAGGTCACCGGCCACGCCGTACGCCAGCTCTACCTCCTCGCCGGAGCCGCCGACCTGGCCGCGGAGACCGGCGACACGGAACTCCGCACGGCGCTGGAGCGGCTGTGGCGGGACATGGTCACGACCAAGACCTACCTCACCGGCGCCGTCGGCTCCCGGCACGACTGGGAGGCCTTCGGCGACGCCCACGAACTGCCGGCCGACCGCGCCTACGCCGAGACCTGCGCCGCCATCGCCTCCGTCCACTTCTCCTGGCGCATGGCCCTGCTCACCGGCGAGGCCCGCTACTCCGACCTCGTCGAGCGCACCCTGTTCAACGGCTTCCTGGCCGGCGCCGGTCTCGACGGCCGCACCTGGCTGTACGTCAACCCGCTTCATCGGCGGGCCCGTTCACACGAACGCCCCGGCGACCAGACCGCCCACCGCACCCCCTGGTTCCGCTGCGCGTGCTGCCCGCCCAACGTCATGCGCCTGCTCGCCGGGCTCCCGCACTACCTGGCCACGGCCGACGACAGCGGTCTGCAGCTGCACCAGTACGCCACGGGCGTCTACGGCGGCGACGGCCTCACCGTACGGGTGACGACGGAGTATCCGTGGGAGGGCACGGTGACCGTCACCGTGGACGAGGCTCCCACCGCCCTGCCGCGCACGCTCTCCCTACGCCTGCCGGCGTGGTGCGCCGACCACACCCTGACCGTGAACGGCACCACCGTCGAAGACGGGGCCGACTCCGGCTGGCTGCGCGTCACCCGCGCGTTCACCCCCGGCGACACCGTCCGCCTCGACCTCGCGATGCCGGCCCGGCTCACCGTCCCTTCCTCGCGCGTCGACGCCGTCCGGGGCTGCGCCGCCGTCGAACGCGGTCCGCTGGTCTACTGCCTGGAGCAGACCGACCAGCCGGGGCGCCTGGACCCGGACGCGATCGCTGTGCCGCCGGACACGCCCCTGACCGTGCGCAACCGCCCCGAACTGCTCGGCGGGGTGCGGACGGTGAGCGTCACGGGGAACCGCCTCCGCGCCGACGATGCGTCCGGCGACTGGCCCTACCTGCCGTACGCGTCGGCGACTTCCGGCGAACCCCGGGAGAGCGTCGAGCTGACGGCGGTGCCGTACTACGCCTGGGCCAACCGCGAGCCGGGCGCCATGCGGGTCTGGCTGCCGCTGGCCGCCCGCGGGTAGACGTCGGCGCGGTCAACATGGCGACAGTAATCGTTTACTGAAATTCGTGAACCGATCGCCCCATCCGGTGTCCGAGAGGAGGCGCAGTGCAGTAACGTCGAGGTGTGACAGCGAATGGAAACGGTTCTCCCACAACGCCCGCCTCCCCGGCTTCCAGGCGTCGGCGCAAGAACCAGGCAGGTGAAGAGCGCCCCAGCACGATTCGCGATGTCGCCGAACGGGCGGGGGTGTCGGTAGCAACCGTTTCCAGAGCCCTGGCCGGCAACTATCCCGTGTCGGCCGCCACCCGGGAGCGCATCATGGCTGCCGTGGAGTCGCTGCACTATGTGGTGAACGTCCACGCCAAAGCCCTCTCCGGGCGGGTGGCCGGTCCCGTCGCGCTGGTCCTGCGGGACATCACCGGGCCGTCGCTGGCCCATGTCGCCGCCGGGGTCGAGCAGGAGGCGGCCCTGCGGGGCCGGCTGAGCCTGGTCTGCGCCACTCACGGAGACACTGCCCGCGAGGACGACCTGGTGCAGTTGATGCGCGAGCAGCACGCTGCCGCCGTGGTCCTCGTCGGCGGGGCGGTGCAGGACGAGGTCTACTTCCAGCGCATGACCGAGTACGCGCGCGCCCTGGACGCCGCCGGGTCACGTCTGGTCCTGGTCGGCCGCCCGCCCCTGCCCGGGGATCACCCGGTCACCGTCGTGGACTACGACAACCGCGGAGGCGCCTTCCAGGCCGCAGACCATCTGTTCGTCCAGGGCCACCGGCGCGTCCTCTTCCTGGGCGGCGACCCACAGCTCAGTACGGGGGTGCAACGGAGGGAGGGCTACCTCCACGCCCTGCGCGCGCACGGCGTGGAGTACGCGGAAGAGCTGGACGTCCCCGGTCCGTACACCCGCGTCTCCGGCTACCAGCGCACGAGGGACGCACTGAAGGCGGGGGTCGACTTCACGGGCGTCCTCGCGGGGACGGACATGGTGGCCCTCGGTGCGTTGGCCGCGCTCCGCGACGCCGGCCTGAACGTCCCCCGGGACATCTCCCTGGTGGGCTTCGACGACGTCCCCTTCGCCGCGGACCTGACCCCGTCGCTCACGTCGGTCCGGGTGCCGTACGAGGATCTCGGCAGAACAGCGGTCCGGCTCGCCCTGGAACGCAGCGAACGCATCAGCGGCGACGACCATGTCGTCCTCAGTACGCAACTGGTGATCCGTCAGTCCGTACGCCGCCCGCGTCCGTAAGGCCGGTGAGACTCCTCGTCCGTTCGGTCGGGAACCCCGGACGGCGGGAACAACTCCGCAGATCCTGCCCTGGGTTGCTCTTCAGCCAGTCACGAAAACGGAGATGGCGCTGATTCAGTCGTCAGGACTACGGCGTAATGCGGTTCACTCTCGGCCATCTGCCGTAGTGCGTTCTTGCGCTCACGCCTGGAGAGCCGATCGATGTAGAGGTATCCGTTCAGATGGTCGGTCTCGTGTTGCAAACACCGAGCGAAGTAGCCGGTGCCTCGTACCTTGATCGGGTTGCCCTTCTCGTCCTGTCCGGTGACCTCGGCATAATCGAGGCGGGCGAGCTTCGCGTACGCGTTCGGCACCGAGAGGCAGCCCTCGTTGTCGTTGTTCAGACGGCGTCTTTCCACGGGAAGTTCGACGAGCCTGGGGTTGCAGACCACCCCGACATGTCGGACGCCCTTGTCGTCGGGGCAGTCGTAGACAAACACTTTCAGGTCGACGCCGATCTGGTTGGCGGCCAGGCCGACGCCCTGTGCGGTGCGCTGGCTGGCGAACATGTCCGCGACCAACTGTTGGAGTTCATCGTCGAACTCGGTGACCTCCCGGCACTCCGTGCGGAGCACTGGGCTTCCGACGACAGTGATCGCACGTGAGGTACCTCGCTCGCGATACGCCTGTTCGCGCTCGTCGCAGTTGTCCGTGTCGATGACGAATCCCTCGTCGTCAACGCGATGGATTCCGTCGGCGATTCCGCTCGTGGTTCCGGTGGTCAGTGGGGGTGTGTCATTGGAGCTGGGCACCGCAATTCCTGCCTGTCATGGGAAAGCCACCTCGTTCATCGTGCGCATACCGAGGATGAAGGACCCTCGTGATCTCATCGAGCGCCGGCCCTGCTATTGCTCGCGCACCGCGTCCGCGGCACGTCCAGCGGGGATCCGAGGTGGAACTGAGTGTCATTATGATAGTCACTCAAGATCAGGTACGTCCGTGGATTTCCCGTGAGAAACGAGTTGTGAATCAGTGAACGAGACTGACAGGGTATTTGGGCCCCTGCTGTTCGGCGAGGTGGCCCCTGTTGCACCGCCTTACCCACCGGGCAGTTCGACCACGGCATGGTCGGGCTGTGAAGGCCAGGGAGTCCGGGGAGTCCCAGGAGTCCGGGCCAGGCATCGCAAAGCGGTCGAGAACGTGCCGGTAGGGACTGGATGATGGCTGGTATCACCGTGCGTTCTTGTCCTTGTGGGCTTCTGGAGCGGTATGGACAGTGCTGTGGGCGTTACCACTCCGGTGCCGCCGCCGCGCCGACGGCAGAAGCGCTCATGCGGTCGCGCTACAGCGCCTTCGTGCATAAGAACGAGGCGTATCTGCTGCGGACATGGCATCCGAGGACGCGTCCGGATCAGATCGGCTTCGTACCGGGGATGCGGTGGACTGGGTTGGAGATCCTCGACACGAGCGAGGGTTCGGCCTTTCACAGCACCGGGACAGTGACCTTCCGCGCCTCTTTTCGGGGCGGCGCTCTGCATGAGCGGAGCCGGTTCGAGCGGGTGGACGGGGCGTGGGTGTACGTGGATGGGACCCTGAACCCGGTGCCGGGCAGTTGAGGGCAGGGCACACTCGGTTCCGCCGTCGCGGGCGGTGACAGTCGCGTTGAGGTCGGGGCATCGCGTGTCAGCGGTCGGTCCTCGCCCGCGCGAAGGCGCCTTCAGGCAGGTCGCGGCCCAAGCTCGTGGTGACTGACGAAACCCCGGCCCGCAGGTGGTGACGGTCCGGGTCGGGGGACACGACGGCCGTTCCTCGACGACCGATCGGCGCCGCCCTTCCCCTCTGCCTGCGTACGGAGCACAGCAACACGATGACAGCAGGCCCGCCACGACGGTGACGGTCAGGGACGCGATGACGTTTGCCTCTACTCGTGACCACATCCCATCGGAATGCTGTGAGGGAGCTACGGCGAGTCGCGCAACGAGCCTCGGCATCCAGCGTTTCCCGACACCAGAAAGGGCTGACTGTGTCGGCTGCAACGTAAGCCCGAAGCCGCTCTCTGCACCGCTGGGCACCACCCTCAGTAAATCTGACTCCATGATGGAGGAATCACGATGAGCATCTTCGCTCGTGCACGCTGCCTCACCACGGGCACGCTTGTGGCCGCAGCCTCGGCGGTGGCGCTGGCGGCTTCGCCCGCTTCCGCCGCGACCATCACCCAGATCAACGTCAGTACCTCGGCCATCCCGAGAGGCGCCAACTGCGTGTACATCACGGACGAGCCCGCCTCTGGTTCCGGACGCACCGGCGGCCCATATGTCTTCACCGCGGGCGGCAGCTTCCAGAAGAGCGGTTTCCCGGTCAACAGCGGCGACACCGTGCGCTTCGAATGGCACAGCAACAACTGCGGACCGTCCTCCTTCCTGCGGACGAACTCGTACGTCGCACCCAACACGACCACCTGGAACATCACGTGACGTGTGTTCTCGTACCCGGCTGAACAGCCCCCTTGAGCGGGTGGCCGCCCGGTCGATGAGTGACTGACCGCCGTAGCAACCTCTCGCTTGTTCTCACCTCTTGTCGCTGGTTGGCCCGGACGGCCATCTCGGCGGCGGAGCGGCCACCTGACCGCGGATCGTGGTCAGGTGGCCGATGCCCCACGCTTCGGCGCCTGCCATGCAGGGCTTGAGGAACCAGTGCCTCGCACACCAGCAGCATTCCGCCACATGCGCAACGCCGAGGGGATGTGCAGGTTTTGGCACATCCACATCAGTCCCCCACACTGAATGGAGCATCATCCCATGTCCACGTTCGAAAATCTCCTGCGCAAGCGCCCATTTCGCACCGGTTTCAAGGCGGGTTTGGTAGGACTGGCAGTCCTCGGCGCGCATGTTGCGGGGACGGCTCCATCCGCAGCCGCGACTGACTGGAAAGTCCAGATCGTAAACAGCTCCGTCGGGGGTGGCAGCTTTCTGTCCTCCTCACCCCAAGGGCTTTTCCCCTCACGCTGCTACACCGTCAGCGGCTCCGTAGCCACTGCGACTTACGGGCGCCTTAAGGCCAATGAGACCGAGAAATTGACGGCCTACGCAGACTCGCGCTGCCAGGGCGCTCCCGGCGCGACCGCCTCTTACACCTTCGGCGAGAATGACGACCGGGGCGAGATGGGAAGGGACTGCCAAATCCTCCGGCTCTGGATCAACACCCAACGGCACCTCTGGGCAAATTGCGTCTGATTCCTGGGAGCCACCCGGTCTACGACACAGATCCAGCTGACCGAGGGCCTCGCCATACAAGCTGCCCCTCGGTTGCGGTCCCATGGCCCTCGGGGCTTCAAATCGCAGGGGGCCGACGCGGCCTCTGCCAGGGTGCTTGGTCAAAATGCTCGGCTGGGAAATCCCAGCCGAGCATTTTGCTGAGTACTTTGAGGAGATCCAGGCAACTGGGCGGCTTCTTCTCCGAAACCGCCCGATGTACCGGCTACGCGAGCAACTCCTGGAGATATACCGGCACTGGAGCGTGCCCTTCAAACGGCTGCAGGCAAGTGGGCCCGCAGCCGTACGGTCGCGTGGCGAGCGGGGACTCAGCGGCCGATGCGCAGCTCACGTCCTGTGGCCGAGCAGCGGTGATTTCCTTTGGGCCGGAACGGCCCGTCCGAAGCGGGGCGTCGGGGTACCCGGCAGTCGGACGCGCCGACAGCCAAGGTCGTGCGCAGGCCGGCCGGTAGGGGGTCCCGCCGGGCTGTCCTCGGTGCTGCTGTCTCCGTCGTCGGGCACATGGTCATGCGCCCGTCGGACCGCAGTTGTGAAAGCTCTGGGCTCTAGGAACGTTCCACGCCGACCGCGGGGGTTACCGCGGGAAGAGCCTCATGCACGAAGGCCCGTATCCGCCGACGGCACTCCCGGCCCTCCGCTGAGGGCACTTGGACGAAACCGTGGATCGTTCCCGGCCACTCATCGAGAGCGACCTGGACGTCCTCGGCACGCATCCGCGCCACCAGCCGTCGTGCGTCGTCGAGCAACAGGTCGTGCCGGCCCACCGGAACGTAGGTGCGCGGGAAGCCGCGGAAGGAACCGAACAACGGTGACACTCCGGGATCGCGCAGATCACGCCCGCCGGCGTACCAACCTGCTGCCTCCAGCAGATGGGAGCGGGTGAGCATGTCGCGTCCGATGTTCGCCGTACTGCTCGCGCCGCTGAGAGTCAGGTCGGCCCAGGGGAAGACCGGCACCACGGCGGCCGGCATCGGCAAACCCTCCTCTCGCGCCTTTTGCAGGAGGACCAGCGCCAGGCCGCCGCCGGCCGACTCGCCGACGACCACCAGTCGATCGGGGCCGGGAGCGCGTACCAGTTCCCGGTAGACGGCCAACGCGTCTTCCACCGCTGCGGGGTACGGGTGCTCAGGCGCACGCCGGTACTCCACGCTGACCAGGTCGGGACCGTTGTCGGCGGACATGTGGGCCGCGGTGACGCCGTCCCGGGCGCTGCCGGCCATATAGGCCCCGCCGTGCAGGTAGAGGACGGTGCCGCGGGCCCGCGCACCGGACGACGCGCGAAGCACCGCGACGCCCGCGATCACCTCCTCGGTCAGCTTCACGCCGCGGGGTGCGCGAGCCAGGGACGTGAGTCGCCGCAGCAGTCGGCGATCCGCGGCCAGGTCGGCCGGCGCACCTTCCTTGCGGCGTCCTCGTCGGCCGAGTGCCGCGCTGACGAGCCGCATGGCGAGAGTGGGGCGCTGGGCGACGAGAGTGGCGGCGATGGCATCGGAGGGGGTCACGCAAGCTCCTTCGGGGGAGACGATTTCCGCGAGGACGCAGACGGCGATCGCAGGCGGCGATCTGCGAGGTGACCGGCTGAAAACGCCGTTGGCTATTCCCTGCTCGGTGCCGGTCGGTTCCCGAGCCACCACGGTGGTCCGCCCC
Organism: uncultured Streptomyces sp.; assembly: GCA_965653385.1. Lineage (GTDB taxonomy): Bacteria > Actinomycetota > Actinomycetes > Streptomycetales > Streptomycetaceae > Streptomyces. The sequence goes on along the minus strand of CBFGZZ010000081.1, from coordinate 1,466 downwards.
ACGGGCGTCGAGGGACGCTGGCGTCACGCCTGCACCGCAGCCGGTTCCTGGCGTCAACGGGCCCTTCCTCGCGCGGTCCCGTCACGCGAGCGCTACTAAAGCGCGTTAGTGACGGGCGCGCAAGTGGTTGTCCGTATTCCCCGCTTCGGCGAGAGACAACGGCACACGGGCTGCTGCGGTGCTGCGGTGCTGCGGGACGTGCGCCGAGATCAGACCGAGCTACGCTCGATCACCCTCGTGACCTCAGGGCCGATCGGCACGGGCCGGTCTTCGAGCAGGCTGGTGACGGCCTCGACGAGGTGGCGCGCCGTGTCCCGCATATCCACCGCCACCATCGTCAACGGCGGGGCCGCAAGGCGCGCGGCCGGGGAATCGACGACGCCGATCACCGCCAGATCCGACGGTGCGGTCAGTCCAAGCTCGCGCAGACCCGCGAGGACGGCCAGGGCTGCCACGGCGTCGTGGGCGCACACGCCGGTGACGGCGGGGGTCAACCCGCGCCAAGCCGTGACGGCGTCGACGGCGGCCCCGGCTCCTTCCTCATCGCTGGGAATGGCCAAAGCCACAGGGGCCGGTACACCGAGCTCGGCGCAGGCGCGCTGCAGCGCCTTCAGGCGCAACTCGCTTGCCTCGGCCAGGCGTTCGTCGTGCGGGCGGGCGTAGCCGAGCCGACGGTGCCCTGCCCTGAGCAGCCGCTCGACCTGCAGCCGGGCGATGCTGTTCTCCCGAGGCCCCCAGATCCACTGCGCGACGGGGTCGGACTCGGCGGTGAGGGACACCACGGCGCGCACTCCATTGCGTCGCATCGCTGCCACGTCACTGTCGGGCAGATCCCAAGCGAGAACGGCCGCGGGCGTGATGGCGGTCCACGCGTCACCAGCGGGCTTGCGGGACCACGGGTGGATCACCGCCGTGAGCCCGACCGCCGCGAACTCCGCCGACAGAAACTCGACCAGCGCGCCGAGATCGGTCAGCGGCAGCTGCGGGGGCTGATAGAGGAGCACGACGTCGCTACGGCCGCGACTGAGCGTGCGGGCCTCCGCCGAGGGGGCGTAGCGCAGCCGTGCGGCCGCTTCGAGGACGCGTTGCCGCGTCGACTCGGAGATCGTCTGCCCCTTGGTGCCGTTGAGCACGAAGCTGACGGTGGCCCTGGAGACTCCGGCCTCCCGGGCGACGTCGGCACTGGTGACCCGGCCCCCCGGCCGAGCAGCGGCCTGGCTCGCCATCCGTCCTCCTTCCGCTCTTGTGGGTGTACCACGCCTGATGTACTGTACCGGCCACATCACTAACGCGCGTAAGTAGTGGCCGGCAAACGGTCGCCGTGGCCACGGTGACTCGTCATGCCGTTCCGTCCACAGCCGAGCCGAGGCAGCGAGCCCAGGCAGCTGGTGCGGCGGTTCCAGGTCGTCCGAAGGTCCGTTTTGCTCGACGACCGCGCGCCTGATCTCTTCGTTCGACCCCTTCGT
>CBFGZZ010000080.1:0-27732 GCA_965653385.1 uncultured Streptomyces sp. | reverse complement strand
CACCTCGTCAGAACCCGTATCGCGGGCGACGTCGCCACTCCCCGCGAGAACAACCTCTCCCACTACCGCAAGCTGGCGAACGGCGACCGCCACTACTGGCTCGGGCTGGAGCTCGGCGACCGCTGGACCGACGAGCAGGACGTCCTCGCGGTGATGGCCGAGCGCGTCGGCGTGAACGACGACGCGGAGCACCGCCACGGCCAGGACACCATCGACCCCGAGCTGACGGTGGCCGCCCTGGAGCGCATGGCGGCCCGGCTGCGCAAGGCGGCGGACGGGCAGCAGCGGGTGCTGTTCGCGACGGGCCACCCGGGCGGCCTGCTGGACGTGCACCGCGCGACGGCGCAGGCACTGCGGGCGGTGGGCTGCGAGATCGTGGTGATCCCCGAGGGCCTCCAGACCGACGAGGGATACGTCATGCAGTTCGCGGACGTGGCCGTCCTGGAACACGGCGCCACCCTCTGGCACACCCACTCCGGCGAACCGATGAAGGCCATCCTGACGGGACTTGAGCGCGAGGGCCGCCCGCTGCCGGACCTGGTCGTCGCCGACCACGGCTGGGCGGGCTACGCCGGCCGGCACGGCGTGGACTCCGTGGGCTACGCGGACTGCAACGACCCGGCGCTGTTCCTCGCAGAGGCCGAGGGGACCGTACAGGTGGTGGTGCCGCTGGACGACCATGTGGTCAGCCCGCGCTACTACGACCCGATGACGGCGTATCTGCTGCGTGAGGCGGGCCTGGCCGAATAGGGGGTCGTGCTCGACCGCGAGCCGGCCGGTCGACGGGCCCGGCCCGGAGGCCGGCGGGCCGTCACCGCGGGACCCGGACCACGCCCTCCTGGATCACCGACACCGCCAGCTGCCCGTCCTGGGTGTAGATACGGGCCTGGCCGAGGCCGCGCCCGCCGTGGGCCGACGGCGACTCCTGGTCGTACAGCAGCCACTCGTCCGCGCGGAACGGACGATGGAACCACATCGCGTGGTCCAGCGAGGCACCGACGACGTCGCCGACGGCCCAGCCGCCCCGGCCGTGTGCGAGCAGGACCGAGTCGAGGAGCGTCATGTCGGAGACGTACGTGGCGAGGACGACGTGCAGGAGCGGATCGTCGGCCAGCTTGCCGTTGGTGCGGAACCAGACCTGGGAGTGCGGTTCGCGGGGCTCGCCGAACCGGCCGTACGGCGGCTCGTCGACGTAGCGCAGATCGACCGCCTGGCGTGCCTCCAGGAACCGCTCGACGACGTCCGCGTCCAGGTGGTCGTAGCCGCGCAGCCGCTCCTCGGAGGTGGGGAGCGCCGCCGGGTCGGGTGCGGGGGGCATGGGGGCCTGGTGGTCCATGCCCTCCTCCTGCACCTGGAACGAGGCGGACAGGGCGAAGATCGGCTTGCCGTGCTGGACGGCGACGACGCGCCGGGTGGTGAAGGAGCGGCCGTCGCGCATGCGGTCCACGTTGTAGACGATGGGCGCGCCCGGGTCCCCCATGCGCAGGAAGTACGCGTGGAGGGAGTGGGCGGGCCGGTCCGCGGGGACCGTGCGCCCGGCGGCGACGAGTGCCTGGGCCGCGACCTGACCGCCGAAGACGCGCGGGACGACGGCGGAGCGGGACTGGCCGCGGAAGATGTCCTCCTCGATCTGCTCCAGGTCGAGCAGATCGAGGAGACCCTGTAGTGCCTGGTTCATGGCACCTTTTCTACTGGCAGGAATTTCAGGAGCCTGACCGGCCCGGGTGCTGGGGGACCCGGATGCTTACAGGCCCATGTCCTTGGCGATGATCGACTTCATGATCTCGCTGGTGCCGCCGTAGATGCGGTTGACGCGGTTGTCCGCGTACAGGCGGGCGATCGGGTACTCGTTCATGAAGCCGTAGCCGCCGTGCAGCTGGAGGCAGCGGTCGATGACGCGGTGCGCGACCTCGGTGCAGAAGAGCTTCGCGGACGCGGCCTCGGCGGGGGTCAGCTCACCGGCGTCCAGGGCCTCCAGCGCGCGGTCGGCGACGGCCTCGGCGGCGTCGACCTCGGCCTGGCAGGCGGCCAGCTCGAACTTGGTGTTCTGGAAAGATGCAACAGATTTGCCGAAAACGGTGCGGTCCTGGACGTACTCCTTGGCGAACCGCACGGCGGCCTTGGCCTGCGCGTAGGCGCCGAAGGCGATGCCCCAGCGCTCGGAGGCGAGGTTGTGGCCGAGGTAGTAGAAGCCCTTGTTCTCCTCGCCGAGGAGGTCCTCGACCGGGACCTTGACGTCGACGAACGCCAGCTCGGCGGTGTCGGAGGTCTTCAGGCCGAGCTTGTCGAGCTTGCGGCCGACGGAGTACCCCTCGGACTTGGTGTCCACGGCGAACAGGGAGATGCCGTGGCGGCGGTCCTCGGCGCTGGGCGCGTCGGTGCGGGCGCAGACGATCACGCGGTCGGCGTGGACGCCGCCGGTGATGAAGGTCTTGGCGCCGTTGAGGACGTAGTGCGTGCCGTCCTCGCTCAGCTTGGCGGTGGTCTTCATGCCGGCGAGGTCGGAGCCGGTGCCGGGCTCGGTCATCGCCAGCGCCCACATCTCCTCACCGGAGACGAACTTCGGCAGGAAGCGCTTCTTCTGCTCGTCGGTGGCGAGCATCTTGATGTACGGCAGGCCGAGCAGCACGTGTACGCCGGAGCCGCCGAACTGCACACCCGCGCGGGCGGTCTCCTCGTACATCACCGCCTCGAACTTGTACGAGTCGATGCCGGCGCCGCCGTACTCCTCGTCGACGCGGATGCCGAAGACGCCGAGCTCGGCGAGCTTGTAGTAGAAGTCGCGCGGCGCCTGGCCGGCCGCGAACCACTCGTCGTAGACCGGGACGACCTCGGCCTCGATGAAGGCGCGGATGGTCTCCCGGAACGCCTCGTGATCCTCACTGAACACCGTACGGCGCACCGCCGCCACCTCCACACGTCCATGTCTAAGCGCTTGCTCACTCAACCGTACCGGCGAGTATCCACAGGCGTCCAGAGGCCAAGGTCCGTAACGCTCGTCACGCCCGCCGCACTCAGAGCCGTACGTCCTCCTCGCTGCGCCGGGCCGGACGCCGCCGCGTGCCACGCCCCGCCCGCAGCAGCCGTACGGCCACGAGGGCCAGGACCGCCACGACCACGGCCACCAGGATCACCTTGGAGTAGAGGCCGACGAGATCGGTGACCTCGTGCCAGCGGGCACCCAGCGCGTAGCCGCCGGCGATGAAGGCGGTGTTCCAGATGAGGCTGCCGGCCGCCGTGAGGGCGAGGAAGAGGGGCAGCCGCATGCGTTCGACGCCGGCCGGTATCGAGATCAGGCTGCGGAAGATGGGCACGAAGCGGCCGAAGAACACGGCCTTGGTGCCGTGCCGGAGGAACCACGCCTCGGTCCGCTCCACGTCGGCGACCTTCACCAGCGGCAGCCGTGCCGCCACCGCGATCAGCCGTTCCCGGCCGAAGAGCGCCCCCAGCAGATACAGGGCCAGCGCACCCACCACGGAACCCGCCGTCGTCCAGGCGACGGCCGCGACGACGTCCATCCGCCCCTGGCTCGCCGTGAACCCCGCCAACGGCAGGATCACCTCGCTCGGCAACGGCGGAAAGAGGTTCTCCAGAGCGATGGCCAGCCCCGCACCGGGACCGCCCAGCTTCTCCATCAGGTCGGCGGCCCAGCCGGCGACTCCGCCGACGGGGGCGTCGGCCGCAGCAGCAATGATCACGCCGCCACTTTACTAAGTCTTGACCTAAGGGCGGCGTGAGTGAACCCGGGACCGGCGGACGGCTCAAGCCACCCCGGCCGCCCCGAACGCCCCCCGCGCCATCCGGTGCAGCAGCTGCGCCGTGACCCCCCGGCCCGGCAGCGAGCCCGGGCGTCCCAGGTGCGGGGTCGAGTTGAGCAGGCCGAACACCGAGTGGACGGCGGAGCGGGCGGTCGGCTCGGTCAGGTCCGGGTAGACCTGGCGGACGATGTCCACCCACAGCTCGACGTACTGCCGCTGGAGCTGCCGCACGAGTTTGCGGTCGCTGTCGCGCAGGCGGTCCAGCTCGCGGTCGTGCAGGGTGATGAGGGGACGGTCGTCGAGGGCGAAGTCGATGTGGCCCTCGATGAGGGAGTCGAGGACCGCCTCGGCGGGCACGCCGTCGGCCTCCGCGAGGCGCCGCTTCGCACCCGTCAGCAACTGGCCGCTGATCCCGACCAGGAGCTCGGCGAGCATCGCGTCCTTGCCGGCGAAGTGACGGTAGAGACCGGGGCCGCTGATACCCACGGCGGCACCTATCTCGTCCACGCCGACGCCGTGGAAACCACGTTCGGCGAAGAGCCGCGCGGCCTCCTTGAGGATCTGCTCGCGGCGGGTGGGGGCGTCGGTTCTGGTGGCCATGGAAGCAATTCTAGACAGGGAGGTTAGCGGTCGTTAACCTGAAGGAAATGCGTTAACGCTCATTAACTGGTCGACCACTGGGTGAGGGGACCGCAGGATGCACGAGGCACCGGAGCTTGTGAGCGCGGCGGATCCCGCGTCTCAGGCCTGGCGGGCCAACGAGGAGGCCCATCGGGCGCTCGTGGAGGAGCTGCGCGGCAAGCTGGCCGCCGCCCGGCTGGGCGGCGGTGAGAAGGCCCGCGCCCGGCACACCGCGCGCGGCAAGCTGCTGCCGCGCGACCGCGTCGACACCCTCCTCGACCCCGGCTCCCCCTTCCTGGAGCTCGCTCCCCTCGCGGCCGACGGCATGTACGAGGGCCAGGCCCCGGCGGCCGGTGTCATCGCCGGGATCGGGCGGGTCAGCGGGCGCGAGTGCGTGATCGTCGCGAACGACGCCACGGTCAAGGGCGGGACGTACTACCCGATGACCGTGAAGAAGCACCTGCGCGCGCAGGAGGTGGCCCTGGAGAACCGGCTGCCGTGTCTCTACCTGGTCGACTCCGGTGGCGCCTTCCTGCCGATGCAGGACGAGGTCTTCCCCGATCGCGAGCACTTCGGGCGGATCTTCTACAACCAGGCCCGGATGTCGGGTGCCGGCATCCCGCAGATCGCCGCCGTGCTCGGCTCGTGCACCGCCGGGGGCGCGTACGTCCCCGCCATGAGCGACGAGGCCGTCATCGTCCGCAACCAGGGCACGATCTTCCTCGGCGGCCCTCCGCTGGTGAAGGCCGCCACCGGTGAGGTCGTCACGGCGGAGGAACTCGGCGGCGGCGACGTCCACGCGCGCGTGTCGGGTGTCACCGACCATCTCGCCGAGGACGACGCGCACGCCCTGCGGATCGTGCGGAACATCGTCGCGACCCTCCCCGCGCGCGGGGCGCTCCCGTGGCAGGTCCGGCCCGCCGTGGAGCCCAAGGTCGACCCCTACGGCCTCTACGGCGCCGTCCCGGTCGACTCCCGCACCCCCTACGACGTCCGCGAGATCATCGCGCGCGTGGTCGACGGCTCCCGTTTCTCGGAGTTCAAGGCCGAGTTCGGGCAGACCCTCGTCACCGGCTTCGCCCGGATCCACGGCCACCCGGTCGGCATCGTCGCCAACAACGGCATCCTGTTCTCCGAGTCCGCCCAGAAGGGCGCCCACTTCATCGAGCTGTGCGACCAGCGCGGCATCCCGCTGCTCTTCCTCCAGAACATCTCCGGCTTCATGGTCGGCAAGGACTACGAGGCGGGCGGCATCGCCAAGCACGGCGCCAAGATGGTCACCGCGGTGGCCTGCACCCGCGTGCCGAAGCTGACGGTGGTGGTCGGCGGGTCGTACGGCGCCGGGAACTACTCCATGTGCGGGCGGGCGTACTCGCCGCGCTTCCTGTGGATGTGGCCGGGCGCCAAGATCTCCGTCATGGGCGGCGAGCAGGCCGCCTCCGTCCTCGCGACGGTCAAGCGGGACCAGCTGGAGGCGCGGGGCGAGTCCTGGCCCGCGCAGGACGAGGACTCCTTCAAGGCGCCGATCCGCGAGCAGTACGAGCGCCAGGGCAACGCCTACTACGCCACCGCCCGCCTCTGGGACGACGGCGTCATCGACCCGCTGGAGACCCGTCAGGTGCTGGGCCTCGCCCTGACCGCCTGTGCCAACGCGCCCCTGGGTGAGCCCCAGTTCGGCGTCTTCCGGATGTGAGGGGGACGGAACCCATGTTTGACACAGTGCTCGTGGCCAACCGGGGCGAGATCGCGGTACGGGTCATCCGTACGCTCCGCTCGCTGGGTGTGCGCTCGGTGGCCGTCTTCTCCGACGCGGACGCCGACGCGCGGCACGTCCGGGAGGCCGACACGGCGGTACGGATCGGTCCGGCGCCGGCGGCCGAGAGCTATCTGTCCGTGGAGCGGCTGCTGGAGGCGGCCGCCCGCACCGGCGCCCAGGCCGTCCACCCCGGCTACGGCTTCCTCGCGGAGAACGCCGGTTTCGCGCGCGCGTGCGCCGAGGCGGGACTGGTCTTCATCGGGCCGCCCGCCGAGGCCATCTCCCTCATGGGCGACAAGATCCGCGCCAAGGAGACGGTGAAGGCGGCCGGGGTGCCGGTCGTGCCCGGCTCCAGCGGCAGCGGCCTGACTGACGCCGAACTGGCGGCCGCCGCCCGCGAGATCGGCATGCCCGTGCTGCTCAAGCCCTCCGCCGGCGGTGGCGGCAAGGGCATGCGGCTGGTGCGGGACGAGGCCGTGCTGGGCGACGAGATCGCCGCCGCCCGACGCGAGGCCCGCGCCTCCTTCGGCGACGACACCCTCCTCGTCGAGCGGTGGGTCGACCGGCCCCGGCACATCGAGATCCAGGTGCTGGCCGACGGCCACGGAAACGTCGTCCACCTCGGGGAGCGCGAGTGCTCCCTCCAGCGCCGGCACCAGAAGATCATCGAGGAGGCGCCGAGTGTGCTGCTCGATGAGGAGATCCGGGCGTCGATGGGCGAGGCGGCCGTGCAGGCGGCCCGCTCGTGCGGCTACCGGGGTGCGGGCACGGTGGAGTTCATCGTGCCGGGCGGCGACCCGTCCTCGTACTACTTCATGGAGATGAACACCCGCCTCCAGGTGGAGCACCCGGTCACCGAACTGATCACCGGGCTGGACCTGGTGGAGTGGCAGCTGCGGGTGGCGGCGGGCGAGGAACTGCCGTACGAGCAGGACGACATCACGCTCACCGGGCACGCGGTCGAGGCCCGTATCTGCGCCGAGGACCCCTCCCGCGGGTTCCTCCCCTCCGGCGGCACGGTGCTGCGGCTGCGCGAGCCCCAGGGCGACGGCGTCCGCACCGACTCCGGGCTCAGCGAGGGCACGGAGGTCGGCAGCCTGTACGACCCGATGCTGTCCAAGGTGATCGCGTACGGCCCCGACCGCGCGACCGCGCTGCGCAAACTCCGGGCGGCCCTCGCGGAGACGGTCACGCTGGGGGTGCAGACCAACGCCGGGTTCCTGCGGCGGCTGCTCGCGCATCCGGCGGTCGTCGAGGGCGAGCTGGACACCGGACTGGTCGAGCGCGTGGTGGACGACCTGGTCGCCACGGACGTACCCGACGAGGTCTACGAGGCGGCGTCGGCCGTACGCCGGGACGCGCTGCTGCCGAAGGGGGACGGCTGGACGGACCCCTTCTCCGTGCCGAGCGGCTGGCGTCTCGGCGGGGTGGCCAGGCCGGTCGGGTTCCACCTCCGGGTGCAGGACCCGGTGGAGTACGTCCCGCGCGGCTCCGCCGACGTCACGGACGACCGCGTGGCCGTCACCCTGGGCGGCGTCCGCCACACCTTCCACCGGGCGGGCGACTGGCTGGGCCAGGACGGCGACGCCTGGCATGTGCGCGACCACGACCCGGTGGCCGCCTCGCTCACCGGTGCCGCCCACGCGGGCGCCGACTCGCTCACCGCGCCCATGCCGGGGACGGTGACGGTGGTGAAGGTCGCCGTCGGGGACGAGGTGAGCGCCGGACAGAGCCTGTTGGTGGTGGAGGCGATGAAGATGGAGCACGTCATCTCCGCCCCGCACGCCGGCACGGTCGCCGAACTGGACGTCACGCCGGGCACCACGGTCGCCATGGACCAGGTGCTGGCGGTCGTCGCACCTCATGAGGAGGCGGAGGAATGACAGTCGAGGGTCTCCCCATGACCGTACCGGCCGCGGGCCTGCCCGCCCGGGTCCGGATCCACGAGGTCGGCGCGCGCGACGGCCTGCAGAACGAGAAGCCGACCGTCCCGACCGAGGTCAAGGCGGAGTTCGTCCGCCGGCTGGCCGAGGCGGGGCTGACCACCGTCGAGGCCACCAGCTTCGTCCACCCCAAGTGGGTGCCGCAGCTCGCGGACGCCGAGCAGCTCTTCCCGCTCGTCGCCGGCCTGACGGGCGTGCACCTGCCGGTCCTGGTCCCCAACAACCGGGGCCTGGACCGCGCCCTGGCCCTCGGCGCCCGGCGGGTCGCCGTCTTCGCCAGCGCGACCGAGTCCTTCGCCAAGGCCAACCTCAACCGGACGCTGGACGAGTCGCTGGCGGTGTTCGAGCCGGTCGTCAAGCGCGCGAAGGACGAGGGCCTGCACGTGCGCGGGTATGTCTCCATGTGCTTCGGCGACCCCTGGGAGGGGGCGGTCCCGGTCCACCAGGTGGTGCGGGTGTGCCGGGCGCTGCGGGACATGGGCTGCGACGAGCTGAGCCTCGGCGACACCATCGGCGTCGCGACACCCGGCCATGTGCTGGAGCTCCTCTCCGCTCTCGACGAGGAGGGCGTGCCGGCGAACGTCATCGGCGTCCACTTCCACGACACCTACGGTCAGGCACTGGCCAACACCTACGCCGCTCTCCAGCACGGCGTCACCACGGTCGACGCCTCCGCGGGCGGCCTCGGCGGCTGTCCCTACGCCAAGTCCGCCACCGGCAACCTCGCCACCGAAGACCTCGTGTGGATGCTTCAGGGCCTCGGCATCGACACCGGGGTCGACCTGGACCGTCTCGTCGCCACGAGCGCGTGGATGGCCGAACGACTGGGCCGACCCAGCCCGTCCCGCACCGTACGAGCCCTCTCCCACAAGGAGCAGTGAACAGCCATGGACCACCGTCTCTCCCCCGAACTGGAGGAACTCCGCCGCACGGTGAAGGAGTTCGCCCACGACGTCGTGGCGCCGAAGATCGGCGACTTCTACGAGCGTCATGAGTTCCCGTACGAGATCGTGCGGGAGATGGGCCGCATGGGGCTGTTCGGCCTGCCGTTCCCGGAGGAGTACGGCGGCATGGGCGGCGACTATCTGGCCCTGGGCATCGCGCTGGAGGAGCTGGCCCGCGTGGACTCCTCGGTCGCCATCACATTGGAAGCGGGTGTCTCGCTCGGCGCGATGCCGATCCATCTGTTCGGTACGGAGGAGCAGAAGCGGGAGTGGCTGCCGCGGCTGTGCTCCGGTGAGGTCCTCGGCGCGTTCGGGCTGACCGAGCCCGACGGCGGCTCGGACGCGGGCGCGACCCGGACGACGGCCCGGCTCGACCCGGACACGGACGAATGGGTGATCAACGGCACCAAGTGCTTCATCACCAACTCCGGCACGGACATCACGGGCCTGGTGACGGTCACGGCGGTCACCGGCCGCAAGCCCGACGGCAAGCCGCTCATCTCGTCGGTCATCGTCCCGTCCGGCACCCCCGGCTTCACGGTCGCCGCCCCGTACTCCAAGGTCGGCTGGAACGCCTCCGACACCCGTGAGCTGTCCTTCGCCGACGTCCGCGTCCCGGCCGCCAACCTGCTGGGCGAGGAGGGCCGCGGGTACGCCCAGTTCCTGCGCATCCTGGACGAGGGCCGGATCGCCATCGCGGCACTGGCCACGGGCCTGGCGCAGGGCTGTGTGGACGAGTCGGTGAAGTACGCCAGGGAACGCCACGCCTTCGGCCGTCCCATCGGCGCCAACCAGGCCATCCAGTTCAAGATCGCCGACATGGAGATGAAGGCCCACACGGCCCGCCTGGCCTGGCGCGACGCGGCCTCCCGGCTGGTCGCGGGAGAGCCCTTCAAGAAGGAGGCGGCGCTCGCCAAGCTGTACTCGTCCACGATCGCCGTGGACAACGCCCGCGACGCCACCCAGGTGCACGGCGGCTACGGCTTCATGAACGAGTACCCGGTGGCCCGGATGTGGCGGGACTCCAAGATCCTGGAGATCGGCGAGGGCACGAGCGAGGTGCAGCGGATGCTGATCGCACGGGAGTTGGGGCTGGTGGGCTGAGCCGGCCGACCGCTTGAGCAAGGCTCAACGACCCTCGATTACAAGGTCGTTGGGCCTTGTTGGCTTATGTGGTGACCTCACAGCCTGCGCACAACTTCGATCACAAGGGCCCCCACCCCTGGACATCAGCTCAGGTTAGGCTAACCTACCTTCGAATTGTCCGGCGCGTGATCCGCCCTGTTCGAAAGCAGCGTAGCCATGTCCAACGCCAGAGCCACCCACCTCACCCGCCGCGGCATCCTCGCCGCGGGCGGCGCACTCGGCCTCGGTGCCGTGCTCGCGGCCTGCGGAGACGACGACGCGAAAAGCGGTGGCTCCGGCGAGGAGACGACCGCCGCGAAGTCGGGCCCCTGGAGCTTCAAGGACGACCGTGGCACCACGGTGAAGCTCGACAAGGTGCCCACGAAGATCGTCGCCTTCGTCGGTGTCGCGGCCGCCCTGTACGACTACGGCATCGAGATCAAGGGCGTATTCGGCCCGACCAAGACGCAGGACGGCAAGGCCGACGTCCAGGCCGGCGACATGGACGTCAGCAAGCTGACCGTCTTCGGCAACGTCTGGGACCAGTTCAACGTCGAGAAGTACGCCGCCTTCGCCCCCGAGGTCCTCCTCAGCACGACCTTCGACAGCGCGGGCACCCTCTGGTACGTCCCCGAGGCGTCCAAGGACAAGATCGCCAAGCTCGCCCCGAGCGTCGCCATCTCCGTCTACGACCGCCAGCTGACCCAGCCGCTGGAGCGTATGTGGGCGCTGGCCGAGTCCCTCGGCGCGGACCTGAAGGCCGACAAGGTCGTGCAGGCCAAGAAGGAGTTCGAGGCCGCGGCCGAGCGGCTGCGCAAGGCCGCGAAGGCCCGCCCCGAGATCAAGGTGCTGGCCGGTTCCGCCAGCCAGGACATCTTCTACGTGTCCGGCACGAACCTCTCCATCGACCTGGAGTACTTCAAGGCCCTCGGCGTGAACTTCGTCGAGCCGCCGGAGAGTGCCAAGAAGGAGGGTGGCGGCTGGTTCGAGTCGCTGAGCTGGGAGAACGTCGACAAGTACCCGGCCGACATCATCATGATGGACGACCGGTCCTCGACGATTCAGCCCGCCGACATCACTGAGGCGACGTGGAAGAAGCTGCCTGCGGTGAAGGCTGGGCAGGTCATCGCCCGGTCGCCCGAGCCGATTCTGTCCTATGACAAGTGCACGCCGCTTCTTACCAGCCTTGCCGAGGCCATCGAGAAGGCCAAGAAGGTCGCGTAGGCGCTCCGCTGGGAGAGCCGGTTCAGCGCCGTAGGTCCACCGCACCGTGGTGAACTGCGCGTCCGCCGTGGCTGGTCGCGCAGTTCCCCGCGCCCCTTCGGGGCGCGTGACCTCAGGAGCACACATGACTACCGCCGTAGCCGCCCCGTTCCGCTTCTTCTCCCTCCAGGTCGTACGGACGCGGCGGCTCGGGCCGTCCATGGTCCGGGTCACCTTCGGCGGGGACGATCTGGAGTACTTCTTCTCCGACGGGCGCGACCAGTCCCTGTCGCTGTTCCTGCCGCACCCCCACCAGACGGAGCCGCAGGTTCCGCTGGAGCTCGGGGACGGGTGGTGGCAGGGCTGGCGGGAACTCCCGGACGACGTACGGGCCGTCATGCGGTCGTACACGCTCCGCACCCTGCGCCGGAACCCCGACGAGATCGACATCGACTTCGTGCTGCACACCCCGGCCGGGCCCGCGTCCGAGTGGGCCTCGCGGGCCGGCGCCGGTGACCGGGTCCTGCTGCTCGGGCCCGCGATCGCGGACAACCGGGCGATCCGGTTCCGGCCGCCCGAGGACACCGACCTCGTCGTCATCTGGGGCGACGAGACCGCCGTGCCCGCCGCCTCCGCCATCCTCGAAGCCCTGCCGGCCGGCACCCGCGCCCGGGTGTGGCTGGAGGTGCATGACGCCGGGGACATCCAGGACCTGGTGACGGAGGCCGACGCCGAGATCACCTGGCTGGTGCGGGAGGACGGGCTGGAGGCCATCCGCGCCGCCCAACTCCCGGACGTCGAGCACCCGTACGTCTGGATCGCGGGCGAGTCCGGCCGCGTGAAGGCGCTGCGCCGGCACTTCGTCGGCGAACGCGGGGTCGACCGGCGGCGGGTGACGTTCGTCGGCTACTGGCGGCACGGGATGACCGAAGAACAGCTGCGCGCCGCGGAGTAGTTGCTCCTGAGACCGGAGTGATCACAGTCACGGTCGAGGCTGCCCTCATTCCGAGTTACTTAGGTTAGGCTAACCTAAGTTGCACTCCGCCAGTCGCAACCCCGCACTTCACGGCCCGTCCCCACCGGAGGACCTCCCCATGCGCTCGCACCTGCTCAATGACACGACCGCGGAGCAGTACCGCCGCTCCGTGACCGAAGGTATAGAGCGGGTGGCAGCCAAACTCGCCGCCACCGACCGTCCGTTCACCGGCGTCACGGTCGACGCCCTCTCCCCCGCCATCGACGCGATCGACCTCGACAAGCCGCTGCTGGACACCGCCGCGGTCCTGGACGAGCTGGAGGACGTCTACCTCCGGGACGCGATCTACTTCCACCACCCCCGCTATCTCGCCCACCTCAACTGCCCGGTCGTCATCCCGGCCGTGCTCGGCGAGGCGATCCTCTCCGCCGTCAACTCCTCCCTGGACACCTGGGACCAGTCGGCGGGCGGCACCCTCATCGAGCGCAAGCTCATCGACTGGACGACGGCCCGCATCGGGCTCGGCGAGAACGCCGACGGTGTCTTCACCTCGGGCGGCACGCAGTCCAACCTCCAGGCGCTGCTGCTGGCGCGTGAGGAGGCCAAGAGCGACTCGTTCGCCAAGCTGCGCATCTTCGCCTCCGAGGTCAGCCACTTCAGCGTGAAGAAGTCCGCGAAGTTGCTGGGCCTCGGTCAGGACGCCGTGGTCTGCATCCCCGTCGACCACGACAAGCGGATGCAGACCGTCGCCCTCGCCCATGAGCTGGAGCGCTGCGGGCGGGACGGTCTCGTCCCCATGGCCGTCGTCGCCACCGCCGGCACCACCGACTTCGGTTCCATCGACCCGCTGCCCGAGATCGCCGAGCTGTGCGAGCAGTTCGGCACCTGGATGCACGTCGACGCCGCCTATGGCTGCGGGCTGCTCGCCTCCGTGAAGTACCGGGACCGCATCGACGGCATCGAGCGCGCCGACTCCGTCACCGTCGACTACCACAAGTCCTTCTTCCAGCCGGTGAGTTCCTCCGCCGTGCTGGTCCGCGACGCCTCGACCCTGCGTCACGCGACCTACCACGCCGAGTACCTCAACCCGAAGCGCATGGTCACCGAGCGCATCCCCAACCAGGTCGACAAGTCCCTGCAGACCACCCGCCGCTTCGACGCCCTCAAGCTGTGGATGACCCTGCGCGTGATGGGCGCCGACGGCATCGGGCAGCTCTTCGACGAGGTCTGCGACCTGGCGGTGGAGGGCTGGCGGCTGCTGGCCGCCGACCCGCGCTACGACGTCGTGGTCGAGCCGACCCTGTCCACCCTGGTCTTCCGCTACATACCGGCGGCCGTCACCGACCCCGCCGAGATCGACCGCGCCAACCTGTACGCCCGAAAGGCCCTGTTCGCCTCCGGCGACGCGGTGGTCGCGGGCACCAAAGTCCAGGGCCGCCACTACCTGAAGTTCACCTTGCTCAACCCCGAGACGACGACCGAAGACATCGCCGCCGTCCTCGACCTGATCGCCGGCCACGCCGAGCAGTACCTGGGAGAGTCCCTTGACCGCGCGTCCTGAAAACCCGACCAGAACCCATGATTTCGTGGGGATCGGGCTCGGCCCGTTCAACCTCGGTCTCGCCTGTCTGACCGAGCCGATCAACGAACTCGACGGCGTCTTCCTGGAGTCCAAGCCGGACTTCGAGTGGCACGCGGGCATGTTCCTGGACGGCGCCCACCTACAGACCCCGTTCATGTCGGACCTGGTCACCCTCGCCGACCCGACCTCGCCGTACTCCTTCCTCAACTACCTGAAGGAGAAGGGCCGGCTGTACTCGTTCTACATCCGCGAGAACTTCTACCCGCTGCGGGTCGAGTACGACGACTACTGCCGCTGGGCCGCGAACAAACTGAGCAGCGTCCGCTTCGGCACGACGGTCACCGAGGTGACGTACGACGAAGAGGCCGGGCTGTACGTCGTGACGACGGCCGCCGGTGACACCTACCGCGCCCGTCACCTGGTCCTCGGCACGGGCACCCCGCCCTACATACCCGAGGCCTGCCAGGGCCTGGGCGGCGACTTCCTGCACAACTCCCGCTATCTCCAGAACAAGGCGGAGCTGCAGAAGAAGGAGTCGATCACGCTGGTCGGCTCGGGACAGTCCGCGGCCGAGATCTACTACGACCTGCTCAGCGAGATCGACGTCCACGGCTACCGGCTGAACTGGGTGACCCGCTCCCCGCGCTTCTTCCCGCTGGAGTACACCAAGCTCACGCTGGAGATGACGTCCCCGGAGTACGTCGACTACTTCCGCGAGCTGCCGGAGGCGACCCGCTACCGCCTCACCGCCGAGCAGAAGGGCCTGTTCAAGGGCATCGACGGCGACCTGATCAACGCGATCTTCGACCTGCTCTACCAGAAGAACCTCGGCGGTCCCGTGCCCACCCGCCTGCTCACCAACTCCTCGCTGAACGGCGCGCGGTACGAGAACGGCACGTACACCCTGTCCTTCCGCCAGGAGGAGCAGCAGAAGGACTTCGAGCTCGACTCGCAGGGCCTGGTCCTGGCCACCGGCTACAAGTACGCAGAGCCGGAGTTCCTGAAGCCCGTGCGCGACCGCCTGGTGTACGACTCCCAGGGCAACTACGACGTCGCCCGCAACTACGCCATCGACGTCACCGGCCGCGGGGTCTTCCTGCAGAACGCCGGCGTCCACACGCACAGCATCACCAGCCCCGACCTGGGGATGGGCCCGTACCGGAACGCGTACATCATCCGCGAGCTGCTCGGCACCGAGTACTACCCGGTGGAGAAGACGATCGCGTTCCAGGAGTTCTCGGTATGACGTTCACGTTCCGCACCCTCGACCCCCTGAAGGACGCCGAGCTCCTGCACGCCTGGGTCACCCACCCCAAGGCGGCGTTCTGGATGATGCAGGACGCGAGCCTGGTGGATGTCGAGCGCGCGTACATGGAGATCGCGGCCGACGAGCACCACCACGCCCTGCTCGGCCTCCAGGACGGCGTGCCCGCCTTCCTGATGGAGAAGTACGACCCCGCCCACCGCGAACTGGTCGGCCTGTACGAGCCGCGGCCCGGCGACATCGGCATGCACTTCCTGACGCCGCCCACCGACCGGCCCGTCCGGGGCTTCACCCGGTCCGTCATCACCGCCGTGATGGCGCACCTCTTCGAGGACCCGGCGGTGGAGCGCGTCGTAGTGGAACCGGACGTCTCCAACAAGGCCGTCCACGCCCTGAACGAGGCCGTCGGGTTCGTGCCCGAACGTGAGATCGACAAGCCGGAGAAGCGCGCGCTGCTGAGCTTCTGCACGCGCGAACAGTTCTTGGCTTCCCGAGGAGCAGCCGTATGACCCTGTCCGACGCCGTAGCGCATCTGTCCCCCCACCGCTGGGCGCGGGCCAACCGCCTCCTGATCCGCAAGGCAATCGCCGAGTTCGCCCACGAGCGCCTCATCACGCCGGAGGCCTCCGGCGACGGCACCTACGTCGTCCGCAGCGACGACGGTCTGACCCACTACACGTTCACGGCCGTGATCCGCGCCCTCGACCACTGGCAGGTCGACGCCGACTCGATCACCCGCCACCGCGACGGCGCCGAACGCCCGCTCGCCGCCCTGGACTTCTTCATCGAGCTGCAGAAGTCCCTGGGCCTGAGCGACGAGGTCCTGCCGGTCTACCTGGAGGAGATCTCCTCCACGCTCTCCGGCACCTGCTACAAGCTCACCAAGCCGCAGGTCCCGGTCGCCGAGCTGGTGAAAAGCGGCTTCCAGGGCATCGAGACCGGCATGACCGAGGGCCACCCCTGCTTCGTCGCCAACAACGGCCGCCTCGGCTTCGGCATCCACGAGTACCTGTCGTACGCCCCCGAGACCGCGAGCCCGGTCCGCCTGGTCTGGCTGGCCGCCCACCGCTCACGCGCCGCGTTCACGGCCGGTGTCGGCATCGAGTACGAGTCCTTCGTCCGCGACGAGCTGGGCGCGGAGACCGTCGACCGCTTCGACGCCGTCCTGCGCGACCAGGACCTCGACCCCGCCGACTACCTCCTCATCCCGGTCCACCCCTGGCAGTGGTGGAACAAGCTCACCGTCACCTTCGCCGCCGAGGTCGCCCAGAAGCACCTGGTCTGCCTGGGCGAGGGCGACGACGAGTACCTGGCCCAGCAGTCCATCCGGACCTTCTTCAACACCTCCAGCCCCGAGAAGCACTATGTGAAGACGGCGCTGTCCGTCATCAACATGGGCTTCATGCGCGGCCTCTCGGCGGCGTACATGGAGGCGACCCCGGCCATCAACGACTGGCTGGCCCAGCTCATCGCCGGCGACCCGATCCTGCGGAACACCGGCCTGTCGATCATCCGCGAACGCGCCGCCGTCGGCTACCGGCACCTGGAGTACGAGGCCGCGACGGATCGCTACTCGCCGTACCGCAAGATGCTGGCCGCGCTCTGGCGCGAGAGCCCGGTCCCCTCCCTCCAGGACGGCGAGTCGCTGGCCACCATGGCCTCCCTCGTCCACGTCGACCACGAGGGCGCGTCCTTCGCGGGCGCGCTGATCGAGCAGTCGGGCCTCACCCCCACCCAGTGGCTGCGCCGCTACCTGAAGGCCTACTTCACCCCGCTCCTGCACAGCTTCTACGCCTACGACCTGGTGTTCATGCCGCACGGCGAGAACGTCATCCTCGTCCTGAAGGACGGCGTCGTCGAGCGCGCGATCTACAAGGACATCGCCGAGGAGATCGCCGTCATGGACCCGGACGCGGTGCTTCCGCCGACGGTCGAGCGGCTGCGCGTGGAGGTCCCCGAGGACAAGAAGCTCCTGTCCGTCTTCACGGACGTCTTCGACTGCTTCTTCCGCTTCCTCGCCGCGAACCTCGCCGCCGAGGGAATCCTGGAGGAGGACGACTTCTGGCGGACGGTCGCCGAGGTCACCCGGGACTACCAGCACTCGGTGCCCGAACTCGCCGACAAGTTCAAGCAGTACGACATGTTCACCCCCGAGTTCGCCCTGTCCTGCCTCAACCGCCTCCAGCTCCGCAACAACAAGCAGATGGTCGACCTCGCGGACCCGGCCGGCGCACTGCAGCTGGTGGGCAGCCTGAAGAACCCGATCGCGGGGCTGTAGGGCCCCTCAGACAGGCGTACACCCCCGGAGTACGGTCCTCCGGGGGTGCACGTCTCTTCTTTCAGGGCGCGGGGCTGATCACCAAGGAACCTGAGGCGACCGGTAGAAGTCGATCCCCAACGCCTCCCACCGAGCACCCTGCGCAGCCAGCCGAACCTTGTAGGTGTCCCAGTCATGCGTGGCAGCCGGCGACCACCCCAACTCGGCCGCCCCCGCCAGCCTCGGGAACGCCATGTACTCGAGGTCGTCCGACTTGCCGAGCGTCTCCGTCCACATCGGCGCCTCGACACCCCGAATGGCCGAAGCGGGCGTCCCCGGCAGATAGTCGCCCGGATCCCAGTCGTACGACCGCTTCACCTCCACGAGCCCGGCCCAGTCCAGCCCCAGCGGAGTGTCGGCCGTGTACTTCATGTCGAGGTAGATCCGGTCGGCAGGCGACAGAACGATCCCGGTCCCGTTGCGTGCGGCGGCAGCGACCTGTTCCTTCTCCTCGGCACTCGTGCGGTCCAGCCCCCAGTACTGGGCGACAGCCCCCTTCGCCGGAGTACCTGCGGTCAGCTGGTGCCACCCCACCACCGTCTTCCCGTACTTGGCCACGATCGGCTGCACCCGATCCATGAACCGCACATAGTCCTCATGGCTGGTCGAGTGCGCCTCGTCACCCCCGATGTGCAGGTACCGGCCCGGCGTGAGCGCGGCGACCTCCCGGATCACGTCGTCGACGAAGTCGTACGTGATGTCCTTGCCGACGCACAGCGAGCTGAAGCCGACCTCGGTGCCGGTGTAGAGCGGAGGGGCGACGCCGTCGCAGTTCAGTTCGGCGTACGAGGCGAGCGCGGCGTTCGTGTGGCCCGGCATGTCGATCTCGGGGACGACCTCCAGATGGCGGGAGGAGGCGTACCGGACGATCTCCTTGTAGTCGGCCTTGGTGTAGTAGCCGCCGGGGCCGCCGCCCACCTGTGTCGAGCCACCGTACGAAGCCAGGCGCGGCCAGGAGTCGACGGCGATGCGCCAGCCCTGGTCGTCGCTGAGGTGCAGATGCAGCTTGTTGATCTTGTAGAGGGCGAGCTGGTCGATGTAGCGCTTGACCTGGCCGACGGTCAGGAAGTGCCGGGAGACGTCGAGCATCGCGCCGCGCCAGCCGTAGCGCGGGGTGTCCTTGATCGTGCCGCCCGCGACCAGCCAGGGGCCGGGCTGGACGGAGTCCTTCTCGACGGCCGCAGGGAGGAGCTGGCGCAGGGTCTGCACTCCGTGGAAGAGGCCGGCGGCGCCCGCCGCGGTGATGGTGACGCCCTTGCGGCCGCTGTCCAGGCGGTAGCCCTCGGCGCCGTACGGGCCCTTGGTCAGGCGCAACCGGATGCCGCCGGAGCCGTGGGCGGTGACGGGGAGCCGGTAGCCGGTGGACGGGCGCAGGACGTCGGCGAGGTACTCGCCCACGCGGCGGATCTCGCGGGAGTCGTCCACGCGGATGTGGGTGTCGCGGGTGATCCGGTACGGGGATCCACCGGGGTCGACCGAGGCGGGTGCCGGGACGACCCGGTCCAGCGGGGTGGGCGATGCCGCCCGGACGGGAGCGGCTCCCGTCACCGAGGCGCCCGCCACGACCAGCAGCACCAAACCGAGAAGGAGAGACGTTCTGTGGTGCTGTCTGTGCGGTCTGACACAGCCGACTTTCACAAGCGTGTCCCTTCCTTGAGTCGTTGCCATGAGCCATTGCGCTTGAGCCATTGTGCTTGAGCGTTGCCCTCCAAGAGGTCTGGACCACTCTCTCGTGAGACTGGTGGAACAATCCACCCCATGGCGGAAATCATCCAGAAGGACGGCACGTGGGTCTTCGACGGCGACGCCCTGAGGCTGACCCCCGGACGGGACAAGAACGTCAGCCTGTTCCGCAAGACGCTGGGTGAACTGGTCGTCCCCCTGGGGGCGTTGGCGGGGGTCTCCTTCGAGCAGGGCAAGAAGGCCGGGCGGCTCCGGCTCCGGCTGCGCGACGGCGCCGACCCGCTGCTGCACGCCACGGGCGGCCGGCTCACCGAGCCCCACGACCCCTACCAGCTGATCGTCGAGTCCGACCGGTACGGCGTCGCCGAGTACTTCGTGGAGGAGGTGCGAGGCGCCCTGCTGCTGGACCAGGTCCCGGCCGGCCCGGTCGACGCGTATCTGCTGCCGGGGCCCTCGGTCCCGCTGTCGGTCTCGGCCGGGGACGGCACCGCGACCTTCGACGGTGAGCACATCCGGCTGGAGTGGAACTGGAAGACGGAGGACGCCAAGGCCGCCGCCGGCTCCCGCACCCTGACCCTCGCCGACATCACGGGGGTGGAGTGGCATCCGGCGGCGGGCCTGGAGAACGGCCACCTCCGCTTCACCGTGAAGAACGCCCCGACCAAGACCCCGCCCAAGTACGACCCCAACGCCGTGGAACTGTGGGGCTTCAAGAAGGACCCGCTGATGGCCCTGGTCGCGGCGGCGGTCCAGGCCCGCCTCCCGCACCCGGCCAGGGCCACCGCCACGGACGTACCGGGACCGCGACCGGAGCTGCCTTCCCCTCCGGTCGCGTCCGCCGAGGACGACCACGACGCCCTGCTGCGCCGGCTGCGCGAACTCGGTGAGCTGCACCGCACGGGTGTGCTGACGGACGACGAGTTCACGATGGCCAAGCAGGCGGTGCTCAAGCGGATGTAGTCCCGCACAGGGTCTGTACGGCCCCCGTACGGGCCCTACTTGGCCCGGCGGGCCACCGTGAAGTGGTCGATCCGCTCACCGGTCTCGGCGATGCCCTGCACCTTGAGGGTCGTGTAGCGGCCCCTCGGCGCCGGGGTGACGTCCACCCGCAGGAACGAGTAGTCGAGGTAGCGCACCCGGGACCAGGAGACCGTCTCGTTCTGCTTGCCGTCCTTGAGGTTGACGAACGAGGCCACGGAATCCTGCTCGTGCTCGTGCCCCTCGTAGGAATCCGGCGCGCTGAACGCGTACAGACTGCGGCCCGCGGCGCCCGCGGTCACGTAGACCACGCCCTCGCTCTCGGGGTACGCCGTGCCGCCGATCGGCAGTTTCCTGGCCACCTCGTTCTTCTTGATCACGTCCGTCCGCTCGTACTGGTGGTTGTGGCCGTTGATGACGAGGTCCACCTGGTACTTCTCGAACAGCGGCACCCACTCCTGGCGCACACCCCCCTCCGAGGCGTGCGCGGTGGAGGTGCAGTACGCGCAGTGGTGGAAGAAGACGATGACGAAGTCGATGTCGTGCGCGGCCCGGTACTTCCTCAGCTGCGCCTCGAACCACGTGGTCTGGGTGCCGCCGGAGAGGCCGAGGTTGGCGGGGATCTCGTACGACACGTCGTTCGGGTCGAGCGAGACGACCGCGGTGTTGCCGTAGACGAAGGAGTAGACGCCCGGCAGGCTCTTCTTGTCCGGCCCGTTGTCGGGCAGCGTGAAGCGGGCCTCCTGGCCGCCGTAGCCGCCCGGCGAGTACCAGGCCTCCATGTCGTGGTTGCCGTACGACACCATCCACGGGACCGACTTGGCGACGGACTCGGTCTGCGCCAGGAACTGGTCCCAGGTGCGCGAGTCGAAGCCGGTGTCGGACGGCTTGCCCTGGCCGGCCGGGTCGCCGTACGCGATGTCACCGGCATGCAGATGGAAGACCGGGTTCTGGCCGAGGATCAGGCTGTCGTTGGCGAGCGCGTGGTAGCTGACGCCCTGGTCGCCGAAGGCGGTGAAGGTGAACGGCGCCTTGTGGGCGGGGGCGGTGGTGAAGGTGCCGAGGGTGCCGAGGAGGTGCGGCTCGGCGGGGTCGAAGCCGTCGTGGCCGACGCCGTAGTAATAGGTCCGGCCGGGGCGCAGACGGGCCAGCTGGGCGTGGACGTAGTACTGCGTGTGGTCGGCGCTGGTGCCGACGCCGGCCGGTGTGTAGAGGGAGCGGACCTCGGCCTCGATCTTGCGGGAGAGGTCCCAGGGGTGGGCGCCGATCCGGATGAACGGCTTCTTCACAGCGACCGGGACCTGCCACGAGACGGTCATCTCGGTGCGCGGGTCGTTGCCGTAGGCGAGATGGCGGCCGAACGGGGCGACGAGCGCGCCGTCGACCGTCTCGGTGCGCGGGGCCGTCCGCGTCGGAACGGCCTGGGCGGTGGCGGCCCGGGCGGTGACGCCCGGTACGAACGCGCCACCCGCGACGGCGCCGAGCGTGACGGCGCCGCCTCTGATCATGTTGCGCCGCGAGAACTTGGCGCGCAGGTACTCGTGCTGTTCGGCCATGCTCATGCGCTCGGCCAGCTGCTGGGGTACCCCCATGCGAGGAATGTCCATGGCGCCACAAGCTGGTCGGTGCACACATCCCCCGGCGGAACAACCGCCCAACGAACACCCATGGGCGTTCCATAACTCTCCCAAAGCCCACTGACACTCCCTTGCCCGAAATCGGGCAGGATTCTTGCGAAGCGGTCTCCGATGCCCCAGGATCTACCGAGTGCACGACGACCTTGTTGATCACCTGACCCGCAGCACGCCCCTCAGCAGGGGCGAGGCGACGCGGGTGATCCAGGACGTGCTCGCCTACTTCGACGAGACGACCGAGGAGTTCGTCCGTCGCCGCCACCGCGAACTCCAGGCCCAGGGCCTGGTGAACGCGACGATCTTCGAACGGATCGAGGCGGACCTGAAATACCGGACGGTGGCACCGCCGGAGCTCACGCTCCGCCAGTTGCGCCGGATCGTCTACGGCTAGGGATACCTATATATATGTGCGGAATCGTCGGATACATCGGGAAGCGTGACGTGGCTCCCCTCCTCCTGGAGGGCCTCCAGCGCCTGGAGTACCGGGGCTACGACTCGGCCGGCGTGGTCGTCTCCTCCCCGAAGGCACCTGCCCTGAAGATGGTCAAGGCCAAGGGCCGGGTCCGCGACCTGGAGGCCAAGGTCCCGGCGCGCTTCAAGGGCACCACCGGCATCGCCCACACCCGCTGGGCCACCCACGGTGCCCCCTCCGACGTGAACGCCCACCCGCACCTGGACGCCGAGGGCAAGGTCGCCGTCGTCCACAACGGCATCATCGACAACGCCGCCGACCTGCGCCGCAAGCTGGAGGCGGACGGCGTCGAGTTCCTGTCCGAGACCGACACCGAGGTCCTCGTCCACCTCATCGCCCGCTCCCAGGCGGAGAAGCTGGAGGACAAGGTCCGCGAGACCCTGCGGGTGATCGAGGGCACGTACGGCGTCGCCGTCATGCACGCCGACTTCCCGGACCGCATCGTCGTCGCCCGCAACGGCTCCCCGGTCGTCCTCGGCATCGGCGAGAAGGAGATGTTCGTCGCCTCGGACATCGCCGCCCTGGTCGCCCACACCCGGCAGATAGTGACGCTGGACGACGGCGAGATGGCCACGCTGAAGGCCGATGACTTCCGCACGTACACCACGGAGGGCACGCGCACCACGGCCGAGCCCACCACGGTCGAGTGGGAGGCCGCGTCGTACGACATGGGCGGCCACGACACCTACATGCACAAGGAGATCCACGAGCAGGCCGACGCCGTGGACCGCGTGCTGCGCGGCCGCATCGACGACCGCTTCTCCACCGTGCACCTCGGCGGCCTGAACCTGGACGCCCGTGAGGCCCGGCAGATCCGCCGCGTGAAGATCCTCGGCTGCGGCACCTCGTACCACGCGGGCATGATCGGCGCCCAGATGATCGAGGAGCTGGCCCGCATCCCCGCGGACGCCGAGCCGGCCTCCGAGTTCCGCTACCGCAACGCGGTCGTCGACCCCGACACCCTCTACATCGCCGTCTCCCAGTCGGGCGAGACGTACGACGTCCTGGCGGCCGTCCAGGAACTGAAGCGCAAGGGCGCCAGGGTGCTGGGCGTCGTCAACGTCGTCGGCTCGGCCATCGCCCGTGAGGCCGACGGCGGCATCTACGTCCACGCCGGCCCCGAGGTCTGCGTCGTCTCCACGAAGTGCTTCACCAACACCACGGTCGCCTTCGCACTCCTCGCCCTGCACCTGGGCCGCACCCGCGACCTCTCGGTCCGCGACGGCAAGCGCATCATCGAGGGCCTGCGCAAGCTGCCCGCCCAGATCGCCGAGATGCTGGAGCAGGAGGAGGAGATCAAGAAGCTGGCCCAGGAGTACGCCGAGGCCCGCTCGATGCTCTTCATCGGCCGCGTCCGGGGCTACCCGGTCGCCCGCGAGGCCTCCCTGAAGCTCAAGGAGGTCTCCTACATCCACGCCGAGGCCTACCCGGCCTCCGAGCTCAAGCACGGCCCCCTGGCCCTCATCGAGCCCGCCCTCCCCACGGTCGCGATCGTCCCCGACGACGACCTCCTGGAGAAGAACCGCGCCGCCATGGAGGAGATCAAGGCCCGCAGCGGCAAGATCCTCGCGGTCGCCCACCAGCCCCAGGAAAAGGCCGACCAGACGATCGTCGTCCCCAAGAACGAGGACGAACTCGACCCCATCCTGATGGGCATCCCCCTCCAACTCCTCGCCTACCACACGGCCTTGGCCCTGGGCCGGGACATCGACAAGCCGCGCAACCTCGCAAAGTCGGTAACGGTCGAGTAGCGCCCTTCAGGGGCGCGGGGAACTGCGCGACAAGCCCCCACCGGCCTGCAGAGGCCAACGAAACAGAGACGGACCCCCACGTGATGCCACCACTCACGGGGGGTCCGTCTTCCATCGCCGGGGGCCGCCCAACCCCCAGCCGGCGGCAGCTACCCGGTGGCCGTCACACCCCGCCCGGCAGCCCGCCGCGGAAGCGCGGTCGGCCAGTGCGCCAGAGCCGCGGTGGCCGCATACCAGGCCACCGCACCCGCACCAACGGCGAACCAGCCGCCCACCTTGGTGAGCCCGTCACTGCCGGCGAAGTCGGCGACAGCCATGAGCACCAGGGCGACGAAGAACAGCCCGTACGCCCCCTGCCCGAGCTGATCCCCGCCCGCGAGAGTCAGAGACAGCGCCACCAGGGCGAACAGCAGCAGGAACAACCCGGCGGCGTTGGCGGAGACTTGGGCGTCCGCGGAGACGGCCCAGGTGAACCACAGGGCGCCGAGCACCACGAACGCGGTCCCGTTCGCGGAGTCACGGTCTCGGAGGGCCATCAGGCCGGCGACGAAGAGGGCTATGCCGCCCACATACTGGGCGATTGATACGGCGTCAGCAGCCGACACACCGTCGATCACGCCGGTGTACCCCAGCCCGAAGGCCAACAGGGTGATTCCCAGGGCGAGTCGGCCGACCACGGTGGTGATTCCGCTTCCCGCAGAGACGTCGTTGTCCACGGCGGGCTCCCTTCATGCATGTGCAGTTGTGCGGTGAGCGTTATATGCCCTTCACAAGGGCACAAACACCTCTACGCGCGAGTAGATTTGCACATCTCACCTGGGAGAACGGCGAGTTACGGAATGACAACGACGGGACGCTTGGCCCGCTTCGCGAGCCGCCCCGCGACGGAACCGAAGATCCGCCCGACGATCCCGTGCGTGGAGCCCACGACGATCGCGTCCGCCTCGTACTCCTGACCGACCTCTTCGAGCTCATGGCAGATGTCCCCGCCGCGCTCGACGAGGATCCAGGGCACCTCGGCGAGGTAGTCGGCGCACGCGAGTTCGAGGCCGAGCACCTCGGTGCGGTGGTCCGGTACGTCGACGAAGACCGGCGGCTCGCAGCCGGCCCACACGGTGGTGGGCAGCCGGTTGGCGACGTGGACGATGATCAGGCCCGACCCGGAGCGATGAGCCATGCCGATGGCGTACGCGAGGGCGCGCTCACTGGAGGTGGAGCCGTCGAAGCCGACGACGACCCCGTGCTTGAAAGCGGGGTCGCAGGAATGGCGTGGCTCTTCCGCCGCCAGGGGCTCGGACGCCGTGGGGTCGGCTACCGGCCGCTTGCGGTCCGCTGGTTCGAAGAATTCGTGACCGGCCATGGCTGTCTCGGCGTATTGATCCTTTATGGGTGGGCCCGCGAGCGGTGCTCGCTGACGGATCCAGCAAGTGCGGCGGAGCTGTGTCCGGGAATGGTCTTCCCAACCCCATACCCCAAGGGTACGGCGGCACGCCTCCTTAGCCCAGATCCTCGCTCACGGTCGGTGCGGGTTCCAGGGAGCATGCACGAGGGTGCGCCCGTAACGCAATGGTTGCTGCGGTGTACAGGCGGTTTGCACAGGGTTCAACTTCCTCCGCCGCCGGACGGCCGCCTACCCGCGCGTACCAGTGACCGACCGCTCGGACCCGCGTTGATCTCCGTGAGCCACCGACCGGGCAGCCCCAGGGAGCACGTACGCATGTCAGGACCCAGCACGCCCTCCGAGGACAGCGCCACCGATGTGGTGCGCTGGGCGGCCTTCAGCTGCGTCCTGGTCCCGGTGGTGCTCCTCTGGTACGGCACCTCGCTCGCCGGCGCCGCGGGCACGGCCCTGGGTCTCGCGGCCGTGACGGCCGTGTGCCGGCTGCTGCTGCGCCAGTCGGAGCGCGGCGCGGCGCGGATCAAGGCCGGGGAGGCCGGTCCGTCACCCCGGCGTCGCGGCCGCCATCACCGGACCGGAACCGGGGCTCACAGAGGCGGACGTCACACTGGGGGAACTACACCGGTCGGCTGACCGGTTTTCACACCCCGGCACGCCACTTTTCAGCCAACTTCTGGCGCGCGGACATCCCCTACCCAGAACACCCCCCAACCCCCGTTCCACCTGCACGGAAAGGGCCTCAGGGGGTCTGCGCACCCTACGTGGATTGGCCACTGCGACAAGGCGCACTTCCCTGCACGGCCCGGGAGTGCAACGCTTCGTGATCGAATGCTTCACGCCAAGTTGCCAAGTCGACAATGTGCCGAGTGGTGAACCGGCCACTGAGGCGCGGCGCGACACAGTAGATTCGATCTTGACTGTCTACGGCGGGGGACTCGTGCAGGACCGAGGGGAAACGTGCAGGAGCGACACA
This sequence comes from uncultured Streptomyces sp., assembly GCA_965653385.1. Lineage (GTDB taxonomy): Bacteria > Actinomycetota > Actinomycetes > Streptomycetales > Streptomycetaceae > Streptomyces. The sequence continues at coordinate 1,353 of CBFGZZ010000080.1, read as the reverse complement.
ACCGAGGAGCCGCGACCACCGAGGGGGGCTTAGCAGTATGAGCCACGACTCCACTGCCGCGCCGGAAGCCGCGGCCCGGAAGCTTTCCGGGCGACGCCGCAAGGAGATCGTCGCGGTGCTGCTGTTCAGCGGCGGCCCCATCTTCGAGAGTTCCATACCGCTGTCGGTGTTCGGGATAGACCGCCAGGACGCCGGCGTACCGCGCTACCGCCTGTTGGTGTGCGGCGGTGAGGAAGGCCCCCTGCGGACCACAGGAGGCCTGGAACTCTCGGCGCCACATGGCCTGGAGGCGATCTCACGGGCGGGCACGGTCGTCGTGCCGGCCTGGCGTTCGATCACCTCACCGCCGCCCGAGGACGCGCTCGACGCGCTGCGCCGGGCACACGAGGAAGGCGCCCGCATAGTCGGGCTGTGCACCGGCGCCTTCGTCCTCGCCGCGGCGGGCCTGCTGGACGGCCGTCCCGCGACGACACACTGGATGTACGCACCGACGCTGGCCAAGCGCTATCCGTCGGTGCACGTGGATCCGCGAGAGCTGTTCGTCGACGACGGCGACGTCCTGACGTCGGCGGGCACCGCGGCCGGAATCGATCTCTGTCTCCACATCGTGCGGACGGACCACGGCAACGAGGCGGCCGGAGCGCTCGCCCGCCGCCTGGTGGTCCCGCCGCGCCGCTCCGGCGGTCAGGAGCGCTACCTCGACAGGTCTTTACCCGAGGAGATCGGCGCCGACCCGCTCGCCGAGGTCGTCGCCTGGGCGCTGGAGCATCTGCACGAGCAGTTCGACGTCGAGACGCTGGCGGCCCGCGCCTACATGAGCCGCCGCACCTTCGACCGCCGCTTCCGCTCACTGACGGGCAGCGCCCCGCTTCAGTGGCTGATCACCCAGCGGGTGCTTCAGGCACAGCGGCTGCTGGAGACGTCGGACTACTCGGTGGACGAGGTGGCCGGACGCTGCGGCTTCCGCTCGCCGGTGGCGCTGCGCGGCCACTTCCGCCGCCAGCTCGGCTCGTCGCCGGCCGCGTACCGGGCGGCGTACCGTGCCCGCCGCCCGCAGGCCGACCGCCCGACGGACACGGAGCCCCCGACGGGCCACACCGTCCAGCAGAGCCCACCGCCCAGCCCGTACCCGGAGGGCGGCCCGGTCCCGCTCCAGACCCGCCGCACCCCGGCACCCGTGGGCCCGCCCTCGGACAACGGGCGCGAGCTGTACGTCGGAGGCCGGGCGACCCTGCCGGGCCAGCGCAGCGGAGCATGACCCTCTGACGCCGGGCGGGCGGATCTCAGCCCGTCCGGCGTTCGAGGACGAGGCCCGAAGGGCCGATGGCGGGGGTCCAGGGGGTGGCAGCCCCC
>CBFGZZ010000079.1:0-27909 GCA_965653385.1 uncultured Streptomyces sp. | reverse complement strand
GGCGGGACCGGGTGCGGCTCCGGGCTCGACGGATCGGGGCCCGGTGTCGGTCCCGGATGGACCGGGTCCGTATACGGGTTGGTCATGGCGTCCTCCAGCCAGTCCGTGACATCGGCTCTGGACTACTCCCCCGCGTACCCGATGGCCGCTCCACCAGTCACTCACCCGCGTCAGTGCGGGCGCCCAAGTGGCCCGTCGAGGGCGGTCGGCGAAACCGCCCCTCGTGGGTGCCGCCCTTGATCAGAACCGCTCGGGGTGCTCCCGCAGCCAGTCCTTCGCCGCCTCCAGCAGGCCGGGGTCGGCCGCCGGGGCCTCGTCGGGGTGACGCTCGGCCCACTTCACGACGTACGGGCACAGCGGCGCGACGACGACTCCCTCGCGCGCCGCCATGCCATACAGCTCACGTGCCAGGGAGCCGGCGATGCCCTTCCCCTCGTGAGCCGGTTCCACGACGGTGTGGACGGGCACGAGGGCGCGTGCCGGGGCTTCGAGGACGAAGTACTCGATACGGCCGGTGACTTCGTCGCCCAGCAGGGCCTCCAGGCGGCCCGCCGCCCGTTCGTCGCGGATCTCGATGTCGCTCATGGCACGCTCCTGGTCCGGCTTCGGTGGGACTACGGGTGCGCTCAGGCCACCGGCACGGCCTGCGGGCTGCGCTCCTGGTCGGAGCCCGGCACCGGCTCGGACGGGTCGGCGCCCAGGGCCACGATCCGGTTGTCGCCGTCCACGTGCACGACCTTCGGCTCGAACGCCCGCGCCTCGGCGTCGTCCAGCTGCGCGTAACTGATGATGATCACCAGGTCACCGGGGTGGACGAGATGGGCGGCGGCACCGTTGATCCCCACGACCCCCGAGCCGCGCTCGCCCTCGATGACGTATGTCTCCAGGCGGGCACCGTTGGTGATGTCGACGATGTGGACGAGCTCACCGGGCAGCAGGTCGGCGGCGTCGAGGAGGTCCGCGTCGATGGTCACCGAGCCCACGTAGTGCAGGTCGGCCTGGGTGACGGTGGCGCGGTGGATCTTGGACTTGAAGAGAGTACGCAGCACTTGGGACTCCTGGAAGACGGCTCCCTGCCTGCTTTGTGCAGGTCAAGGGCGGTCTTCACTCTACAGGGGCACGCGTCGAAGTCGACGATTGTGAGGAACATCGCTCTCGTTGGGGATAGGGCTCCCTGCCTGGGCTCCCGCGCCAACTAGGCTGTTGTGACGCCACCGACCAGGTGCCTGTTCGGACAGTCTTCTCAGGATGTTCGGGAACTGATGCTGACCAGATACTGACTCACCTGACGCCTCATCAGGTGCATGCGGGTCACAGGATGACTCGCTGCCCGGGAGCCCGCACTGCAGCCCGAAAGATTCGCGAGGAGCTGACACAGCCGGCGTCAGGCGCACGGCCTTCGCGTCGTACCAGTAGATTTCAGGAATCCTCAGTTCTACGACCGAGAAGCCACCGACGCTCTCCCGACCAGTGAGCCGTCTCGTTCCGTTGCCACGACGGGGCCGACCGAATGCTGGTGGCCGCCGACAGGACGCGGGTGTGCTGGTCGAGTCTCGGTGGGGCAGGCAGAACCCCGACCCCACCCGGGTGTTGGTCAGACCTTGGCCTCAAGTACGCCCAACGCCGTATGGAGAACCGGCTCCACGCACAGGCGCGTCCCGTCCCGGTCGAACACCTGGAGAGCCTCCAGGCAGCCGACGGCCCCGCGCCGCCCCGGACGAGAGACCGGCCATCCCAGCCGCGGTGACGAGGCAGGCGTCGTCATGCCAGTCGGTACCGAGCTGCTCGACGACCCCGTCGTAGACGGCCTTGAGGATGTCGTTCTCCAGCAGCCCGACAGCGTCGACGAACTGGTCGGCGCCACTGCTCTGCTCCAGCCACGACGTCAGGTCCGCCAGCACCCGGTCCTGGTCCGGTCGGCGATCACGCAGCTGCAGCGCCTTGCCCAGCAGGTATGGCCGGCCACCGGTCGTCTCCGCCAGGCGCGCCAGCCGTTCATCCGTCTCGCACAGGCTGTGGTGCTGCGTCCAGGTCGCGCCTCCCTCGACTCGGGCCGGGCAGCGCTCCTGATCGACCGCGACACCTCGCATGGGCGAGAGGTCGATCATCAGCCGCCGATGCACACAGCTTTTCCAGCGATGTTGTGCCCGCCTCCTCGTACCGAGACCCGTAGGTCGTGCTCACGGGCAAAGCTGACGGCCCCGACGACGTCGGCCGCTCCGGAGCAGCGGGCGATCAGCGCGAGCCGGTGGTCGATCAGGCCGTTCCACACCGTCGGCTGCCGAGCGCGTGGGTGCGGGACGGCCTTCCTGGCCCTGCACCCGACCGCAGGGGGCCATAAAACATCCTAAAATTGAACAAGTTATCCATGGATGATCGAGGGCAACGTGTCGGCCAACGGTGTGGCTTCGAGCTCGTACCCGTTCGGCGCCGCGAGTGTCGGCGAAGCGCCCGAGCGCGACGACGCGCTGGTCAGTGCCGTGGTCAGTGCCGTGGAGGTGACCGGAGCGCATGCCGGAAGCGTGTTCCTGGTCTCCGGCGACCATCGCTCGCTCGTAGTGGCCGCGTCGTGCGGGACGCCGCCCACCCAGGTCAGCGGATGGCGTCGGATCCCGGTGAACAGCGGTCTGCCGGTGGCGGCGGCGTACCGCTCCGGGCGCATGGTCCACCTGGCCGGCGCGGAGGAGACGATGCGGCGCTTCCCCCAGCTCGCGGTCGCTCTGCCCTACCCGTTCGGCTCTGCCTCGGTCCCCGTACGGGCGGGCGAGCGGACCTTCGGTGCCATGGCCGTGGTGTGGACGCCCAGGCCGGACGGGACAGGACTGTCCAGGGCGCAGCGCCGGCAGCTGCGCTCGGTCGTCAACCGACTGGGCACCACCCTCGCCGGACTGCGAGCCCTCGGCGCGCTCGGTGAGTACGACGAGCGGGCGGCTCCGATCGTGGTCCCGCTGCCCTCCGCACCGGTGATCCGGGTGGGCCTCTTCGACTGGAACCTCGACAGCGGAGCACTCACGGCCGACGACGAGCTGTGCGCGATCTTCGGAATCCCGCCCCGCGAGTTCGACGGACGGGCCGCCACCCTGGCGGACATGATCGAGCCCGCCGATCTGCCCGGCCTCCGGTCCGCCGCCCGTGCCGCGGTCGCGGAAGGCCACGTACTGGCGCATTGCCTGCACATCCGGGACGGCCGCGGGGGCCATCGCGCCGTCGAACTGTGGGGCCGGGTGCCCGAGAGCCCCGACGGCCCGGAAGCCTCGTCCCATCTGGTCGGCGCCGTACTCGACTCCGGAAGCGGCATGGCCGCCGTGGCAGCGATCGAGCGGCTCACGGACGGCTTCTTCGCACTCTCGCCCGACGGACGCCTCTCGTACGCCAACCACAGCCTGGAGAATCTGCTTCGGGTCCGCCAGGACGAACTGCTCGGCCGACGCCCCTGGGACGTCCTGCCCTGGCTGGCCGATCCCGTGTACGAGGACCGCTACCGGGCCGCCCTGGTCTCCCAGCAACCGGTCTCCTTCCTGGTCCGTCGCCCACCGGACGAATGGCTGGTCTTCTCCCTCCACCCGGGCGCGCAGGGCATGACGGGGTGGGCGGCACCCGTGCGGCAGCCCGTACCGGCCGGCACCGGACCCGGGGCACCCGTCGCGGAAGGCGGGCCGCCCGCCTCCTTGGCGCCTCCGCCTGCGGCCCCGCGCGTGGGTTCCCTCTACCGGGTGCTCACGCTGGGCAGCGCGCTCACCGAGGCGGTCACCGCACACGAGGTGTTCGAGGCCGTCGCCGAGCAGCTGCTGCCCGCTTTCGGCGGCCAGAAGCTGGCGATCTCCGTGGTGGAGGAGCGGCGCCTGCACCTGCTCGCTCAGCGCGGCTACTCGAAGCGCTTTCTCGCCCGGTTCGAAGGCACTCCGCTGCATGCCCGGCTGCCCGTGACGGACGCGCTGACCTCCGGGGCCCCGCTGTTCATCGAGTCCCGTGAGGCGCTCCTCGAGACCTACCCCGGGACCACGGTCAGTCACTCCAACTCCTGGGCGTTCCTGCCCTTGATCGCCTCGAACCGCCCGGTCGGCGTCTGCATGCTCGCCTTCGACGACGTCCACCGATTTCCCGACGAGGAACGCGGAGTCCTCACCGCGCTGGGCGGCCTGATCGCCCAGGCCCTGGAACGCGCCAGGCTCTACGACGCCGAATTCGCCCTTGCCCGCGGCCTGCAGAGCGCGCTGCTTCCGCACCGGCTGCCCACGCTGCCGGGCCTCCGTGTCACCGGGCGCTATCTTCCGGGCACCAGGGGGATGGACATCGGCGGCGACTGGTACGACGTCATCCCCACCGGCGACGAGGTCGCGCTGATCGTCGGGGACGTCGAGGGGCACAACGTCGCCGCCGCGGCCGCCATGGGCCAGCTGCGCAGCGCGGTGCGGGCCTTCGTCACGGCCGGCCACCGCCCGAGCGACGTCGTCGCCGACACCAACCGGCTCCACATGGACCTCGACCCGGCGCTGCTCGCCAGCTGCTGCTTCGCCCGCTTCCATCCCCGCTCGGGGATGGTCCGCATCGTCCGTGCCGGCCACCTCCCGCCCTTGCTGCGCCTGCCCGACGGGCAGGCCGAAGTCCTGGATGTGCCCGGCGGCCCTCTGCTCGGCATCGACGCCGCGGCACGCTTCCCGGAGTCGGAGCTGCGCCTCGTACCCGGGTCGGTCCTGGCCCTGTACACGGACGGGCTGATCGAGAGGCGCCACTCGGACATCGGTTCCGACATCGACCGACTCCGGGCCTCGCTGGCGCACATGGGCGGGAGCCGACTGGAGGACCTGGCCGACGGGCTGCTGAGGGACGCCTGCCGGTCCTCCCCCGACAGGGCCGACGACATCGCACTCCTGCTCACCGAGTACGCCCCGTCGCAGACGGCCGCAAAGGGAGCCGCTTAGCCCCCGACGCCGCTGTCACTTACCCCAGATCTTCCGGTACGCCTCCTGGTAACCCGAGGGGTCCCAGGCTGTGGCACCGTCGCTGTTGCCGACCGTGGTGATGTGGACGGGGGCCACATATCCGCTGGCCGGACGACCGGAGAAGGCTCGGTTGAACTCGTCGACGATCTGCCAGCCCTGCTGGGACAGCGGCTCGGGCACGGTGGCCGACTGGTACTGCTCGCTGTTGATGCGCTGGAAGGCGGACGGGTCACCGTCGCCGGCGCCGATGTTGAACGGCGGACCGGACCCTTTCCTGCCGGCCGCACGGAATGCAGGGGCGGCATCGGCGAAGTAGAGGTCGTTGATGGCGACGGAGTACGTCCACCGGTCCTGGAAGCGGGAGAGAAGTGAGGAGACTTCCCGGGGCGTGCGGCTGCTCGCGTCCGGAATCGGGATGTTCTGGTACGCCAGCAGTTTCACGCCCGAGCAGGCGGCGAGTTCCTTCCGGATCAGCTCGGACTTGTTCTTGGCGAAGGGGATCGAGGCGTCGGTGAAGACCACGACTCCGGCGGTGCCGTTGGAGCGCGAAATGACCCATTGCGCGCTGACCCTGGCCACGTCCTCGACTTTGGTGGTGACGTTGGTGAAGAGTGCCGGCCGTCGGCTGGGGCCGGGGGCGGCGACCGCGTGCCAGCCGATGAGCGGGATGCGAGCCGCGCCCGCCCGCGCCACCTGCTGCGAGGTCGAGTTGGGGTCGAAGCCTCCGATGACGATGCCCGACGGCCTGAGCGCCACCGCATCGCTCATCGCCGCCTGGATGCCGGCGGGGGTACCGCCGCCGTCGATCACCCGGACGTTCCAGCCGATGACCCGCGCGGCTCTCCGCACGCCGTCGGCGACGCCCGCGACTCCGGGGTTGGTCATGGTCTGGGCGACGTAGACGATGGTCTTGGCTGCCACCGCCGTGGGACCGCTGGTCGGTCCGCTCCAGGGGACGTCGGTCTGCTCCGCCCGCGTCACGGCGGCCCGGGCGCGGGCTTGGACGTCAGGGCAGCCGCTCGGGCCCGAGGTGGAGTCCCCCGGGCCGCTCGACGAGCCGCGTTCGCAACCGGCCAGGACGATTGCCGCGGCCAGCAGGGCGCCGGCGACGGACCGGGCCTTGAAACCGCCGGGCACGGCCTCGCGGTGGTAGTGCACGGAAGCTCCTCGCGGAGGGATGAACGGGAGGATGCGGGCCGGGCGCAGTGACGCCGGCCAGGGCGTGGGTCATGGAGTGCTGCCCGACGGGCCGTCCTCCTGCCCCGGGGATGACGGCGGCTCAGGGGTCCCGGCGGGCGAATCGCGGGCCGCGACGACGCCTGTGCGCAGCCGGCGGCGAGCGGCGTAACCGGCCAGGCCGACGGCGAGGAGCAGGGTGCCACCGTGGAACAACGGGATCGTCCAGAAGTCGGCGCCCATCTGCCCGATCCCGGTGAGGCCGACGGCGAGGACGGCGACGGCGACCACCGTGCCCATGGCGTTGGGGCGGCCGGGTTTGATCGCGGTGGAGCCGAGGAGGGCGCCGACGAAGGCGGGCAGCAGGTAGTCGAGGCCGACGCTCGGATTGCCGATCTGCTGCTGGGCCGCGAGCAGCACGCCGGCGAAGCCGACGATCAGCCCCGATGCGGCGAAGGCGTAGACGGTGTACTTGCGGATCGGGATGCCGACGAGGTCGGCGGCGCGCGGGTTGGCCCCGACGACGTACAGGTACCGGCCGAGCGGCAGCCGCTCGAGCACCAGCCAGAGGGCGGCCGCGAGCGCGAGCACGTAGAAGGCGGGGACCGGAAGGCCGAGGAACGTGGAGTTGTAGATGTCGGTGAAGGCGGCCGGGAGGCCTTGCGGACCGGGAACGATCCGGCCGCCGTCGGTGATCCAGCCGGTCAGCGCGTACAGCATGCTGCCGGTCCCGAGCGTGGCGATGAACGAGTCGATCCGCCCGAACTCGACGATGACACCGTTGAGGACGCCCACGGCGCCCCCTCCGACGATCACCGCGAGGCAGGCGAGCGGCCAGGGCCACCCGCTGACCGCGACGAGTTGCATCACCATGACGTGCGCCAGGCCGAGGCCGTAGCCGATGGAGAGGTCGAACGCGCCGGTCACGATGGGGACCATGGCGGCGAGCGCGAGGATGGCCGGGATCGACTGGTTGGACAGGATCGAGTCGACGGTGTCCCGGGTGGGAAAGGTACGCGGCAGAGCGAGGGAGAAGATCAGGAAGAGCAGGGCGGTAAGGACCAGGAGGCCGTATGCGCCGATGAGGTGCCCGCCGGGTCGGCCCGGCCCGGCCCGTCGGCCGAGTCGGCTCAGCAGGCCCGGTCGACGTGGCTGCCTCCGGGGCGAGGACGGGGAGGGCGGGGCGGTCACGGGTTCGTCGCGGTTCCGGAGGGGGGCATGGCCGAGGCCGCCCGGGTGAGCCCCGCGACCGTGAGAGCCGGACCGCTCAGCTCGGCTGCCACGGTCCCGCGGACGAAGACCAGAGCACGTCGGCACACCCCCGCGACCTCCTCGAAGTCGGTGGAGATGAGGAGGACGGCGAGGCCGGCGGCCAGCGCCTCGTCGAGCAGGCGGTGGATCGCGGCCTTGGCACCGATGTCCACGCTCGCCGTCGGTTCCTCGAGGATCAGCAGGCGCAGCTCCACCCGGAGCCACCGGCCGATCATGACCTTCTGCTGGTTTCCGCCCGACAGGGTGGCGATGGGCGCCTCGCTGTCGCGGGGACGCACCGAGAACCGTTCGATCAGAGTGGTGGCCTCGCCGCGTTCGCGGCGGGGACTGATCCAGCGCGGCGCCGACCGGCCTCCCGCGCGGGGGTTGGCCAGGAGGTTCTCCCTTACGGTCAGCTCGGCGAGGCAGCCCTCACGCTGCCTGTCACCGGGCACGAAGGCGACACCGAGCCCGACGGCGTCGGCGACCGTGCGCGGACTGTACGGGCGGCCGCCGAGGACGGCGCGTCCGCCGAGAAGGGGCCGGCAACCCGCGAGGGCTCGCCCCAGGGCCATGTGTCCGGCGCCCGAGAGGCCGACCAGACCGAGGACTTCTCCGACCCTTAGCTCCAGGTCCACCGGTCCCGTACCGGCTGTCCGTACGCCGTCGAGGGTCAGGACGGCCGGGCCGCCGGCCGGGGCCGTGGCGGGGGTGAGGGTCCCCCCGCTCGCGCGAAGCCGAGAGTGGGGGAGGTCGGGCAGTTCCTCGCCGATGATGTCGTGCACCAGGCGGGCCGGGGTGCGGTCCGCCAGGGAGCCGTGGCTGACGAGGTGGCCGTCGCGCAGGACGGCGAAGGTGTCGGCGACCTCGTACACCTCGTCCAGGCGGTGGCTGACGTAGAGGATGCCGTGCCCCCGGTCGCGCAGGGCGTGCAGGACGCGGAACAGCCGGGCACAGTCGGCGGCAGGGAGGCGGGCGGTCGGTTCGTCGAGGACGATGAGCTGCGCCCGTGCCGCCAGGGCTCGTGCGATGGCGACCAGGGAGCGCTCGGCCGGGGGTAGGTGGGCGATCGGGGCGTCGGGATCGAGATGTCCGGCGACGATCGCCAGTGCCTCGGTGCACCGCTCTCGGGTCCGCCGCCAGGAGATCAGTCCGGCGCGGCGCGGATACCCGGTGCTCAGGGCGATGTTCTCGGCGACCGTCATCCATTCCACGAGGCCGAGGTCCTGGTGGATGAAGGACATGCTCCCGGAGGCGGCATGGCTGCCCAGCGGCTGCCCGGCCACGGTGATCTGCCCGGCGTCGGCGTGGTGGACGCCGGCGAGGACCTTGATGAGCGTGGACTTTCCGGCTCCGTTGGGACCGAGGAGGGCGAGGACGCTACCGGTGTGGACGTCGAGGTCGACCCCGGCCAGCGCGAGGGTCCCGCCGAACCGCTTGGAGAGCCCGCGGATACGGACCAGGGGCCCCGCCCCGATGGGTGGGACCGCCTGCGCAGAGGTGTCGTGAGCATCGTGCACGGACATCTCCGGGGGTCGGACTGGTGAGTTCTTCCCGACTTGCGTCAGTGAGCCTAGCCGGGAACATCACGGCATTTCAGGCATTTTGCTGCTCTCTGTGACTCCAACGGGCCAGTGGGCCACCCTGCTCTTCAGTCCCTCAGACGGCGTCGAGCCCGCATTCGGCCCAGATGACCTTGCCCTCCGGTGTGTAGCGCGTGCCCCAGCTCTCTGCCAGCTGGGCGACGAGGAACAGGCCGCGACCGCCCTCGTCGGTGGTGGCTGCCCTGCGCAGGTGTGGGGCGGTGTTGCTGGTGTCGGAGACCTCGCAGATCAGGGTGCGGTCGTGGAGCAGCCGTACCCGGATGGGCCCCGCGCCGTGGCGGATGGCGTTCGTGACCAGCTCACTGAGCATCAGTTCAGCGGTGAACGCGACCTCGTCGAGCCCCCAGTCGGCCAGTTGCCGGGTGGCGAAGGAGCGGACTTCGCTGACGAGGGCCGGATCCGCGGGCAGATCCCAGGTGGCGATCCGCCCCGGGTCCAGGGCATGGGTGCGGGCAACGAGCAGGGCTATGTCGTCGTAGGGGTGGGGCGGCGCCACGGTGTCGAGGACCGCCTGGCAGGTCTCGTCGGGTCCGCGCTCCGGGTGGGCCAGGACCTCGCGCAGCTGATCGAGGACCATGTCGACGTCGCGGTGCCGGTCCTCGATGAGTCCGTCGGTGTAGAGGACCAGCTGGCTGCCTTCGGGGAGGTGGATCTCGGCGGCTTCGAAGGGCAGACCTCCGAGGCCGAGCGGGGGCCCGGCGGGCAGGTCGGGGAACGACACCGTGCCGTCGGGGCGGACCAGAGCGGGCGGGGGGTGGCCGGCGCGGGCCATGGTGCACTGCTGCGAGGTCGGGTCGTAGATCGCGTACAGACAGGTCCCGCCGATGATGACGGCGCCCTCGGCGGCGGGCTCCTCCCGGTCCAGGCGTCCGACGAGGTTGTCGAGGTGGGTGAGGACCTCGTCGGGGGGAAAGTCGAGCTCGGCGAAGCTGCGTGCGGCGGTTCGCACCCGGCCCATGGTGGCGGCGGACAACAAACCGTGGCCGACGACGTCACCGACGAAGAGGCCGACGCGGGTGCCGGACAGGGGGATGACGTCGTACCAGTCTCCCCCGACGTCGGATTCGGCGGGCAGGTAACGGTGGGCGACCTCGACGGCGTCCTGGTCGGGCTGTCCGTGCGGCAGCAGGCTGCGCTGCAGGGCCAGGACCATGGTGCGTTCGCGCGTGTAGCGGCGGGCGTTGTCGATGGACAGCGCGGCGCGGGTGGCGAGCTCCTGCGCCAGCGAGCGGTCGTCGTCTCCGAAGGGGGCGGGATCCTCCGCCCGATAGAAACCGGCGACCCCCAGCACGACGCCGCGGGCGACCAGGGGCACCGCGATGAGGGAGTGGACGTGGCTCAGCAGTTGTTCGGAGTGCTCGGGGTCCTGTGCGAGCCACCCAGCGGCGGCCTGCAGGTCCGGTTCCAGCACTGCCTGCCCACTCATCAGACACCGCGTCTGCGGCGCCGTCGGGCGGTAGTCGATGCGCTTGCCCACCGGGCTGAAGGGACAGCCGTCGCGAATGCCGTGAACCACCGTACGGCGCAGGTCACTGCGTGGATCGGCGGACTCCTCACCGCGCAGTACGGCCTCGGGCAGGTCGATGGTGACGAAGTCGGCCAGTCGCGGCACCGCAGTCTCGGCGAGTTCCCGGGCCGTGCGGCGCACGTCCAGGGTGGTGCCGATGTGGACGCTGGCCTCGGACAGCAACTCCAGGCGGCGCCGCGCGGCCAGGGCGTACGTCCCCACGTGCGGCTCCCCCACCATCACGAGTCCCCTGGCGGAGGGCGGGGAGTCGGGCCGATCGTCCGTCACGCCGTCGGTGTCGGCGGTAGTGCGGCCCTCGCCGGCCACGGCGGGCCGGCCGGGTGCCGTCTCGGGAGGATCCTGCCCGGACGGTGGGATGAGGGAGAGATGCCCGGATGCCACGGTGATGGGAACGGCCCCGGAGAGCGGGAGGACAGAGGCGACGGCAGGTTCGGCGGGGAAGCCCAGCGGCTCGTCGACCTGGTGCGGGATGGCGCGAGGCGCGCGAAGTGCGGGGCCGGGGAGAACGGCCTCGACGGCGATGCCCTCCACTCCGGAGACACTCGTCATCAGGCGGCTCACGAGCGTGACCCGTCGGCCGTCGGGCAGGGGCACGTCGACGGCGGCCCGCTGTGCGCGGGAGATCAACTCGGCGGCCTTCTCCATGAGGATCGCCCGGTCGCGGGGGTGTAGCTCCAGGGCCAGTTCCTCCACCCCGATGCGATGCTGAAGGCTTGCAGCGGCCTCGGCTCCGGTGGCCCGGTAGGCCCGAAGCAGAGCGCGCTCACGTGCGGAACTCTGCCCCAGCAGCCGCCGCTCGATAGCCTCGGCCGCCTTGCGTATCACGGCGTCCAGCGCCGGATTATCGGCGCTGCGGGGATAGCCGAAGCACAGAGCGCCCTCGATGCGGCCACTGAGGGGGTCGCGGAGGGGAAGCGCGCGGCAGGCGCTGCCTTGGGAACGCTCGGCGAAGTGCTCAGCACCATAGACCCGGATGAGCTGCCGCTCCGCCAGGGCAAGACCGATGCCGTTGGTACCGGCGACCTGCTCGGCGAACACGAACCCCGGGACGCTCTGGATGGCCGGCAGAGTTCTGGCCAGCGACGCCTCTCCGAAACGGCGCAGGAGCACCGTCCCGCTCGCATCGGCGACGGAGATGTTCATCGCGCTGCCGGCGAATGTGGACTGCAGGCGGTCGAGCACCGGCACGGCTGCGTGGACCATCCGTCCGTCCGGATCGAAATCCGCCCGGTAGGGAAGGTCGGTCTGGTCCGGCGACAGCCCCAGGGTCCGGCAGCGCTGCCAGGAATTCAGGATCGAGGTTCGCACACCCGCCCCGACCGGATCACCCTGCAGAAACCGCTCGCGGAAACGGGCGGGCCCCGTGCCGCCTGTCGCACGCCTCGCCGGTATCGGTTCGCCGCCGGACCGATCCACGCTTCGTCTCACGCCTTCGACAATCCACTCTTCGGAAATATCTGGCATTGACGAGGATACGGGCATTAGCGGCACCAGGGACACTAGTCATGATTCGCAAGGTTCCTCACGCACGGTAACCGGACCGGCTCTGTCACAGGACCGCGACCGGGTTGACGGGCGAGCCCGTCCCTCCCGGTACGTTCAGCGGCGCCACGACGAGCAGGAACTCATTCCGCCCCGCCTCGGCAGTGGCGGCGGAGAGCTCCTCCAGGTCCAGGTTGTCCAGCAGCGGCACCCCCATCGCGGCCAAGGCCAGGGCGTGGACCGGCGAGTGCACACCGTCCACGGGCGAGGGTCGTACATCACTGTCGCCGTCTCCGCCGAGCAGCGCGATGCCACGCTCGGCCAGCAGCGGCACGGCGTCCACGTGAAATCCCGCGCTCGCCGTGTCGGGGTCCCAGGCACCGAGCTCCTCGCGGCGGCGGACGTGCCCGGAGCGCAGCAGTACTGCGTCGCCCTCGCCGATCGTCACATCGAGCGCCTTCTCCGCAGCAACGATGTCCTTGGCGTGCACCGCTTGCCCCGGCTCCAGCCAGGGGATCCCGAGCACGGCGGGGAGGTCGAGGAGCACGCCTCTCGTGACGAGGGGCCCGAGCGTCGACACCGCACCGAAGCGGGCGCCTGCGGCACCGACGACCTCGTGTGCCGTGCGCCCGTCGTAGAGCTGCCCCCGGTAGGCGATGTGACACAGCGCGTCGAGATGCGTGATGCCCTTGCCGTGGTAGTCGGCGGCGATGAAGTCCTTGTGGGTGGAGGGTTCCGGCGCCTCCACGTCACCGAGGTCGGTCATGTGGTGCAGGGCGGGCTTGCGGTTGCCGGGACCGGGTCGGGTGTTCCAGGGCAGCGCCAGCGGGACGACGATCCCTGACCGCACGCCGGCCGCGGCCTCCCGCACAAGGTCCGCGGTGACACGGTTCCAGGCGCCACGGTCGGCCGGGGACCAGCGACCCCATGCGCGAACCGCGTCGAAGAGCGCGTCGAACTCCCGGCGGGAGACGGCCGGCCCGTTGTCGGCACCGGTCGGCTTGGGGTTCGGGGCATCGAAGCTCATCTGCATTCACCGCTCCCAGCCTCGGAACGGCGCCGACCGCAGGGCGTCAGGGCGCGACACAGATTGGGCCTCCGGGGGCGTGCACCCAGCTGACGTCGTGGCCTCGACGCCGTGACACGGAAAAGCTTCTTCCTCGTGATCAGAAAACCAGCTTCGCACATTCAGGGAGGGTGGTCTTGGGGCGGCTCTGAAAGTGCATCCAGGAAGTCATACCCGCGTTCAATTGAGCCGAGGCCGTCACTCAAACCTCGACGCGGCCGTAGCGTGCCGGAGTAGCCGGAAGAGCCTGACATCAGAGGCATCGACCACGCGCAGGCAGGTCACTTCCGTCAAAAACCTCTGACCATGGCTCGACACCCCCGGATATGCGCGGCCGCCCCGGCGCTCGCGACTTGGGCTTCTTCTGGTCGCCACCTGCGCACATGCCCGGAAAGCCACCACCCGGGAACTGACGGCCCATCACGAAAGTCAGCAACGCCAGGACGCCACTGCGTCCGATGCTGACCATTTGCTGACCTCAACTCGGCTATCACGCCTCTGACCTGCAGAGATGACCAAGCGTTAGATCTTGGACTTGAACAGAGTACGCAGCACTTTGGACTCCTGAAAAGACGGCTCCCTGCCTGCTTTGTGCAGGTCAAGGGCGTTCCTCACTGTACCGCGGCACGCGCCGAAGTCGACGGCTGTGAGGAACATCGCTCCGGTCCTGTGAGAAGGGTCCCTGCCCGCGCCCGCAGGACGATCTGCCGGTGACCGTCTCCAGCCAGCCGCGCACCAGGTCCGAGGGCGTCGGCTCGGGCAGCAGCTCCGGCAGCCGGGCGGTGTAGCCGGTGCCACCGTCGCGGACGGTCCTGCCGAGGAACGCCACCGAGCGGGGCTGGACTCCGAGGTGGTCGAGCGCGACCGCGGCGCACACGGCTCCGTCAGCGGACAAAGCGGTACGGCGTGGGCCCTGGGCGCCGATGCCGTAGCGCAGGAGCATGGCGACGTCGGCCCGCACCGACTCTTCGCCGGTCTTGCGCGGCTTCATCGGTACCTCCGTTGCGTCGTCTCCGTCATCGCACGGTGACCGTGAAGATGAAGTACGCCGGGTCGTTGCCGGGGCTGCCCGTCGCGGTGCGGGCGTCGCCGTCGGGGCAGACGCCCAGCACGCAGTAGCTCATTCTGATCTTCGTGGTGCCCGCGGCAACGGCCTCAAAGGTGAAGGTCTGCGTACCGTCCCCACCCCCGACGGCACCGCCGTCGTCCTCGAAGTCGTCCTCCCTGCCGCCCTCCTGGCGCACTGTGGCACGGTCGGGACCGGGGCGCGCGATGCTCCAGTCCTGGCCCATCGAGGGGTTGGCCGGGAGCGTCAGCTCGAACACGTCGCCCGTGTCCACCTCGATGGACCGGTCTTCGGCCCCGAACGTCTCCGGGCCGAAGAAGCCGCACCCTGACAGCATCACGACCGTCAGCGGCACGGTCAGGGCGGTGGACAGGCGGTGGCTGCGTTTCACGGGGATCGGCGCGGATGGAGGCGTGCTCGGCGCCCTGGTGGTTCGCCCTGGGCACCCGCACCCGGTGGGCCAGTTGGCGCCGGGCGCTCTCCGGGACCTCTGCCGCTGCCTGCCGGTCACCGGCGAAGTCGCGTGCCCGTGCACGGTCATGTCCGACCCCCGCTTTTATGATCTTGAGGGCGCAATGTAGCAGGGGACCGTGGCACGAACGCGGCACGGGGCGCTCCGAGTGTTCGCCTCCCTGCCTGGTCGCCAGATCAAGGGCCCTGTGTGCACGAGCGCGCCCAGAGTACTGACCGGGGTCCCGGCGGCCTGCCGGGACCCCGGTCGCGTCGGTCACCGCACGGCGGTCGGCCTGCGTGACAGCCTCGTCGCCTTGTCGAGGTCGGTCAGCGGGCGCAGCCGGTAGGTGTAGGAGTAGTCGCGGTTCGGGAACAGCTTGTACTCGTCGTGGGTGTGGGCGCCCCAGCTGTTGTCGCCGCCCACTCCCATCTGCCGGTGGCTGAGCCGTAGGACGACCTCGTCGCGCGGCGTCAGCTGGTAGTCGTGCCGCGCGCCCACCGACAGGTCCTCCGGCGTGAAGTGCGACGCACTGACCTCCAGGAAGGGCTCACCCGAGACCAACAGCCCACGGCCGTCGCGGCCGGTCAGGGCCACCCATCGGACGTCGGTCCTGTTGCCGTTCTCCTGGGGGCGGATGTGGGGCTCCCACTGCCCGGAGACGGTCCCGGAGTAGCGGCCCACGTCGGTGCCGTTGTTGCGGTCCCAGTGGTTCTCCTCGGGGCCGCGCCCGTAGTAGTGCAGCCGCTCCAGGCGGCCGGGCAGGAAGAGGAGGGTGCCGACCTCGGGGATGTAGGGCAACGAGGCCGCGCCCGGATGCAGTGTGTTGTCGACCCTGATCTCACCGTTGCCGAAGACCGTGTAGGTGGTGGTGTACGTCGACTCCGTGGTCGTCGGCAGTGTGCCGCTGACCTTGATCTCGACTGCCCTGTCCCGCAGGCCGCGCACCCCGACGCCGGTGACCTTGCGTTCCGCGCCGGCGTCACGCCAGGTCTGGTTGCGGACGTGCTGGCCGTTGCCCTTGTCGTTGTCCGTCGGCGCCCGCCAGAAGTTCGGTGCGGGACCGGAGGCGATCAGCTGAGCGCCGCGGACCCGGTACGACGTGATGACGCCGCTCTTTTTGTCGACGGCGACGGAGAAGCCCTCTCCCCGGACCGTGACCGCCTCGTCCCCGTCCTCGTAGGTGAGCGCCGGGACCCCGTCCAGCGGCAGCGGCGTCACCGCCGGGCTGCCCGCGTCGACGGCGAGTTGCTGTTTGGCCACCTCGAAGCCGGCCTTCGCCCATTTCGTCGTCTCCTTCGTGGTGAAGGAGAGTTCCAGGAAGTACTCGGTGCCCGGCTCCGGATTGCCCGGCACCTTGAAGGGCACGGTGACGTCCTTGCCGGACAGCGGCGCGACGTCCAGCTGGGCGCGGTTCAGCTTCCCGCGCTGCACCACCCGGCCGTCGGCGAGGAGCGCCCAACGGCCATCGAACTCACGGAGGTTGGTGAACAGGTTCTCGTTGGTGAGTGTGACGGCCGCGCCGGGGGCGAGCCGGTCGCCGGTCGCCGGGGCGGCGTTGATCGCCTGGTAGATGCGTTTGACCTCGGCTGCTTTGCCGGTGTGCCGGCGGTCGGCCGTGACGATGCCGTCCGCGACGAAGTTGAAGTCGTTGGGGTTGTCGCCCCAGTCGCCGCCGTACGCGAAGAACGTCTTCGCCTTCGGCCGCTTCTCGGTGACCGCGACCGTCGCCGCGTCGAACCAGAAGCGCACTGCGTCGTCACCGGGACGACGGCTGTCGGAGGACAGCTCGGCGGCGCTCAGGGCGCGGGCGTAGACGCGGGCGCGCCGAACAGTGCCGCTGAACTCCCGGCTGGGGTTGTCCATGTCGGTGGCGAGCGCGAGGGAGGCGGTGTTCTTGGCGGGCTTCTGGGTGGTGGTGCGGGTCGCCTTCACCGCTCCGTCGACGTAGAGGGTGAGTGTGCCCGCGTCCGCGTCGAACACGCCCGCGACGTGATGCTCGGTGCCGGTCCAGTCGTCGGGCAGCGGCCAACTCGCCGTGACCCACTGGCCGCCGCCGTAGATGAAGAACTCGAGCTTGTTGTCGGACTGCTTCAGGGCGTACTGGGTGTCGCCCTTGGCGATGATCGGCTGGTGGTAGCCGAGGATCCTGGGGGTGATCCACGCCTCCAGCGTGAGGGAACCGGTGAGGTCGAGGCTCGGGTCGCGGGCGAAGACCGTGCCGCCCGACACGCCTTCGGCACGGTCGAAGGTGCCGCTCGGCGCGAGGATCTCGCCGCGCAGGGAACCCGGGCCGGCCTCGGTGAACTGCTGGCGCACCGGGGTGGGCCAGCTCAGCGACTGGTCGACGAAGTCCCAGATCCAGCCGCCCTGGAGGACGGGATAGCGGCGGATCAGGTCCCAGTACTTCTTGAAGTTGCCGTTGGAGTTCCCCATCGCGTGGGAGTACTCGATCATGACGTACGGCCGGGTGTCGGCGGTGTCCTTCGCCCGGGACTCGACGCGCGAGGGACTGTCGTACATCTCCGAGCGGATGTCGCTGATCGTCGGCCGGTCGTCGCCCTCGTACTGGACGACGCGCGTGGTGTCGTACGACTTGATCCAGTCGCGCATCGCGACGAAGGTGCTGCCGCCGCCGGCCTCGTTGCCGAGCGACCAGATGACCACGCAGGCATGGTTCTTGTCGCGGTGGACCATGTTCTGGGCACGGGCCACGCATGCCTTGGACCAGTCGGCGTGGTTGCCCGGGTACTCGCCGCGAATGCCGTGGGTCTCCAGGTTGGTCTCGTCGACCAGGTAGAGGCCGTACTCGTCGGCGAGTTCGTACCACAGCGGGTTGTTCGGGTAGTGCGAGGTGCGGACGCTGTTGATGTTCATCCGCTTGATGACCTCGATGTCCTCGACCATGTCCGCGCGGGTGAGCGCCATGCCGCGGTCGGGGTGCATCTCGTGCCGGTTGGTGCCCCGGAAGGAGACGGGTTTGCCGTTGATGCGCATCAGGCCGTCCCTGAGCGCGAACTCGCGCAGACCGACGCGGTGGGACAGCGTCTCGATCAGCCTTCCGGCCGGATCACGCAGTCGCAGGACGGCCGTGTAGAGACAGGGGTGCTCGGCCGACCAGAGTTTCGGAGCGGGGACGTCCTTCTCCGCCCGCACGGTCACGTCCTCGCCGACGGCGCCCACGTCGACACGCTGTTGGAGAGGACGGGACCAGACCGGGTGCCCCGCCGCGTCATACAGCTGCGTCTCGACGGTGTACCGCCCGGCGCCGTCATCCGCGTAGGCACGCACGCTCGCGGTCACCGACAGGGCGGCCGCCTTGTACCCGTCGCTCAGGGGCGTGTCGAGCTTGAAGTCCCGCAGGTGCACGACCGGGGTGGAGTACAGGTAGACCGAGCGGAAGATGCCGCTCAGCCGGATCATGTCCTGGTCCTCCAGCCAGTCGCCGTCGGAGTAGCGGTACACCTCGACCGCGATCTGGTTGGTGCCGGGCCTGAGGTGCTTGGTGATGTCGTACTCGGCGGGGGTGAAGGAGTCTTCCTTGTAGCCCACCAACTCGCCGTTGATCCACACGTAGTGGGCGGACTTGACGCCCTCGAAGTGCAGGAAGGTCCGCCGCCCCGACCAGTCCTTCGGGACCGTGAAGGTGCGCCTGTACTGGCCGACGGGGTTGTAGCGGGTGGGCGCGGCGGGCGGCTGCGGGTCCTCGCCGAGGCCGTTGGGGCCCCAGTAGGGGTACGTGATGTTGACGTAGATCGGGAAGTCGTAGCCGTGCAACTGCCATACCGAGGGGACCGGGATGGTGTCCCAGTCGCGGTCGTCGACGTCGGTGCGGTAGAAGTCGGCGTCGCGGTCGTCGGGCCGGTCCGCGTAGGCGAACTTCCACTTGCCGTCGAGGCTCAGGCGGTACGGCGAGCGGGTGCGGTCGGCGGCCAGGGCCTGTCTGACGTCCGCGTAGGGCATCAGCGTGGTGTGCGGCGGCTCGGCGCCGACCTCGAACAGGTCGATGTGCCCGTTCCACTCCGGGGAGTCGGCCGCTTTGCCGGCCCCGTCGGCCGCCTGCACCGCCGCGGCGGACGATCCGGACAGGGCGAGCGCGCCGAGGACGGCGGCCCCGCCCTCCAGGAGACGGCGCCGGCTGACGGGCACACCGTGGGGGTGGGACGCGTGGCCGACAGGAGACTCGGGAGCGTGCGGCATGACGTGGCCTTCCTCGGGACGGCAGAGCGCGAGCACTGTGTGGCTTGAGGGAACGTCAGATCCTGTGCGGTGCTGTTGGGAAACCGGACGCACACTAGGATGTGAACACACGCGAAGCAATGATGCTGTCGATGTTTGTGTGTTCCTGACGGGTCCTGCCGTCGACGTTGGCCGAATCCCGGCCGTTCCCCGCCCGCGGCTCGCTACGCGGCCTCCCCTGCCGAGGCGACCTCTGCCGCCACTTCGGCCGCGACCTCCGCCCTCCCGCCGGGCCCCTGCTCGAACTGCGTCCGGTACAGCTCCGCATAGCGTCCCCCGGCCGCCAGCAGCGCGTCGTGCGTACCGCGTTCGACGATCCGGCCGGCCTCGACGACCAGGATCAGGTCCGCCGACCGCACGGTGGACAGCCGGTGGGCGATCACGACCGCGGTCCTGCCCCGAAGCGCCTCGGTGAGGGCCTCCTGGACGGCGGCCTCCGAGGTGTTGTCGAGGTGGGCGGTGGCCTCGTCGAGGATGACGACGCGTTGGCGGGCCAGCAGCAGCCGCGCGATGGTCATGCGCTGGCGTTCGCCGCCGGAGAGCCGGTAGCCGCGCTCGCCGACCACGGTGTCCAGGCCGTCGGGCAGGGACCGGACGAGATCGTCGAGTCGGGAGCGGCCCAGGGCGTCCCAGAGTTCGGTGTCGGTGGCGGTGGGGCGGGCCAGCAGCAGGTTGGCGCGGACGGTGTCGTGGAAGAGGTGGCCGTCCTGGGTGACCATGCCGAGGGTGGAGCGCAGGGACTCGGCGCTCAGGTCGCGCACGTCCACGCCGCCGACGCGCACGGCGCCCTCGTCGACGTCGTAGAGACGCGGCAGCAGCTGGGCGACGGTCGACTTGCCGGCGCCGGAGGAGCCGACCAGGGCGACGGTCTGTCCGGGTTCGGCGCGGAAGGAGATGCCGTGCAACACCTCGGCGCCGCCGCGGGTGTCGAGGGTCGCCACCTCCTCCAGGGAGGCGAGGGAGACCTTGTCGGCGGACGGGTAGCCGAAGCGGACGTCGTCGAACTCCACCGACACCGGGCCGTCCGGGACCTTCCTCGCGTCCGGTTTCTCCTCGATCAGCGGCTTGAGGTCGAGCACCTCGAAGACCCGCTCGAAGCTGACCAGGGCGCTCATGACCTCGACGCGGGCGCCGGCCAGCGCGGTCAGCGGCGCGTACATCCGGGTCAGCAGCAGGGCCAGCGAGACGACGGCACCCGGCTCCAGCGTGCCGCGCAGGGCGAACCAGCCGCCGAGGCCGTAGACGAGGGCGAGGGCCAGGGCGGACACCAGGGTGAGCGCGGTGATGAACACCGACTGGGCGGTGGCCGTCCGGACGCCGATCTCCGCCACCCGCCCGGCCCGGCTCGCGAATTCCTCCGACTCCTCCTGCGGGCGTCCGAAGAGCTTGACGAGTGTGGCGCCGGGAGCCGAGAAGCGCTCGGTCATGCGGGTGCCCATCGCCGCGTTGAGGGTGGCCGCCTCCCGCTGCATCCCGGCCATGCGGTGGCCCATGCGCCGGGCCGGGAACACGAACACCGGCAGCAGGACGAGGGCGAGCAGGGTGATCTGCCAGGACAGGGTGAGCATGACGGCGACCGTGAGCAGCAGGGTGACGAGGTTGCTGACCACGCCGGACAAGGTGTTGCTGAAGGCGCGCTGGGCGCCGATCACGTCGTTGTTGAGTCGGGAGACGAGCGCTCCCGTACGAGTACGTGTGAAGAACGCGACCGGCATGCGCTGCACATGATCGAACACAGCCGTCCGCAGATCGAGGATCAGTCCCTCGCCGAGGGTGGCCGACAGCCGCCGGGCGAGGATCCCGAGGGCTGCCTCGACGAGCGCGATAAGGGCGATCAGCAAGGCCAGGCGGACGACGGTGCCCTCGTCGTCACCCGTCACGATCGCGTCGACGACATGACCGGCGAGTACCGGGGTCGCGACGGCGAGCAGGGCGGTCATCATCCCGAGCACGACGAAGAGCGCGATCCTGCGGCGGTGCGGGCGGGCGAACGCGCCGATGCGGCGCAGCGTGGCGCGGGCGAACGGACGCCGCTCCCGCTGGGCGTTCATGACGCTGTACAGCTGTGTCCAGGCTGTGGTCTCCATGCTCATGGAGAGGACCGTAGAACCTCAAGCGACGTTGAGGTCAATTCTTTTCCTGTCGCGGCAGGCCGGCCCTGCCGTATGGGCGGCTTCGCGACGATCGGCAGCCGTCCGCAGCCGGTCCGTAAGGCGCCGTCCCCGCGGCCGCAACCCGCCGTTGGCGCGGCGTGGAGAACCTCTCCGGATGTGACAGCCGTACGACTCCCCGCGGGACGCCTGGTCAGGCGGCTCCCGCTGCGCCGGATACTGTGCCTGCTCCCGCTCGTCCTCGTCGTCGTGGTCGCGGTGCGGAACCGGGCCGTGCTCGCCGAGGGCATCGGCCATCTGGCGACGGCCAAGTGGCCCTGGCTCCTCGCGGCGGCCTGTGTCACCTGTCTGACCTGGGTGGCGGCGGCGGTGACCCGGCAGGGTGCCGTGGTCGACCCGCTGCCCCCACTGCGGCTGCTCGTCACGCAGTTCGCGGCGGGCTCGGCCAACCATCTGCTGCCCACCGGGCTCGGTGCGAGCGCGGTCAATCTGCGTTTCATGACGGTGTGCGGGCTGCCGCTCGCCCGTTCCTCGGCGGCGCTGGCGCTGTATCTGCTCGCGGAGAGCGTGGCCCGGGTCGGCCTGCTGGCCGCGCTGCTCATCGCCTTCCCGCACGCCCTGCGGCTCGGGCCGCTTCTTCCGGACGGCGCCTGGGGTCCGCTGCTGCTGATCATCGGTGCGGCGGCGCTCGTGGTCGTGGCCGTCTTCGCGCTCGTACGCCGGCTGCGCACCGCCGTGCTGTCGTTCCTGCGGACCGCGCTGGGCGAGGCGCGCTCGGTCCACACCCGGCCCTCACGGGCGCTGGCGTTGTGGGGCGGCTCCCTGGCCTTTCCGGCGCTGCAGGCGGCCGGGCTGGTCCTGGTCGGCCTCGCGCTGGGGCTGGACGTGCCGCCGGCCCACATGGCGCTCGCGTACCTCGCGGCGACCGTCGCCGTCGCCCTCGTGCCCACGCCGGGCGGGATCGGCTCGGTGGAGGCGGCGCTGATCCTGGCGCTGGTGGCGGCGGGCGGCCCGGTGGCGGTGGCGACGGCGGTGGTGCTGGCGTACCGGATCATCACGGTGTGGCTGCCGCTGCTGCCGGGGGCGTTGACGCTGGGTGCGCTGGTGCGGTGGAAGGTGATCTGAATGGACGGTTCGGGTGGACGGTGAATTGAGCGGCCGGTTCGGGTGGACGATGAACTGAGCGGCCGGTTGCGGTGGAAGGTCATGTGACCGGCCAGTAACGTGCGGGGTCCGACCCACCGAAAGGGGCCCGCCATGCCGGTCCGTGTCGAGCGCCAGGGACACGTCAGTACCGTCGTCCTCTCCCGGCCCGAGGTCCGTAACGCGGTCGACGGCCCCACCGCCGCCGAACTCGTCGCCGCCTTCCGCCAGTTCGAGGCCGACGACGAGGCACGGGTGGCGGTGCTGTGGGGTGAGGGCGGCACGTTCTGCGCCGGAGCCGACCTCAAGGCGCTGGGCACCGAGCGGGGCAACCGGGTCACCGAGGAGGGTGACGGGCCGATGGGGCCGACCCGGCTGCGGCTGTCGAAGCCGGTGATCGCGGCGGTCGCCGGGCATGCCGTGGCCGGTGGCCTGGAGCTGGCCCTGTGGTGCGATCTGCGGGTCGCCGAGGAGGACGCCGTCTTCGGGGTGTTCTGCCGCCGCTGGGGCGTGCCCCTGATCGACGGCGGCACGGTACGGCTGCCCCGGCTGATCGGCACGAGCCGCGCGCTGGACATGATCCTGACGGGCCGGGCGGTACCCGCGAGCGAGGCCTACGACATCGGGCTCGCCAACCGCGTGGTGCCGAGCGGACGCGCCCGCGCCGAGGCGGAGGAGCTGGCCGCCGAGATCGCGCGGTTCCCGCAGGCGTGTCTGCGCGCCGACCGCGCCTCGGTGCTCGACCAGGAAGGGCTGGACGAGGCGGCCGCGATGCGGGGTGAACTCCGGCACGGCAGGGGTGTGCTGACGGAGAGCATGGAGGGCGCGGCGCGCTTCGCCTCCGGCGCGGGGCGGCACGGGTCGTTCACCGACATGTGACAACGCGCCCTCGAAGCCACCGCCGGTTCCGGGGAGAATGCCCGAAAGCGACCTATGCGGCCGTCCGCCCGACGATCCTGGCACGAACACGTGTACCCGATACGGCAGGATGAGCCCTCGCGCCGGTCTCGGGGGATGGGGTGGCCGGTGCGACGGCACATCGCGGAATCGAGCAGGTGACAACGTGACGAGACTTCACATCCGGCCGTCGGCGAAGGGGTTCGCCGCAGCCTTTGTTTCCGGAGGTGGCCGGTGAACCGGGCGCTCACCGTGGACGACCTGGTCGTCGCCGGGATCGCGGTGGCCGCGGGGCTGCTCGCCGCCTTCCTGCTGCGGATGCTGCTGCGCTGGCTGGGCAAGCACGCCGACCGCACCCGCTGGAGCGGCGACGACCTGATCGTGGACACCCTGCGGACCGTGGCGCCGTGGGCGGCCTTCCTCGGCGGCGCGGCCTCCGCGGGGGCGGCGCTTCCGCTGACCCGGACGGTCCAGCACAACGTCAACCAGATCCTGACCGTGCTGCTCATCTTCGTCGTGACGCTGGCGGTGGCCCGCGGGATCGCCGGGCTGATGCGGACGGTCACCCAGTCCCGGCCCGGTGTCGCCGGGTCGGCCACGATCTTCGTCAACATCACCCGGATCCTGATCCTGGCCATCGGCTTCCTGGTGGTGCTCCAGACGCTGGGCATCTCGATAGCGCCGCTGCTCACCGCCCTGGGCGTCGGCGGTCTGGCGGTCGCGCTCGCCCTGCAGGACACGCTCGCCAACCTCTTCGCGGGCATCCACATCCTCGCCTCCAAGACCGTCCAGCCCGGCGACTACATCCGGCTGAGCAGCGGCGAGGAGGGCTATGTCGAGGACATCAACTGGCGACAGACGACGGTCCGCAACCTGTCGAACAACCTGGTCGTGATCCCCAACGGGGAGCTCGCGAAGACGAACATGACCAACTTCATGCGCCCCGAGCAGCAGTTGACGATCCTGGTCCAGGTCGGCGTCGCCTACGACAGCGACCTGGACCATGTCGAGCTGGTGACGAACGAGGTCATCGGCCAGGTGATGGCCGAGGTCGAGGGAGCGGTGCCGGACCACGAGCCGATCATCCGCTTCCACACCTTCGGCGACTCCCGGATCGGTTTCACGGTGATCCTGGGCGTCGGCGAGTTCAGCGACCAGTACCGGATCAAGCACGAGTTCATCAAGCGCCTGCACCGGCGCTACCGCAAGGAGGGCATCCGCATCCCGGCGCCGGCGCGCACGGTGGCGATCCAGCAGGGCACGCTGGCGATCCCGCAGCAGCGCGGCCCCGAGGAGGCGGACGAGATGCCTCCCGTCCGCCTCGACTGACGTGCCCGAACGTGCCTACAGGGTGGCCGAGTTCTCGTGGTGGCGGCTGCCCTCGCGGCTGTGCGGCGCGGCGAGCGACGGGTTCACCGGGGTGACCGTCCAGTCCGGGTGCCCCGGCATCCGCGGCGTCTTCGTGCCGTACAGCCAGTCCCGCAGGAATCCGGTCAGATCCCGGCCGGAGACCTCGGAGGCGACGGCAGTGAAGTCGTCCGTCGACGCCGAGGAGTTGCGGTACCGGTCGAGGAAGGCCCGCTCAAGAGCGTTGAAGGCCTGCTCGCCGACGAGGTTGCGCAGCGCGTACAGGACCAGGACGCCGCCCAGGTAGCGCTGGCTGTCGAAGAGGTTGACCGCGTTGGGCGCCGCGACCGGCCCCGAGTCGTGGCGCCACTGGTCGCCCTTCGCGTAGGTGTCCTTCATCCGGGCTTCCATGGTGGTCATGCCCAGGGAGTCCGGCCAGCCCCGCTCGTAGCGGTACAGCAGCCCGTAGAAGTCGGCGTGGCCCTCGTTGATCCACAGGTCGGCCCAGGTGGCGGGGCTGACACTGTTGCCGAAGTAGGAGTGGACCAGCTCGTGCATCATGTGCGAGCCGATCTTCGACTCCTCCTGGAGCAGGTAGTTCGGCTTGTAGATGGTGAGGGTCTGGGTCTCCAGGCCGGTGAAGTCGAAGGCGTTCGGGGCGTCGGAGTTGCAGGGCAGCAGGCCGTACGTCTCGAAGGGGTAGGCCCCGAGCCGCGCCTCCAGCCACGCGACCAGGTTCGGCGTCAGCGCGAGCGCCGGTTCCAGTGCCTCGGCGCGCGCGACCGGGACGACGTCGCGCAGCGGGAGGCCGTGCGGGCCCTGCCGGTCCTTGATCACGTAGTCGCCGACCGTGATCTGCACCAGCTCGGTGGCCATGGGCTCGCGGGAGCGGTACGTGTACGCGGTACGGCCGCCGGAGAGGCTCTCGGTGCGTTCGAGCAGGCCGGTGGCCACGCCGCTGAGGCCGCCGGGGACGGTTATGCGGAACGTGAAGTCGGCCTTGTCGGAGGGGTGGTCGTTGCACGGGAAGACGGTGTGGGCCAAGTTCGGCTGGCAGCAGACCGCGAACCCGTCCAGCGTGTCGACCCAGCCGGTGAGCGGCTGCGGAATACGGCGCGGGTCCGCCGAGTACTCGACGCACACGGTCACCCAGGACTTGTTCGGCAGCGTCCGTGCGGGCGTGATGCGCACCTTCTCGGCCACCTGCTCGTACGTCGCCGTGCGGCCGCCGACGCGTACGGAGCGGATGTCGAGGCCGAGGGAGTCGAGGGAGAGGCGGGACAGCGCCTGGGTGGTGCGGATCTTCAGGGTCGCGGTGGCGTCGACCAGCCGCGTCGTGGCGTCGTAGGAGAAGTCGAGGTGGTAGGCGGTGACGCGGTAGCCGTCGTTGCCGAGGGCCGGGTAGACGGGGTCGCCGAGGGTCTCGGGGCCCGGAGTGCCGTGGGTCCTGGCGGCCGACGTCCCCGTGCTCGTCGGTGCCGCGAGGGCGGAGGGGGCGGCGGTGAGGGCCGCTGCCGTGCCGATCAGGGCGGCCGCGGGGGCCGTCACTCTGCTGCGATATCTCATGGTCCGCTTTCGCTGGGGCGGCCGGATGGTCAGGCCCGGCCACCGGATCGGTGATCTCCCTTCATGACTCTGGGACCGTCCGATCCGGTTGCACGGAGGTGACTCCTCCGTTTGCGTGGATCCGGTATCCCGGCCGACTTCCCGCACCCGTGTGCGGACCCCTGTCGAGCCGAGGTCGATCACGAGATATCTTGATGTCGAGCAATGTTGCAGACGTGGAGCGGAGCACCCGGTGACTGACTCGACCATCATCTATACGCACACTGACGAGGCCCCGGCCCTGGCGACGTATTCCTTCCTGCCGGTGGTCCAGGCGTACGCCTCGCAGGCGGGTGTCACCGTGGAGACGCGTGACATCTCGCTGGCCGGCCGCATCATCGCGGTGTTCCCGGAGTACCTGGCCGAGGACCAGCGCATCCCGGACGCCCTCGCCGAGCTCGGTGAGCTCGCGAAGACGCCCGAGGCCAACATCATCAAGCTGCCGAACATCTCGGCGTCGATCCCGCAGCTCAAGGCGGCCATCGCCGAGCTCCAGGGCCAGGGCTACGCGCTGCCGAACTACCCGGACGACCCGAAGACCGACGAGGAGCGGGAGATCCAGGCCCGCTACGACAAGGTCAAGGGCTCCGCGGTGAACCCGGTCCTGCGTGAGGGCAACTCCGACCGGCGCGCCCCCGCCTCGGTCAAGAACTACGCCAAGACCCACCCGCACCGCATGGGCGCCTGGACCTCCGAGTCCAAGACCAACGTGGCGACCATGGGCCAGAACGACTTCCGCTCCACCGAGAAGTCCGCCGTGATCTCCGAGGCCGGCGCGCTGAGGATCGAGCACGTCGCCGAGGACGGCACCACCACCGTCCTGCGCGAGTCCGTACCGGTTCGCGCCGGTGAGGTCGTC
The DNA here is from genome assembly GCA_965653385.1 of uncultured Streptomyces sp. Lineage (GTDB taxonomy): Bacteria > Actinomycetota > Actinomycetes > Streptomycetales > Streptomycetaceae > Streptomyces. Next base: position 1,141 of record CBFGZZ010000079.1, on the reverse strand, counting down.
GACGCCTCCGTCATGCGCGTCGCCGCGCTGCGCGAGTTCCTGACGGCGCAGATCGCCCGGGCCAAGGCCGAGGGCGTGCTGTTCTCCGTGCACCTCAAGGCCACGATGATGAAGGTCTCCGACCCGATCGTCTTCGGTCACGTCGTGCGTGCCTTCTTCCCGAAGACCTTCGAGAAGTACGGCCAGGCCCTCGCGGCCGCCGGTCTCTCCCCGAACGACGGTCTGGGCGGCATCCTCAAGGGCCTGGACGCGCTGCCGAACGGCGCCGAGATCAAGGCGTCCTTCGAAGCGGAGCTCGCCGAGGGCCCGGAGCTGGCCATGGTCGACTCCGACCGGGGCATCACCAACCTGCACGTGCCGTCCGACGTGATCGTGGACGCCTCGATGCCGGCCATGATCCGCACCTCCGGCCACATGTGGGGCCCCGACGGCCAGGAGGCCGACACCCTCGCGGTGCTGCCGGACTCCTCCTACGCGGGCGTCTACCAGGCCGTGATCGAGGACTGCCGTGCCAACGGCGCCTACGACCCGTCGACGATGGGCTCGGTCCCGAACGTCGGCCTGATGGCGCAGAAGGCCGAGGAGTACGGCTCCCACGACAAGACCTTCGAGATCAAGGCGGCCGGTACGGTCCGTCTGGTCGACCAGGCCGGGAACGTCGTCATCGAGCAGCCGGTCGCCGAGGGCGACATCTTCCGTGCCTGCCAGACCAAGGACGCGCCGATCAAGGACTGGGTGAAGCTGGCCGTCACCCGCGCCCGCGCCACCGGCGACCCGGCCGTCTTCTGGCTGGACGAGACCCGCGCGCACGACGCCAACCTGATCGCCAAGGTCAACGCGTACCTGCCGGAGCACGACACCGAGGGCCTGGACATCCGCATCCTCGCCCCGGTCGACGCCACCAAGCTGTCGGTGGAGCGCATCCGCCGTGGCGAGAACACCATCTCGGTCACGGGTAACGTCCTGCGCGACTACCTCACCGACCTCTTCCCGATCCTGGAGCTGGGCACCAGCGCCAAGATGCTTTCGGTCGTCCCGCTGATGGCGGGCGGCGGCCTGTTCGAGACGGGCGCCGGCGGCAGCGCGCCGAAGCACGTCCAGCAGCTGGTCAAGGAGAACTACCTGCGCTGGGACTCCCTCG
>CBFGZZ010000078.1:0-28052 GCA_965653385.1 uncultured Streptomyces sp. | reverse complement strand
CCCTCGTCCGCGAACACCGTCTGCCCGGTTCCGGGACAGCGCTTCAAGACGCCCCACCACGACCGCGTCTACCTGGTCGGCCCCGGCGATCGCCTGTACTACGTCCCCGACGCGACCGTCTACTTCAACCTGTGGGACGACTGGAACGGCGTCGCCGTCGTCAGCGACAGCGTCTTCGCGGACTGCGCGTGGGACGAGGCCCACGAGTTGGCCAACGGCCTCCTGGCCAGGGTGAGCGGCGGCTCGCTGACCTACATCTGGGACGCGTGGTACGGCTACCGCCTGATCGCGGACCGGACCGTCTTCGACAAGTACGGCTTCTCGGCGGCGAAGATCCAGACACGGCCCTCCCTGTCCCCGATCAGCGGCGACAGCACGTGGCGGTGAGGGCGCCTCGTTCGGCCGCCCCTCGTTGCTCATGGAGGGCCGTCGGCCTCACGCGTGCCCGCGAAGCGCCTTGTGGGCGCCGTAGGCCTCGATGAAACCCTGGATCGCCTCGAGATCGTTGGCGAAGCCGGCGGACCGCCACTTCGCCTTGCTGCCGTCGAGGTAGCGCAGGTCGACCCAGGTGGAGACGGCCGCCGACGAATTGGAACTGGCCACTCGGATCCGCATGCCGGCCAGATCCTGGAAGGCGACGACCGTCAGTGGCTTGCGTTCACTGACGTACTCGACGGCCCCGTCCGGCGTGATCACGAGCAGGGGGTCCGGATCGTCCGATGTCCCGCGGAAGAAACCGGACAGCTTGCCCCGCCTCCTGGTGAACACACGCCAGTCCGCGGGCACGGGGCCCCGGCGCGCCTGCCACAGGATCGTTCGCGGATCCGTCATGGCACCTCCGCGGGACAGGGGGACTCCGTCCAGGAGAAATTCTCCGCTCAGGGCCGGACGGACGCCACTCATGGGAAGTTCCCGCACCGACGCGTAACGTGAGGCCTCATGAAGATCCTGATCAGTGCCGACATGGAGGGCGCCACCGGCGTGACCTGGCCGGCCGACGTGCTGCCGGGGACGCCGCAGTGGGAGCGGTGCCGGGGGATGTTCACCTCGGACGTCAACGCCGCCGTGCTGGGGTTCTTCGACGGCGGCGCCGACGAGGTCGTCATCAACGAGGCGCACTGGACGATGCGCAATCTGCTGCTCGAACGGCTCGACGAGCGGGCGGAGATGATCACCGGCCGGCACAAGACGCTGTCCATGGTCGAGGGCGTGCAGCACGGCGACGTGGACGGCATCGCCTTCGTCGGCTACCACGCGGGCGCCGGCATGGAAGGAGTCCTCGCGCACACGTACCTCGCCAACTCCGTCACCGGGGTGTGGCTGAACGACGTACGGGCGAGCGAGGGCCTGCTGAACGCGCACGTCGTCGCCGAGTACGGCGTGCCCGTGGTGCTCGTCACCGGGGACGACGTGGCCTGCGAGGACGCGCTCGGGTACGCGCCCGAGGCGCTGAAGGTCGCCGTCAAGGACCATGTCTCGCGGTACGCCGCCGTGTGCCGTACGCCGGCCAGGACCGCCGCCGACATCCGCGCCGCGGCCAAGGAGGCGGCCGCGCTGGCGGTCCGCGGGACACCGGTGAGCGGCGGGCCGTTCACCGTGGCCCTGGAGTTCGACGCCGAGCACCTCGCGATGGCGGCCACCGTCGTCCCCGGCGTCGGACGTGTCGGCGAGCGAAAGGTGGCGTACACCAGCGAGCGCATGTACGAGGGAATCCGTACCTTCAAGGCGGTCACCACGATCGTCTCGGCCGCGGTGGAGGAGCAGTATGGCTGACCAGCAGGCACTCGACGAGGTCGTGACGTTCACCTCCGACCTCATCCGGATCGACACCACCAACCGGGGCGGCGGCGACTGCCAGGAGCGGCCCGCAGCCGAGTACGCCGCCGCTCGGCTCGCCGAGGCGGGCCTGGAACCCACGATGCTGGAGCGCACCAAGGGCCGTACGAACGTCGTCGCCCGCTTCGAGGGCTCCGATCCCTCGGCGGAGGCGCTGCTCGTGCACGGGCATCTGGACGTGGTGCCCGCACAGGCGGCCGAGTGGAGCGTGCACCCCTTCTCCGGGGAGATCCGCGACGGCGTGGTCTGGGGCCGGGGCGCCGTCGACATGAAGAACATGGACGCGATGATCCTGGCGGTCGTCCGGTCCTGGGTCCGCCAGGGCGTACGCCCACGGCGTGACGTCGTGATCGCCTTCACCGCCGACGAGGAGGCGAGCGCCGAGGACGGCGCCGGATTCCTCGCCGACCAGCACGCGGGGCTCTTCGAGGGCTGCACCGAGGGCTTCAGCGAGTCCGGCGCCTTCACCTTCCATGACGGCAGCGGGCGGCAGCTCTACCCGATCGCGGCGGGGGAGCGCGGCACCGGCTGGGTCAAGCTCACCGCACGCGGGCGGGCCGCGCACGGCTCCCAGCCCAACCGGGAGAACGCGGTGACCCGCCTCGCCGCCGCCGTCACCCGCATCGGCGCCCACGAGTGGCCGCTGCGGCTGACCCCGACGGTCCGCGCCGCCCTCACCGAACTCGCCGCGCTGTACGGCCTGGAGGCCGACCTGGACGACGTGGACGGACTGCTGGAGAAGCTCGGTCCGGCGGCCGAGCTGGTCGAGGCGACCGTCCGCAACAGCGCCAACCCGACGATGCTGGAGGCGGGTTACAAGGTCAACGTGATCCCGGGGGAGGCCGTGGCCTACGTCGACGGCCGCTATCTCCCCGGCATGGAGGACGAGTTCCGTGCCACCCTCGACGCACTCACCGGGCCCGACGTGGACTGGGAGTTCCACCATCGCGAGGTGGCCCTCCAGTCGCCGGGAGCCCTCCAGTCGCCGGTGGACTCGCCGACGTACGCCAAGATGCGCGCCGCCGTCGAGGAGTTCGCGCCCGAGGGACATGTGGTGCCGTACTGCATGCCCGGCGGCACGGACGCCAAGCAGTTCTCCCGGCTCGGCATCATCGGCTACGGGTTCTCCCCGCTGAAGCTGCCGGAGGGCTACGACTACGGGGCGATGTTCCACGGCGTCGACGAGCGGGTGCCGGTCGAGGCGCTGCACTTCGGCGTGCGGGTCCTCGACCGCTTCCTGCGGACGGCCTAGGCGAGGTGGGGGAGACGGTGCGAACGCTGGCGTACGGTTCCTGGCCCTCGCCCATCGACGCGGCCCTCGCCGCCACGCACGACGGGCACCCCGAGTGGGTGGGCTTCGTCGGCGACGAGGCGTGGTGGACCGAACCACGGCCCACGGAGGGCGGCCGGCGCACGCTGGTGCGGCGCCGGGCCGACGGCACGGAGGAGTCCGTGCTGCCCGCCCCGTGGAACGTGCGCAGCAGGGTCGTCGAGTACGGCGGACAGCCCTGGGCGGGCGTCGAGGTCGACGGCCGGCCGCTCGTCGTGTTCGTCGATTTCGCCGATCAGCGGCTCTACCGGTACGAGGAGGGCGGCGAGCCGCGTCCGCTCACTCCCGTCTCGCCGGTGGGCGGCGGGCTGCGCTGGGCGGAGCCGCAGGTGCGGCTCGAACTCGGTGAAGTGTGGTGCGTGCTGGAGGAGTTCACCGGCGACGGGCCCACCGATGTGCGGCGCGTCCTGGCCGCCGTGCCGCTGGACGGCTCGGCTGCCCAGGACCGGGACGGCGTACGCGAGCTCACCGACGACCGGCACCGGTTCGTCACCGGGCCGCGGATCGCGCCGGACGGGCGGCGGGTGGCCTGGCTCGCCTGGGACCATCCGCGCATGCCGTGGGACGGCACGGAACTGCTGGTCGCCGACGTCGGCGCCGACGGCACGCTCGGCGCCCCGCGCACCGTCGCCGGTGGCCCGGAGGAGTCGATCGCGCAGGTCGACTGGGCGCTCGACGGCCGGCTGCTGTACGTGAGCGACCGCGGCGGCTGGTGGAACCTCTACCGCGACGGCGTACCCCTGTGTCAGCGTGAGGAGGAGTTCGGCGGGCCGCTGTGGAAGCCGGGCCTGCGCTGGTTCGCCCCGCTGGCGGGCGGACTCGTCGCCGTCGTGCACGGCCGCGGGGCGACGGCCCTCGGGGTGCTGGACCCCGAGACCGGCGAGATCGTCGACGCGGCGGGCCCCTGGACGGAGTTCGAGGCCACGCTCGCGGTGCACGGCGAGCGCAGTGAGATGGGGGTCCCCCCGCCCGAAGGGTGGGGGAGGATCGTCGCCGTCGGCGCCAGTCCGCGCAGCGCGTACGAGGTGGTCGAACTCGACACCCGCACGGGACGCACCCGCGTCATCGGCGCCGAACACGACGACGCCGTCGACCCCGCCTACTACCCCGAACCGCAGATCCGCACCTTCACCGGCGCCGCCGGGCAGGACATCCACGCGCACATCTACCCGCCCCACAACCCCGGCTGCGTCGCCCCCGCCGACACCCCACCGCCGTTCGTGGTCTGGGCGCACGGCGGCCCCACCTCGCGGGCGCCCCTCGTCCTCGACCTGGCCATCGCCTACTTCACCTCACGCGGCATCGGCGTCGCCGAGGTCAACTACGGCGGCTCCACCGGGTACGGCCGGGCCTACCGCAACCGGCTGCGCGAGCAGTGGGGCGTGGTCGACGTCGAGGACTGCGCGGCCGTCGCGCTCGCCCTCGCCGACGAGGGCACCGCCGACCGGGACCGGCTCGCCATCCGCGGCGGCAGCGCGGGCGGCTGGACCGCGGCCGCGTCGCTCACCGCCACCGACGTCTACGCCTGCGGCACGATCCTCTACCCCATCCTCGACCTGGCCGGCTGGGGCACGGGGGAGACCCATGACTTCGAGTCCCGGTACCTGGAGTCGCTGGTCGGCCCTCTCGCCGAGGTCCCGGCGCGCTACGCCGAGCGCTCGCCCGCCGCGCACGCCGATCGGCTCGCCGTGCCGTTCCTGCTGCTCCAGGGCCTTGACGACGTGATCTGCCCGCCCACCCAGTGCGAGCGGTTCCTGGCCCGCATGGAGGGACGCCGGGTGCCGCACGCCTACATCGCCTTCGAGGGCGAGGGCCACGGATTCCGGCGGGCGGAGACGATGATCCGCGTCCTGGAGTCCGAACTCTCCCTGTACGCCCAGGTCTTCGGGCTGAACCCGCCCGGGATCCCGACGCTGGAGCTCACCAAGTGACCGAGCCCGTACGGCCCCTGGTACGGCCGCACCGCCTCGCCCCCGGCGCCCGCGTGGCCGTCGTCGCGCCCAGCGGACCCGTCTCCGAGGAGCGGCTGGAGGCCGGGCTCGACGTGCTGCGCGGCTGGGACCTCGACCCGGTGGTGACGCCCCATGTACTGGACCGGCACGGCGAGTTCGACTACCTGGCGGGGTCGGACGCGGACCGCGCCGCCGATCTCCAGCGCGCCTGGTGCGATCCGTCCGTGGGCGCCGTGCTGTGCGCCCGGGGCGGCTACGGGGCCCAGCGCATGGTCGACCTCCTCGACTGGGCGGCGATGCGGGCGGCCGGACCGAAGGTGTTCGTCGGGTTCAGCGACATCACGGTGCTGCACCAGGCCTTCGCCACCCGGCTGGACCTGGTCACCCTGCACGGACCCGCCGCGGCCGGCGTCGACTTCGTCAAGAACGCCCGGGCGCAGGAGCACCTGAAGGCCACGCTCTTCCATCCGGAGACGGTCCGCGTGATCCCCTCCCGCGGCACGGCCATGGTCCCCGGACGGGCCCGTGGCGTCACCCTCGGCGGCTGCCTCAGCATGCTCACCTCCGATCTCGGCACCCCGCACGCCCGGACCGGTGCGCGGGACGGGCTGGTTCTGCTGGAGGACATCGGCGAGCAGCCGTACCGCATCGACCGGATGCTGACCCAGCTCCTGCGCACGGGATGGCTCGACGGGGTCGTCGGGATCGCGCTCGGGTCCTGGGCGGGCTGCGGCCCCTACGACACGGTGCGTCCGGTCCTGCTGGACCGGCTCGGCGGCCTCGGTGTGCCGGTCGTCGAGGAGTTCGGCTTCGGGCACTGCGAGGGCGCGCTGACGATCCCCTTCGGGGTGAGCGCGGAACTCGACGCCGATGCTGGGGAGTTGACCCTCGACGAGCCGGCCCTGCGCTGACGCTGTTCACTGAATCTCCGTCAAGAAACCCTCTTCCCGGTGATTGACCCCGTCTGACACGTGTCACACCATGACAACCGGCCAGTACTGACTGGTCGGTAAACAGGGCTGTCTCCAACGTGCCTCAGTGTGGAGGTCTTCGTGTCCCGACGTGCGCCCAGATCCCCAGGGCCTGCCGCCCCACTCGCTCTCGTGCTCGGCGCCACGCTCACCGCCCCCCTCGCGCTCACCACCCCGGCCGCCGCCGCGAGTGGCCAGTTCACCGTCACCGCCCTGAAGTTCACCGTCCAGGCGGGTGACCGCACTTGCGCCGTCGACGCCGACCTGTACCGGCCCGCGGGCGTGGACAGCGCACACCCCGCGCCCGCCGTCCTCGCCACCAACGGTTTCGGCGGCAGCAAGTCCGACGGTTCGACCGACGCCATCGGCAAGGCCTTCGCCCAGCGCGGCTATGTCTCCCTCGTCTACTCCGGGCTCGGCTTCGGCAAGTCGGGCTGTCTGATCTCCCTCGACGACCCCGCCATCGACGGCGTCGCCGCCGCACGGCTGATCGACTTCCTGGGCGGCGCACGCGCCGCCGACGACGGCACGAAGGTCGACTTCGTCACCCGCGACGCCCCCGGCGACCCCCGCGTCGGCATGGTCGGCGGCTCCTACGGCGGCGCCATCCAGCTCGCCACGGCCGCCGTCGACCGACGCCTCGACGCGCTCGTGCCGATGATCACCTGGAACGACCTGGCGTACTCCCTCGACCCGAACAACGCGCAACCCGGCGGCAGCGTGCCCGGCGCCTTCAAATGGCAGTGGGCCAACGGCTTCTACCTCATAGGCGAAGGCCAGCCCCTGCTCCAGCCGAGCCTCGACCCCTCCCGCATCAACTCCCTGCCCTGTCTGCACTTCGTCACCAAGGCCTGCGACACCGTCCGCACCCTCAACTCCGGCCGCTACCCGGCCAAGCAGACCGCCGAGCTCCTCGCGTACGCGCGCAGCGTCTCGCCGGTGACGTACCTGCACCGCGTCAAGGCACCGACCCTCCTCGTCCAGGGGCAGGCCGACAGCCTCTTCAACCTCAACGAGGCCACAGCGACGTACAAGACGCTCAAGGCCCAGGGGACGCCGACGAAGATGATCTGGCAGTCCTGGGGCCACAGCGGCGGCCTCACCGACCCGGCCGCCGGTGAACTCAACCTCGGCCAGGGCAACCTGGAGACCAGCTACGTCGGCCGGCGCATCCTCGCCTGGTTCGACCGCTACCTGGGCAGGAAGAACGTCGACACCGGTCCCGCCTTCGCCTACTACCGCGACTGGATCACCGACCCGAACGGCACCTACGCCACCGCCGACCGCGTCCCCGCGCCCAGCCGTACGCTCTACCTCTCCGGCGACGGCAAGCTCGTCGACAACCGCCGCAAGGTGGCCCGGGGCAGCCGCACGTACACCAACTGGCTCGTCCCCACCAGCCACTCCGAGAGTTCACTCGCCGCAGCCATGGGCATCCCGGACCCCGCGCCGTACGACACCCGGGGCACCTACCTCGGCTGGACCAGCGAGCCCCTCACCCGCACCACCGACGTCGTCGGCGCGCCCCGGGCCACGCTCAAGGTCCGCTCACCGAAGGCCGAGCGGACCCAGCACTCCGGGGACGCCGCCGACAAGCTCGTCCTCTTCGCCAAGCTGTACGACATCGCGCCCGACGGCACGAAGACGCTGGTGCACCGGCTCGTCGCACCGGTCCGCGTGCCCGACGTCACCAAGAGCTTCACCGTGACCCTGCCGGGGATCGTGCACCGGTACGAGAAGGGGCACCGGCTGCGGTTCGTGATCGCCGCGAGTGACGACGCGTACTTCGGGAACCGGGGGATCAAGCCGGTGACCGTGGTCAGCTCGCCCGAGGACACGGGGGTGATCCAGCTGCCGGTGATCGGCTGAGCCCCCGCCGGGTCGCTCACCGTGCGTGATCGCGCCGCGGGGAGCATCCTGGTCGTATGACCGCGAGGACGACGTCGCGGAGCGGCGGGAAGACGGGCGGGACGCAGAGCGGCCGGCGCGGGACGCTGACCCCCAAGGGGATCACCGTGCTGGTGCTGCTCGCGCTCGCCCTGGTCTTCATCTTCGAGAACACCCGCGAGACCGAGATCCGCCTGCTGGTGCCCCTGGTCACGATGCCGCTGTGGCTGGCACTGCTCGCCGTGGGGGTCATCGGCGCGCTGGTCGGGGCGTACTTCATGGGCCGGCGTCGATAGCGTGCGTCGTAGGCTTTCGCCATGCCGCACCCCGCGACCCGCTATCTGGCCGAAGGCCCCCGCGTGGGCATACGTCACTTCACCTACGAGGACAGCCGCGAGTTCACGGCGCGGGCCCGGGAGAGCAAGGACCTGCACCACCCGTGGCTCTTCCCGCCGGACGGCGCCGCGGCCTACGCCGCCTATGCCGGGCGGCTGATCGAGGATCCGGGCAAGGCGGGGTTCCTGGTCTGCGCGAAGGACGACGGTGGCGGCATCGCCGGGTACATCAACATCAACAACATCGTCCAGGGTGCCTTCCAGAGCGGCGCCCTCGGCTACGGCGCCTTCGCCCACGCGGCCGGGCGGGGCCTGATGCGCGAGGGCCTCGACCTGGTCGTGGGCCACGCCTTCGGGCCGATGCGGCTGCACCGGCTGGAGATCAACGTCCAGCCGGCCAACACCGCCTCGATCGCCCTCGCCCGCGCCTGCGGGTTCCGCCTGGAGGGCTTCTCGCCGGACATGCTCTTCATCGACGGCGCCTGGCGGGATCACGAGCGGTGGGCGATCACCGCCGAGATGCGGACTTGAAGTTGATCTTCATGGTGTCGAGGTCCGTCACCGTCGACCTCAGCTCGCGAAAGCCGTAGCCCAGCTCGCGCAGGGCACTCTCCGCCCGGTCCTCGGCGATGGCACCGGCCATCTCCTCGCCGTCCGCCGCGTCGGAGACCACGACGTAGCGCATCGAGAAGTGCTTCAGCGGGGCCGGCTCGTAGGACAGCGACCCCTCCGGCGTGAACCGCATGCTCGTCATACCGTGCTCGGCGGCCTCGGCGAGCAGTCGTGCCCGGGCCCCGTCGGTGAGTGCGTCCCACGTGCCCCGGACGATCACCCGGTAGGTGTGCTGCTCGCTCATGCTCCCGTTCCCGTCGCTGTTCCTCTGAATTGGCGTTGAGCGCCGACTCTACGTCGACCAGGATGGAGCGCATGCGGAATATCGTCGTGCTCGACGCCCCCTCCAACCTGGGCCTGCGCCCGCCCGCCCTCGGCACCGTGCCCGGCTGCTACAAGCTGGCCGGCGCCCTGCGTGAGCAGCGGATCGTCCAGCGGCTGCGGGCGCTGGAGGGCGGGGTCGTGGTGCCGCCGAGATACGACCGGGGGGACTGGCGGGAGGGCGACGGCGTCTTCAACGCGGCCGCCCTCGCCTCCTACACCCGCAAACTCGCCGACCGCATCGAGCGCCATGTGCGCGCCGGGGACTTTCCGCTCGTCCTGGGCGGCGACTGCTCCATCAACCTGGGCGCCGCCCTCGCGCTGCGCCGTATCGGCAGGCACGGGCTGGCCGTCGTGGACGCCTCGCCCGACTTCCGGCATCCCGGCAACTCCGACCAGGTCGGCGCGGCGGGCGGCGAGGAGGTCGCCCTGGCCACCGGGCGCGGGCAGGAGGACCTGACGAACCTGGAAGGGCTCAGGCCCTATCTGCGGGACGAGGACGTGCGCTACTTCGGCATCCGTGACTGCTTCGAGGAGGACCGGGCCGAACTCGCCGATCTGAAGATCCCCGTGGTGACCGTCGGCGACCTGCGCGAATGGGGCGCCGAGTCGCTCGCGTCGGTCACCCGGCAGGCCTTCGAGATCCCGGAACTGGACGGCTTCTGGGTCCACTTGGACGCCGACGTCCTCGACCCGTCCGTCATGCCCGCCGTCGACAGCCCCGACCCGGACGGGCTCACCCCCGACGAACTCGTCGCGCTGCTGCGCCCCTTGCTGGCCTCCGCGCACTGCGTCGGGCTCAACGTCACGATCTACGACCCCGACCTGGACGCGGAGGGTACGGCCGGGGCGCTGCTGGCCGACATCGTCGTGGCGGCCCTCGATCAGCCCGATCAGCCCTGATCAGCCCTGACGGTCCACGTACTCGTAGATCGCCCCGTCCGGATGCATCGCGATCAGATTGCGGCCCACCGGTGTCGCCACCGGGCCCGCGATGACGTGCGCACCCAGCTCGGTGAGCACCTGGTGGGCCTCCTCGACGTCCTTGACCGCGATCGTCGCCGCGACCTTGCGCAGCACCTCCAGCTCGGCCTCCGGGCCGCTCATCAGCAGAAAGCAGCCGACCGCGGCCACCTGGACGCCACCGCGTTCGAAACGGAGCGCCTGGCCGCCCGCCAGCCGTTCGTAGAAGGGGACTGCCCTCTCCAGGTCGTCGACGCACACGCGAAGCGTGGTTCCCAGGATGTCCATGAGGACGAGCCTAGTTGGGGGCGCCCGGACGGGGAGATCGTTTCACGTGATCCCCTCACTCAGGTGGGTTGTCCCACGTGCCGGTATGGGCCGTGACGGAGCGCGTTACTCGTACTCCCGTACGGGTACCCGGGGCCCATGGACCGCTTGGATCATCTTGAGCACCTGGACAGGCAACTGGTCGACGAGCTGGCGCAGGTGGCGCGTGAGACCGTGCGGGACGAGCTGCGCGAGCAGACGCGCAGGCAGCGCCGTCGGGCCATGCTCTACGCCGGCTCCGGCGCCGTCGCCCTGTACGCGGGCGCGGCCCTCGCGCTCGCCCTCGGGCTGGGCCTCGCCACCGGACTGCCGGACTGGGCCGCCGCACTGATCACCGCGGCGATCCTCGGCGTGGTGGCGTACGTGCTGCGCGGCGCGGCACGCCCGTCGGCGTCCCGGCCGACGACGGAGCACGCGGCAGCGCCGGACGCCGCCCATCGACCCCACCTCGGTGAACACCACCTCGGTGGCAGCGCGCCGACCGCGCCGCCCGGTGGGCTCGGCCTGCCGTACCCGCCGATGCCGGCCGGCCCGCCCGGAGCGACGCCGGACGCGTCCGAGCCGCGGCCGCCGCACCCGGACGACATCGACCCCGAGCAGCCGCACCACCGGGCGTGATGCCGGTGCGCAAGCTGCGGAAGGGGGCCCTGCCGAAGCGCGGCAGGGCCGTCGTCGTGACCGGGGCCAGCGGCGGCGTCGGCCGGGCGGCGGCCCGGGCCTTCGCCGCGCGCGGCGACCGGGTCGCCCTGCTCGCCCGGGGACGCGAGGGTCTCGCCGCGGCGGCGGACGAGGTCCAGCGCGCCGGGGGCGAGGCACTGGTCGTCACCGTGGACATGGCCGACGCCAAGGCCGTCGAGGACGCCGCCCAGAAGGTGGTCGACGCCTTCGGGCACATCGACGTCTGGGTCAACAACGCCTTCGCCGGGATCTTCGCGCCGTTCACCGAGATCACCCCGGACGAGTTCCGGCGGGTGACCGAAGTGACGTACCTGGGCTATGTGTTCGGTACCCGGGCCGCCCTGCGGCACATGCTGCCGCGCGACCGGGGCACGATCGTGCAGGTCGGTTCCGCGCTCGCCTACCGCGGGGTTCCGCTGCAGTCGGCGTACTGCGGGGCGAAGCACGCGATCCAGGGGTTCAACGAGTCGCTGCGGTGCGAGCTGCTCCGCGGCGGGAGCCGGGTGCGGACGACGATGGTGCAGATGCCCGCCCTCAACACCCCGCAGTTCGACTGGGTGTTGAGCCGGATGCCGGGACGGGCCCGGCCGGTGGCCCCGGTCTACCAGCCGGAGGTGGCCGCGCGGGCGATCGTGCACGCCGCGGGGCACGCACGGCGCCGGGAGTACTGGGTCGGGGGTTCGACGGTGGCGACGCTGATGGCCAACGCCGTCGTTCCCGGGTTCCTGGACCGGTATCTGGCGCGGACCGGGTTCGACGCGCAGCACGACGAGGGTGAGCAGGAAGGGCCGACGAATCTGTGGACGCCTGCGGATGGGCTTCGCGGGCGGGACTTCGGGGCGCATGGGCGTTTCGACGGGGAGGCTTGTGCGGGAGGGCCTCAGGAGTGGCTGTCCCGAAATCGTGGCCGGGTGGGGCAGGTTGTCACGGTCGGGGTGGGTGTGCTGACCGCACGATGGCTGGGGCGGCGGCTGTAGTGAGCCTGCGGCTCCGCCGTGGGGATCGATGCGTGTAGATCGTCTGCGGCGCCATTGTGGCTGGTCGCGTGTGGCTGGTCGCGCCCGCGCGGCGGAGCCGCACATTGATACAGCCCCGCGCCCCTGGGGGGCGCTGCCGTGAGGCCGTCTGGTCAGGCGACCCGGAACTCCTGTACCTCCTCTGCCCTCAGCGTGAGTCCGTGGCCCGCGCCCTGGGTCGGGGTGATCGTGCCGCCGCGGGGGTCCAGGGCGCCGTCGAAGAACATGTCCTCCACGCGGACGTGGTCGTGGAACCACTCGATGTGCCGCAGGTTGGGGAGTGCGGCGGCCGCCGCGGCGTGGGCGTGGGGCGCGCAGTGGGCCGAGACCTCCAGGCCGTGGGCCTGGGCCACGGCGGCGGCGCGCAGGAACTCGGTGAGGCCGCCGCAGCGGGTCGCGTCGATCTGGAGGCAGTCGACCGCCCCCGCGGTGATCATGCGGGCGAAGTACGGGAGGTCGTAGCCGTATTCGCCGGCAGTGACGTCGCACGGCAGGGTGTCGCGGAGGAGACGCAGGCCGGTCAGATCGTCCGAGGACACCGGTTCCTCGAACCAGGTGACAGCGTGCTCGGCGAGGGCGTGGCCGACGCGGATCGCCTGCTTGCGGGTGTAGGCGCCGTTGGCATCGACGTACAACTCCGCCTCGGGGCCGATCACCTGGCGGGCCGCCCGTACCCGGGAGACGTCACGCGCGGTCGCGCGCCCCAGGTCCTCGCCGATCTTTATCTTCACGCGCGGGATGTGCTGACCGTGCACCCAGCCGTTCAACTGCGCGGCCAGATGGGTGTCGTGGTACGTCGTGAAGCCTCCGCTGCCGTAGACGGGGACCTGTTCGCGACAGGTGCCCAGCAGCCGGGCCAGGGGCAGTTCGAGGATGCGGGCCTTGAGGTCCCACAGGGCGATGTCCAGGGCCGAGATCGCGCACGCGGCGATGCCCGGGCGGCCCGCGTTGCGGATCGCGCGGACCATCGCCTCGTGCGCGGCCGGGATGTCCAGGGCCTCGCGTCCCTCGACGAGCGGTGCGAGATGGTCACGCAGGAAGTCGCCGACCGCCGCCGGGCCGTACGTCCAACCGGTGCCGGTCGCGTCGCCCGCCGTCACCTCGGTGATCACCACGGTCGTGGAGTTCCACGCCAGCGTGCCGTCGGCCTCGGGAGCGTCGGTGGGCACCGTGTAGACGGAGACGACGGGGAGATGGAGTTTCATCGCGTCCGCCCCTCGTCACGGCTGAAGCTGCGGCAGCACCTTCGTACGGTAGAAGTCGAAGAAGCCGCGCTGGTCGGGGCCGATCTGACTGACGTAGACGCGGTCGAAGCCCGCCTCGGCGAAGGCGCTCAGCTCCGACACGTGCTCGTCGACGTCGTCGCCGCACACCGTGTTCTCGCTCACCATCTGCTCGGTGACCAGCGGTTCCAGCTGCTCGAAGTGGCGCGGTGAGGGCAGGATCTGGGCCATCTCGCCGGGCAGCAGCTGGTTGGACCACAGCCGGCGCACCGTGCGTACGGCCTCGTCGCGGTCGGTGCCGTAGCAGACCTTCGTGCCGCCCATCACCGGCTTGCCGTGGCCGCCGCCCTTGCGGAACCGGGTCACCATCTCCTCGTCCGGCATCATCGTGATGAAGCCGTCGCCGACGCGGGCCGCGAGGGCTGTCGCGGCCGGGCCGAAGCCGGAGACGTCGATCTGGACGGGTTCGTCGGGGACCGTGTAGAGGCGGGCGTTCTCCACCCGGTAGTGGCTGCCGTAATGGCTGATCTCCTCGCCGGTGAACAGCCGGCGCATGATCAGGATCGCCTCCTCCAGCATCTCCAGGCGGACGCTCGCGGGTGGCCACACATGGCCGAGTATGTGCTCGTTGAGGGCCTCGCCCGAGCCGACGCCGAGCCGGAAACGGCCGTTCGTCATGACCGCGGAGGTCGCCGCGGCCTGCGCCACCACCGCCGGGTGGATCCGCGCGGTCGGGCAGGTCACGGCCGTCTCGACGGGCAGCGACACCGCCTCCGAGATCGCGCCGATCACCGACCACACGAAGGGGCTCTCGCCCTGCGCGTCGTTCCACGGGTGGTAGTGGTCCGATATCCACAGCGACTGGAATCCGGCCTGTTCCGCCATCCTCGCCTGCTCGACGAGTTCGGCGGGACGGAACTCCTCGCACGCCAGGAAGTAGCCGTACTCGGGCATGGGGGGCACCTCCGGGACTGCCGCGTCGGTCGGCGGCGGGGACGGGTCGCCGTCCGGGTACCCGGCGGCCGGGCGGGAAACCGGGCCGGAAGCGGGATGTACGGGCCGGCGTGCCGGAGACCGGCGCTGCCCGCGGGCGACGTTTGGGGGACTTGACCAGGGGGACGCGGAAGGCTCCCGAGGTACGCGACAGCCCCGGAGGCACACCGTGAGTCGACCCCGCATCGTGATCGTCGGCGCCGGATTCGCCGGGTACCGGGCGGCCCGCACGCTCTCCCGGCTCACCCGGGACAAGGCCGACATCGCCCTGCTGAACCCGACCGACTACTTCCTGTACCTGCCCCTGCTGCCCCAGGTCGCCGCCGGCATCCTGGAACCGCGCCGGGTGACCGTCTCCCTCTCCGGCACCCTGCCCCATGTCCGGCTCGTGCTGGGCGAGGCCGACTCCATCGACCTCGACGGGCACACCGTCCACTACACCGGCCCCGAGGGCGACGCCGGCAGCCTGCCCTTCGACCGGCTGATCCTCGCCGCGGGCAGCGTCAACAAGCTGCTGCCCATCCACGGCGTCGCCGAGCACGCGCACGGCTTCCGCGGCCTGCCCGAGGCGCTGTACCTGCGCGACCACGTGACCCGGCAGGTGGAGCTGGCGGCCGCCGCCGACGACCCCGAGAGCTGCGCCGCGCGGTGCACCTTCGTCGTGGTGGGTGCCGGATACACCGGTACGGAGGTCGCCGCGCAGGGCCAGCTGTTCACCGACGCCCAGGTGCGCAAACACCCCCTGCGGGCCGGTATGCGGCCGCGCTGGCTGCTGCTCGACATCGCCGACCGCGTGCTGCCCGAACTGGAGCCGAGGCTCTCCCGCACCGCCGACCGGGTGCTGCGTGAGCGGGGCGTGGAGGTGCGGATGGGCACCTCCGTGAAGGAGGCCACGCACGGTGGGGTGCTGCTGACCGACGGCGAGTCCGTCGACACCCGCACGCTGGTGTGGTGCGTCGGCGTACGGCCCGATCCGCTCGCCGAGTCCCTCGGCCTGCCCCTGGAGCGGGGGCGGCTCCTCGTGGACCCGCACCTCCAGGTGCCGGGCCGGCCCGAGGTGTTCGCCGCCGGGGACGGGGCCGCCGTGCCCGACCTGGAGAAGCCCGGCGAGTACACGCCGATGACCGCCCAGCACGCCTGGCGGCAGGGCAAGACCGTGGCCCACAACGTCGCCGCGTCCCTGGGGCACGGCGAGCGGCGCCCCTACCGCCACCGCGACATGGGCTTCGTCGTGGACCTCGGCGGCGTCAAGGCGGCCGCCAACCCACTCGGCATCCACCTCTCCGGCGTGGCGGCGGGCGCCGTCACCCGCGGCTACCACCTCGCCGCGATGCCCGGCAACCGCGTCCGCGTCGCCGCCGACTGGCTCCTGGACGCCGTACTCCCGCGCCAGGCCGTCCAGTTGGGGCTGGTGCGTGCGTGGTCGGTGCCGCTGGACACCGCCTCGCCGGAGCTGGCGCGCACGCCGGGCCGGCCGGAGAAGGCGCCCGCCCCCTCAGCGCGACCGAACCCCGGGGCGTCCGGACGTGAGCCCGAGTCCGCGCAAGGGCGGCAGCCGAGCACCGACCCGGCGAAGACCCGGCCTGGCGGGGAGCCCGCGAAGAACCAGCCTGGCGGGGAGCCCGCGAAGAACCAGCCTGCCGGTGAACCCGCCACGAGTCCGGGGCCCGGCCGCCCCGCGACCGGATCCGAGCCGCTCGATCCCGTCCGGGACCCAGACGCCGGCAAGCACCACGAACCGCCCGGCCCGGTGACGCGCCCCGATCTGCGAGCGGGCCGGGAGCCGGGAGCCGGTACCTCCGCGGACCGCGAAGCACCTCCCGGATCCCCGGCCGTCCACAAGCCGCATCCGGACGCCCCCATAGCCCCCGAACCCCGCTCCCGCCAGCCTTCTGAAGGAGACCAGGAGACCCATGAACACCGCTGAACTCGTCGAACTGGCCCAACAGTTGCGTGTGGACAGTGTGCGTGCCTCCGACGCCGCGGGGTCCGGGCATCCGACGTCGTCGATGTCCGCCGCGGATCTGATGGCCGTACTCCTCGCGGAGCATCTGCGTTACGACATCGACCGGCCGGCGCACCCCGGCAACGACCGCTTCGTGCTGTCCAAGGGACACGCCTCGCCCCTGCTGTACTCCGCGTTCAAGGCCGCGGACGCCATCGAGGACGGCGAGCTGGTCACCTTCCGCAAGCTCGGCAGCCGGCTCGAAGGGCATCCGACGCCGAGGCAGCTGCCGTGGGTGGAGACCGCGACGGGGTCGCTCGGGCAGGGACTGCCGATCGGTGTCGGCATCGCGCTGGCCGGGAAGCGGCTGGACCGGAGCGGGTACCGGGTGTGGGTGCTGTGCGGGGACAGCGAACTCGCCGAGGGATCCGTGTGGGAGGCCGCCGAGCACGCGGCGTACGAGCATCTGGACAACCTCACCGCGATCGTCGACGTGAACCGGCTCGGCCAGCGCGGCCCGACCCGGCACGGGCACGACCTCGACGCCTACGCCCGCCGCTTCCAGGCCTTCGGCTGGCACACCGTCGAGGTCGACGGGCACGACGTGGACGCCATCGACCGCGCGTACGGGGAGGCCCGGTCCACCGTCGGACAGCCCACCGTGATCCTCGCCCGCACCCTCAAGGGCAAGGGCGTCCAAGCCGTCGAGGACCGCGAGGGACTGCACGGCAAGCCGCTGCCGGACGCCGACGAGGCCATCGCGGAACTCGGCGGACGGCGCGACCTGCGCGTCCGGGTCCACGAACCGCCCGCGACCCGCATGCTGCACGCCGTACGCGCCGGACACGTCGAACTTCCCCGCTGGGACAAGGGGGAGGAGGTCGCCACCCGCAACGCCTACGGCGAGGCGCTCGCCGCGCTCGGCACCGGACGCGGTGACGTCGTCGCCCTCGACGGCGAGGTGAGCGACTCCACCCGCGCCGAGTTCTTCGCCAAGGAACACCCCGACCGGTTCTTCGAGTGCTACATCGCCGAGCAGCAGATGGTCGCCGCCGCGGTGGGGCTCGCGACCCGCGGCTGGGTGCCGTACGCCTCCACGTTCGCGGCCTTCCTCACCCGCGCCCACGACTTCGTTCGCATGGCGTCGGTCAGCGGCGCCGGCGTCAACCTCGTCGGCTCGCACGCGGGCGTCGCCATCGGACAGGACGGGCCGAGCCAGATGGGCCTGGAGGACCTGGCGATGATGCGCGCCGTGCACGGCTCGACCGTGCTGTACCCGTGCGACGCCAACCAGACCGCGCAGCTCGTCGCCGCCATGGCCGGCCTGGAGGGCGTTCGCTATCTGCGCACCTCGCGCGGCGCCGCCCCGGTGATCTACGGACCTGACGAGGAGTTCCCGGTCGGCGGCAGCAAGGTGCTGCGCTCCGGTGACCACGACCGGCTGACCGTCGTCGCGGCCGGCGTCACCGTGCACGAGGCGCTCACCGCCGCCGACACCCTGGCCCGCGACGGCATCCAGATCAGGGTCGTCGACCTCTACTCCGTCAAGCCCGTCGACCGGGCCACCCTGCGCCGGGCCGCCGAGGAGACCGGCTGTCTGGTCACCGTGGAGGACCACCACGAGGAGGGCGGCCTCGGCGACGCCGTCCTCGACGCGTTCCTCGACGGCCGCCCGGTGCCGCGCCTGGTGCGCCTCGCCGTCCGCAGGATGCCCGGCTCGGCCTCCCCGGACGAGCAGCTGCACGCCGCGGGCATCGACGCCGCGTCCATCGCCGCCGCGGGGAAACTGCTGGTGGAGGAGGCGGTCGTACGGTGACCGGAGGCGGCGACGATACGAGGCAGGTGCGGGCGGGGCGCCGTACCGTCGAGGTCAAACGCGTCGACAAGGTGCTCTTTCCCGGGGACGGGGGCGCGAAGGAGTACACCAAGGGCGACCTCGTCGACTACTACCGGTCCGTCGCCGAGTTCATGCTGCCGCACCTGCGTGGCCGTCCGCTGATGCTGGAACGCCACCCCGACGGCGTCGACGGGCCGCGGTTCATGCAGAAGAACACCCCGGACCACTACCCGGACTGGATCACCCGGGCCGAGGTCGCCAAGGAGGACGGCACCGTGACCCACACGGTCTGCGACGACGTGGCGACCCTCGTCTACCTCGCTGACCAGGCCTGTCTCACCCTGCACCGCTGGCTGTCGCGCACCGGCCGGATCGACTGCCCCGACCGGATGGTCTTCGACCTCGACCCGGCCGAGGACGACTTCGAGCCGGTCCGGGAAGCCGCCGGTCTGCTCGGCGAGCTGCTCGACTCGCTGAAGCTTCCGTCGGCCCTGATGACCACCGGGTCACGCGGCCTTCACGTCGTCGTACCGCTGAAGGGGGAACAGGACTTCGACCAGGTACGCCGGTTCGCCCGGGACGTCGCCGACACCCTTGTCGACGCCCACCCGGACCGGCTCACCACCGCCGCCCGCAAGAAGGACCGCGGCGACCGTCTCTACCTCGACGTCCAGCGCAACGCCTACGCCCAGACCGCGGTCGCGCCCTTCACCGTGCGCCCCCGGCCCGGCGCCCCCGTGGCCACGCCCCTGACCTGGGCCGAGCTGGACGACCCGGACCTCGACGCCCGCCGCTGGACCATCGCGGACGCCGTGGACCAGGCCCGCACCAACCCCTGGGCGGGGGTGATGAGCCGTCCCCGCGCCCTGGGACCCGCCCGGCGCAGGCTCGACGGACTTCGTGGTTGACGCGCTTCGTGGCCGACCCACGCGAACTCATGGGTTTGGCCGACGCCTTCCGGGCCACTCGCCGTGGGAGGCGCCCATGACTGATTCACAGAACTCACCCAAATCATCCAGACAACGACAGGGCGGGGCGGACGACATGCCGAGCCCCATGGAGGTGCTGCGCCAGGCGCGCGCCCAGCTCGCCGAGCTCACCGGCAAAGCCGCGGAGACGGTGTCTTCGTTCGAACAGACCGAGGACGGCTGGGTGCTGGAGATCGAGGTCCTGGAGCTGGCCCGTGTCCCCGACACGATGAGCCTGATGGCGAGCTACCAGGTCGACCTCGACCAGCAGGGACAGCTCACCGGCTACCGCCGTGTCCGCCGCTACGAACGCGGACGGTCCGACGCACACAGGCCCGGCGGCCGTTAGGCCGCCCGCCCACGCCCTGCACACCATCCCCAGACAAGGAGGAACGGCCGGCATGACCGTTGTCCCGGCACAGCAGACCGGAGGCGGAGGCGGCAGCAGCGGCCTCTACGACGTCCTGGAGCTCGTCCTCGACAGGGGGCTCGTCATCGACGCGTTCGTACGGGTCTCCCTCGTCGGCATCGAGATCCTCAAGATCGACGTACGGGTCGTCGTCGCCAGCGTCGACACCTATCTCCGCTTCGCCGAGGCGTGCAACCGGCTCGACCTGGAGGCCGGCCCGCGCAAGGACCCGGGCCTGCCCGACCTGGTCGGCGAGATCACCGAGTCCGGTGCGCGCGGCAAGTCCAAGGGGGCGCTGTCCGGCGCAGCCGAGACCATCTCCGACGCCTTCAAGCAGGCGCGGGACGAAGGCGAGCGCGAGCCCAAGCCGCGCGCCCGCAAGTCCACCGCGTCGCGCCGGAAGGAGGAGCAGGAGTGAGCACGTACGTGTACGGCATCACCGCGAGCTCGCACCCCTCCCTCCCGAGCGCCGTGGGCGGCGTCGGCGACCCGCCCAGCCCGGTACGCGTCCTGAAGCGGGGCGACCTGGCCGCGCTCGTCAGCGACGCCCCCGAAGGACTGCGCCCCAAGCGCAAGGAACTGCTCGCCCACTCGAACGTGCTCGCCGAGGCAGGCGCGGCCGGGTGCGTGCTGCCCATGCGGTTCGGGAGCATCGCCCCCGACGACGACGCGGTCACCTCGGTCCTCGCCGAGCGCGCCGAGCACTACAAGGAACGCCTCACGGCCCTGGACGGCAAGGTCGAGTACAACATCAAGGCCAGCCACGCCGAAGAGGCCGTGCTGCACCGCGTACTGTCGGAGAACCCGGAGATCCGGTCCCTGACGGAGGCCAATCGGCAGGCCGGCGGCGGCACTTACGAGGAGCGGCTGCGGCTCGGCGAGATGGTGGTCGCCGCGGTCAAGGCCCAGGAGGCCGAGGACGCGACCGACGTCCAGCACACCCTGGAACCGGCGGCGGACGCGGTCAGCGTCGGCCCCGACTCCTCCGGCTGGCTCGCCAACGTGTCGTTCCTGGTGGCCCGCGAAGGCGTCGAGACCTTCCTCGCGGCCGTGGAACAGCTCCGCAAGGGCCATCCGCACCTCGAACTGCGCGTCAACGGCCCGCTGCCGCCGTACAGCTTCGTCGATCCCGGCCCGGCCGAGCCCGCGGGGACCATGACCGGCGCGGAGAGCGCGGAGGAGTGAGGCCGTGGGACTGATCGGAGAGGTGGTGCTGCTGCCGTTCGCGCCGGTGCGCGGCAGCGCGTGGGTGATCAGACAGGTCCTGGAGGAGGCGGAGCGCCTCTACTACGACCCGGCGACCGTGCGGGCGGAACTGGCCGAGCTGGAGGAGCAGTTGACGTCCGGTGAGATCGACGAGGACGAGTTCGACCGCCGGGAGGACGAACTCCTCGACCGGCTGGAGATCGCCCTCGCGCACGGTACGGGCAACTGAGGGGACGGCACGATGAACCGAGTGGGACTCGGCCTCGCGGTAGGGGCCGGATACGTCCTCGGACGTACGAAGAAGCTGAAACTGGCGTTCGCCGTAGGCACGTTGGTGGCCGGCAAGCGCATGCAGCTGAGCCCGCGGGCGCTCGCGGACCTGGTGTCCCAGCAGCTCCAGAACAACCCGCAGTTCAAGGAGCTCGGGGACCAGCTGCGCGAGGACCTGCGCGGCGTGGGCAAGGCGGCGTCCGGCGCCATGGTCGAGCGACAGCTCGACGCCTTCGCCGACCGGCTGCACGGGCGCACCGCACAGGTGCGGGACCAGCTGGCCGGGGTGGGGCCCGAGGTGCCCGACCTCGGTCCGGACGACGAGGAGCCCGAGGAGTCCGAGGGGCCGGACGAGCCGGAGGACGCGGACACCGAGGAGGAGCCCGAGGCGCAGGAGCGGCCGCGCCGGAAGAAGGCGGCGAAGAAGGCTCCGGCGAAGAAGGCGCCCGCGCCGGCCAAGAAGACCGGGGCGAAGAAGGCTCCGGCCAAGAAGACCGCTGCGAAGAAGACGGCCGCGGCGAAGAAGACAGCGAACAGGAAGCCCGCCGCCAAGAAGACGGCAGCCGCGTCACGCGGTGCCGCCCGCGGCGCGCGCTCCCGGCTGCCGAAGGGCGGTGACGAGCGATGACCGAGACACTCAGCGGCGTGGCCCGCGGCGAGGCCGCCGACCGGCTCAAGGCCGAACTGCGCGAGTACCTCGCCGCCCAGGCCACCCGGCTGCTGACCGGCGCAGGCCAGAAACTCGGGCAGGCCACGGTCAAGCTGACCGACATCGCCGAGGGCAACAGCCCCGGCTTCGCCCAGCTCGCCCTGGACGGCGGCCGCAAGCTCGCCGAGGGCAAGGGGCCCCTGCGCAGCGCGCTGGAGCTCGGCGCCTCCCGCGCCAAGGACAACGTGACCGAAGCGCTGAAGAACCTCGGCGGCGGCAAGGGCAAGAGCAAGGGTGGGGCGGGCAAGAAGCCCACCGTCATCCTCGAGTACGTCGACGTCGGCGTCCCGCTGCGCACCGCGTACGACCAGTGGACCCAGTACCAGGACTTCAGCACCTTCGCGAAGGGCGTGAAGAGCGCGAACCGCGCCGACGACACGACCTCCGACTGGCAGCTGAAGGTGTTCTGGTCCAACCGCAGCTGGAAGGCGCACACCACCGAGCAGACGCCCGACGACCGCATCGCCTGGACGTCCGAGGGCGCCAAGGGCACCACGAAGGGCGTCGTCTCCTTCCACCGGCTCGCCGACAACCTCACCCGCGTCCTGCTCGTCGTCGAGTACTACCCCAAGGGACTCTTCGAGAAGACCGGCAACCTCTGGCGCGCCCAGGGCCGCCGCGCCCGGCTCGACCTCAAGAACTACGTCCGCTACATCACCCTCAAGGGAGAGGCCGAGGCCGGCTGGCGCGGCGAGATCCGCGACGGCGAGGTCGTCCGCAGCCACGAGGACGCGGTCGCGGAGGAGGACGAGGAGGCGTACCAAGGAGGGGAGGAGGAAGAAGGCGAAGCCGCGTACGCGGATGACGAGAACGGCGAGTACCCGGACGACGACGGGGAGTACGCGGACGAGGACGGTGAGGAACCGGAGGGCGAGTACGACACGGAGGAGGAGTACGCGGACGAACAGCCCGAGTCCGAGCCCGAGTCCGAGCCCGAGTCCGAGCCCGAGCCCGAGTACGAGGCCGAGGAGGAATCCGAGGAGGAGCCCGAGGACGAGGCCGAGTACGCCGGTGGCGGGAGCCGCCGATGACCACGCCCGGGCGGCTGCCCCAGCCCTACGGCCACGACAGCGGCGCCAACCTCGCCGACATCCTGGAGCGCGTGCTCGACAAGGGCGTCGTCATCGCCGGTGACATCCGGATCAACCTGCTCGACATCGAACTCCTCACGATCAAGCTGCGGCTCATCGTCGCCTCCGTCGACAAGGCGAAGGAGATGGGCATCGACTGGTGGGAGGACGACCCGGCGCTCTCGACGCGCGCCCGCCGTGACGAACTGGCCCGGGAGAACGCCGAGTTGCGCGAGCGGCTGGCCCAGCTGGAGCCCGCTCGGGGACAGGAGGAGGCCTCATGACCGGACTGCGCTACGTCTACGCCATCTGCCGTCCCTTTCGCTCGGCCCTCCAGCGGCAGCTGACGGGGGTGGCGGGGTCGCCGCCCAAGCAGCTGACGCACCACGGCCTGATCGCCGTCGTCAGTTCGGTGCCCGAGACGGACTTCGCCGAGGAGCCGCTGCGCGCCCACCTGGAGGACATGGAGTGGCTCACCGCCACGGCCCGCGCCCACCAGACGGTCATCGACGCGCTCACCGCCGTCACCACCCCACTGCCGCTCCGGCTGGCCACCGTCTTCCGGGACGACAGCGGCGTACGGACCATGATCGAGGCCCGCGAGGACGACTTCCGGTGCATCCTCGACCGCCTGGAGGGGCGCGTCGAGTGGGGCGTGAAGGTGTACGCCGAGCCGGAGCCCACCGAGGCCGACCAGCCGGGCGAGGGCGCGCAGGGCGGCGGGACCGGGCGTGGGGCCGTGTCCGGTCGCGACTATCTGCGGCAGCGCCGCATGCAGACGCGGGCGCGTGAGGACGTATGGCAGAAGGCGGCCGCATTCTCCGGCCGACTGCACGAAACGCTCTCCGCTTTCGCCGAGGATTCCCGGCTGCATGCCCCGCAGAGCGCCGCGCTTTCCGGCGCTTCCGGGCAGAACATGCTGAACGCCGCCTATCTGGTGCCGCGCGGGGATTCCGAGGAATTCGTGGAACTGGTGGACCGGGAGAAGGACGACGCCCCCGGAATCCGGGTCGAACTCACCGGACCCTGGGCGGCCTATTCCTTCACCGGGGAGTTCGCGGAGGAGCCGGAGGTGGAACCGTGACCGCCGTCGAACGCCGCGAGATCGCCCTCGTGGACCTGCTCGACCGGCTGCTCTCCGGGGGCGTCGTCGTCACCGGGGACATCACCCTGCGGATCGCGGACGTCGACCTCGTCCGGATCGACCTGAACGCACTGATCAGCTCGGTCGACGAGCAGGTCCCGTCGCCCTGGGGGGAGCCGGCGTGACGTCCCACCGCAACCGACTGGACCTCGACCCCGACACCGTGGAACGCGACCTCGTGAAACTCGTCCTGACCGTGGTGGAACTACTGCGCCAGCTCATGGAGCGCCAGGCGCTGCGCCGCTTCGACACGGGTGATCTGAGCGAGGAGCAGGAGGAGCGGATCGGGCTCACGCTGATGCTGCTGGACGACCGGATGACCGCGCTGCGCGAGCGGTACGGGCTGCGGCCCGAGGACCTGAACCTGGACCTCGGGCCGCTGGGGCCGTTGCTTCCCCGGGAGTGAGGAACCAACGCTTTTCCCGGGGGCTTTTCCCGGGAGTGAGAACTAACCGGGAGTGAGAACTAACTCGGATTCACCATCGATACCAGCGACCCCGGCCCCCTGCCGCGGTGGTGCCGCGCATCACGAAACCCAGGAGCCACAGCACCAGAACCACGATCGCGATCCACCACAGCGCCTTCAGTGCGAATCCGGCGCCGAAGAGAATCAGGGCCAGCAACAGCACGAGCAGAATAGGTACCATTGTTTTTTGACCTCCTGCACACCGTGTTTCCAGGAAATCGCGATTCAGGCATTTTTACGGCACAGAATCTCCCCGTGCAGAACACTGAACCAGCCTTCTTCCTGCCGGCCCCACTCCCGCCACGCCTCCGAGACGGCCCTCAGCTGCTCAGCGCTCGCGTGCCCGCCCTCCGTGGCCCGCTCGGCATACGCCGAGGCCAGCGTGCGGTCCGCCCACAGCCCGCTCCACCAGGCCCGTTCGTCCGGCGTCGAGAACGTCCAGGTGCTCGACGTGGCCACGATGTCCGTGAGCCCCGCCCGCAGTGCCCAGGACTTCAGCCGCCGCCCGGCGTCCGGCTCACCGCCGTTGGCGCGGGCGACCCGGCGGTACAGGTCCAGCCAGGCGTCCATGCCCTGGGACGCCGGATACCAGGTCATGGCCGCGTAGTCCGAGTCGCGGACCGCGACGAACCCGCCGGGCCTCGTCACCCGCCGCATCTCGCGCAGCGCGCCCACCGGGTCGCCGACGTGCTGGAGCACCTGGTGGGCGTGGACGACGCAGAAGGTGTCGTCCGGGAAGTCCAGGGCGTGCACGTCGGCGACCGCGAAGTCGACGTTCGTCAGCCCGCGGCCGGCCGCCGTGGCCCCGGCCTGCTCCAGGATCTCCGGCGCCCGGTCGACACCGGTCACCCGCCCGTCGGGCACCAGGGCCGCCAGGTCGGCGGTGATCGTGCCCGGACCGCAGCCCACGTCCAGGATCCGCATGTGCGGCTTCAGTGAGGGGAGCAGGTAGGCGGCCGAGTTGGCGGCCGTGCGCCAGGTGTGCGAGCGCAGCACGGACTCGTGGTGCCCGTGGGTGTAGACGGCGGTCTCCCGTGCGGTCTCCCGCAGGTTCTCCGGTGTGCTCTCGTCGGCCTTCGACATGGCTGTTCCCCTCGTCTCGTCCTGCCGGGCGGTACTCGACACGGTACGCCCGCATGTCGAATGGTGAGACCGACGTTTTACTATGCGGACTGACAGGGTGTCAGTGCATGTCAGGCTCCGGGCAGCGGCCGGTACACCGTCAGCGCCTCCGGCAGCTTCTCCAGCGTCACGTCGCCGCCCACCTCGGTGACTTCGCCGTCGTACGCGAGGAGCGCGCCCGGGGTGACGCCGGACAGGTGCAGTCGGCCGACCTGGACCGCCGCGTGGGCCGGGGACCGGGTCAGCGGGCCCGCGGCGGCGGCCGCGAGCAGACGCAGCGCGGGCCGGCGCCCGCCGTGCACGACGCGTACGTCGAGCACACCGTCCGCGAGGTTCAGGCGCCGCGCGGGGGCGAGGCCCATCCGGTGGTAGGTGCCGTTCCCGGCGAACAGCATCCACAACGGGTGCGCACGGCCCGCGACTTCGGCGTGCAGCGGATGGCGGTCGCTGCGCAGCACACGCAGCGCCGCGAGCACCCCGGCCGGCCAGGCGCCGACGCGGGACGAGAAGCGGTCCCGCTCGCGCACCAGCTCCGGATACACACCGAGGCTGCACGTGTTGAGGAACACCCCCTGCCGTCCGGCGCAGGTGAATCGGCCCACGTCCACGCGCACCGCCTCGCCCCGCTGGAGGGCCCGGCTCAGATCGCGCTCGTCCTCCACGCCCAGGTCGTAGGCGAAGTGGTTGAGCGTGCCGCCGGGCAGCACAGCGAGAGGCAGGCCGTGCTCCAGGGCCACCTCGGCCGCCGCGTTGACCGTGCCGTCGCCGCCGCACACGCCGAGCACCCGGGCCCGGGCCGCAGCCTTGCCCAACTCCGCCCGGGCGTCGTCCGGTTCGCACTCGACGAGCTCGGCGCGCGGCAGCAGATCCAGCAGGGCGTGCACCCGGTCGGAGCTGCCCGACCCCTTGTTGGCCACCACGACCAGTCCGTCCCCGTCCGGCAGCGCGGGAACGTCGGTACGGGGCCGGGCCGGCGGCACCAGCCGGTCACGCGTCGGCACCATGCCCCGTACGGCGAACGCGGCACCCGCGCCCAGGGCCGCGCCCGCCGCCACGTCGCTCGGGAAGTGGACGCCGGTGTACACCCGCGACAGCGCGACCGACCAGGCGATCGGAGCCACCGCCAGGCCCCAGGCGGGCGACTCCAGCGCGACTCCGGTCACGAACGCGGCCGCCGACGCCGCGTGCCCCGACGGGAACGACGTGGTGATCGGCTGTCGCTTCAGCTGCCGGCCCAGCGGTACCGGGTCCAGGACGGGACGGGGACGGCGTACCGACCGCTTGCCCACGGTGTTGATGGTCAGCGAGGCCAGGCTCAGCGAGGCGAGGCCCCGGGCGGCGGCCCGGCGGGCCCGGGGGGTCCGGCTGGCGGCGATCACGGCGGCCGTCGCGAACCACAGCACACCGTGGTTCGCGCTGCGGCTCAGCCGCGGCAGGACCGGCTCGGCATACGGCCAGTTCCGCTCGGCGGCGAACTCGAACAACCGGGAGTCGAGGGCGAGGAGCCGGTCGCGCAGGGCGTGCCGGCCGGGCTTCGGGACGGTGAGGTCGACGTCTGGGCTCATACAGGGCTGGGTACCCTGAAGTGGCCGATTGCTGTCCGGCCGGCGGTGACCGACACACGGAGGAACCCGTAGATGCGCCTGCTCCTCGTCCGCCACGGCCAGACGCCCTCCAACGTGGACTTTCTGCTGGACACGGCTGTTCCGGGCGCCGGGCTCACCGCGCTCGGCGAGCAGCAGGCCGCGGCGCTCCCCGTGGCTCTGGCCGACGAGGACATCGAGGCGGTCTACGCCTCCACCCTGGTCCGCACCCAGCTCACCGCCGCCCCGTTGGCGGGCGCGCGGGGCCTTGAAGTGCTCGTGCGGGACGGGATCCGTGAGGTGGCTGCGGGGGATCTGGAGATGCTGCGCGGGGACAACGAGCACGGTGAGCTCTACATGAAGACGGTGTTCGCCTGGGCGGGCGGGGACGTGGGGCTGCGGATGCCGGGGGGTGAGAGTGGGGCGGAGGTTCTCTCGCGCTACGACGCGGTGGTTTCGGAGGCCGCGGACAGTGGGGCCGGAGTGGTGGCCATGGTCAGTCACGGTGCGGTGATCCGGCTTTGGACGGCTGCTCGGGCGGACAACGTGGATGTGCCGTTCGCGGCGGCGCGGCCGCTCGAGAACACCGGCGTGGTGATCCTGGAGGGGTCGCCGGTGGACGGTTGGAAGGCGCTGACCTGGGCGGGGGCCGTGGTGGCTCCGGTGGGGGAAGGCGGGCCGACGGGGCGGGTGGTGGACCCCGACTAGGGTTCTCGCCCCCGCCGCCCCTACCCGTCCCATCCCTTGAAGGGGCTTCGCCCCTTCGACCCCACTGGGGCTGCCGCCCCAGACCCCGCCATCGGCCCTGAAGGGGCCTCGTCCTCAAACGCCGGACGGGCTGGGGGTGCCGGGGCGGGTGGAGCATGCTGCGGGTGGGTG
>CBFGZZ010000077.1:0-28110 GCA_965653385.1 uncultured Streptomyces sp. | reverse complement strand
TATATGGCGTGGACCTGGTGTATCTCCTCCAAACCCGAAGCGCCGCCCGCCATCGCGCAAGCCGCGCAGGTACGCCTCCTCGCGGATGCCTACGGACTCGACTCCGTCTCCCGCTCCCGCCTCGTCGACGCCGTACTCGACCGGCAGACCCGTAACGTCCAGTGGTGGCGGAGCCACCTCACGCGCCCACGCCCGCGCGTTGCCGACGACGCCCGGATCATGGAACGCATCCATTGGTCCGAGCGGGAGCGCACCTACACCGCAGCCGAGCGCGAGATCTTCGCGGCAGCCCTGCACTGAGCAGGGACGTCGCTCGCCTGGTCCTCTGACCTGGGCGCCTGATCCTCGGCGGCGTGAAATCGCGTGCCATCACGGCTCGATGGCACGCGCTCAGGAACCGGCGACACGGCACACAGGCCAAAGGACGTCGACCCACGGTCGGTTGTCACGGGGAGGCTTCTATACATATCGCGTATACGTGGTATGTATAGTGCGGGTCATGTCCATCGGTCACACTCTTCTCGGGCTCCTGGAATCAGGCCCGCGCCACGGCTACGACCTCAAGCGGGCCTTCGACGAGAAGTTCGGTCACGACCGGCCGCTGCACTACGGCCAGGTCTACTCGACGATGTCCCGGCTGCTGAAGAACGGCCTCGTCGAGATCGACGGAATCGAGGCGGGCGGCGGGCCCGAGCGTAAGCGCTACGCGATCACCGACGCCGGCATCACCGACGTACAGCGGTGGCTGGCGACCCCGCAGAAACCGGAGGAATATCTCCAGTCGGCCCTCTACACCAAGGTCGTCCTCGCCCTGCTCACCCGGCGCGACGCCGCCGGGATCCTCGACATCCAGCGCTCCGAGCATCTGCGCGGCATGCGGATCCTCACCGACCGCAAGCGCAAGGGCGAGCTGGCGGATCAGCTGATCTGCGACCACGCCCTGTTCCACCTGGAAGCGGACCTGCGCTGGCTGGAGTTGACCGCCGCCCGACTCGACAGACTCCGTGACGCCGTGACGCCGTGACCCGATGACGGCCTCTCCCCCAGCGCGCTCTCCAGGCCGCTTTCCGTCTGCGGCAGCCGCGGGTGGGCTTCCCGGCCGGGTGGGGCCTCGGCAGGTGTGGGGCCTCGACGGCTTCAAGATCGATTGTCAGTGGTGGGTGAGAGCATCTGGGTATCGAGTCGGATGAGGGGGAGTTGTCATGTCCGGAAGCCAGAACTACATCAACCACGTCGCTCTTGTGCTGGATGCCAGTTCGTCCATGTCGCACCTGAGCCGCAAGGTCGTGGAGGTGGCTGACCAACAGATCGCCTATCTGGCCCGCCGATCGCAGGAGTTGGACCAGGAGACCCGTGTCACGGTGTACGTCTTCGCGGACCGGGTGGAGTGCGTCATCTACGACAAGGACGTGCTGCGGATGCCGTCCCTGAAGCAGTTGTACCGGGCCGGCGGGATGACGGCGCTGCTGGCGGCGACGCTCAAGTCGCAGCGGGAACTGGCGCAGACGGCTCAACTCTACGGAGACCACAGCTTCCTGACGTTCGTGCTCACGGACGGGCAGGAGAACGCCAGCCATCGGTGCCCGGATGCCCACGGCAGGGACCCGCGCGCTCTGGTCGGGGCCGTGGCCGAGATGATCGACAGGCAGGAGGACAACTGGACCCTGGCCGTTCTCGTGCCGGATCAGATGGGCAAGCGCGAGGCCATGCAGTGCGGCTTCCCGAAGGACAACATCGCCGTCTGGGACGCCACGAGCACTCAGGGGCTGGAGGAGGCCGGGCAGGTCATCCAGCAGGCCACCGAGCAGTTCATGGTGGGTCGCTCCCGGGGTATCCGCGGATCGCGGGCGGTGTTCTCCACGGGTGGGCAGGCAGTCAACAAGGACACCATCAAGGCAGCCGGTCTGACCCCGGTGGATCCGTCGGCCTACCAGCTGATCCCGGTGGCCCGTGACGCGGCGATCCGCGACTGGGTCACCGAGTGCGGGCACACGTACCGCACCGGTGGTGCGTTCTACCAGCTGAGCAAGTCGGAGAAGATCCAGGCGCAGAAGCAGATCGCGGTGCTGGAGAAGAAGACGGACCGTGTGTACACGGGTCCGCAGGCACGGGCGTTGCTGGGCCTGCCGGACACGGAGATCCGCGTCAAGCCGGATCACAACGACGAGTTCACGATCTTTGTGCAGAGCACCAGCGTGAACCGGAAGCTCGTGAAGAACACGCGACTGCTGCTCATGCTCTGAACCCCTGCGATCCCGTGGGTGGGCGCGCTACAGCCTTGTCGGCGGCTGCCCGCCGGTCATCTCCGTGGGCAGCGCCGGGCGCGCTGCCCACGGTGCCCGCCCGATCGCCCGGGACAGACGCCGGGCCGCCCCGGGCAACTCACGCGGCGGCCCGGAACTGCTCATCCGATCGAGAAGGTGGCGCCGGGTGCGGCATAGTCGACCGGACCGTCGAACCGGGTCGAGGCGCGTGCCACCGCTTGTTGCGGGGTGAGGAATCGTCCGACGTGGGTGACGATCAGTCGGCCGGCCCGGGCCGCGCCGGCCGTGTTCCCGGTGTCTTCGGGCGTGTGATGCACCTGGTCGCCCTCGGCAGGTGCTTGGGCGCTCTCTGCCTCGCACAGCAGCGCATCGCAGCCCTCGGCCAGCCGCGTGAGGTTCTCGCACGGCGCCGTGTCCCCGGAGTAGACCAGCGACCGGCCCTCGGCCTCGATGCGCACGGCGAAGGCCGGGATGCCGTGCGCCACTGCGCGGCTGGTAAGAGTGAGGGCGCCGATGCGGGCCTGGTGCCCGTCGTCCAGCTCATGGACGGCGAAGGCGGACTCGATCGGGCTGCGCGTCGGGCTGTTGGTGAGGAAATGGGCCAGCCGGTCGGCGATGCCGGGCGGCCCGAACAGGGGGATGGGCGCGGCGAGTTGTATGTCCGCGTAGAGCGCCGCGTAGTAGGCGGTGAGCAGGTCCGCGCTGTGATCGGCGTGCAGATGCGAAATCCAGATCGCGTCCACCTCGTCGAGGCGGACATGACGCTGCAGCTGCGCCAGTGTCCCGCTGCCGGCGTCCATCCACACCCGAGTGCCGCCGCTGGAAACCAGGTAGCCGGAACACGGGTTGTCGACGCTCGCATAGGGCGTCGCACTGCCCAGCACGGTGAGGCGGAGAAGATCACTGTCCATCGAGGAAGCTTATAGAACTCTTGATCCACAGCCGGGTGCGACCGCTCGGGACCGCCGCCGCGCGATGCGAAACCCACCCGACTTGAGACGAGCCGTCTCGTCTTGCTATGGTGACGGTATGCGCTTCTTCTACTTTCTCTGAGTCCGGGCACGGCCGACGCCGCCGTTTCTGCTGCCCGTAGACCCTTCGCATCCCAGGGAAAGTCACGTGCGCGAACGCGCTCATACCGCCGAACCCACTGCAGTGGCGCAGCTGTCCGTCAAGGACGTCACCAAGTCCTACGGCACCCGGACCGTCCTCGACCAGGTCTCCTTCACCGTCCGGCCGGGCGAGAAGGCCGCCGTCATCGGTGAGAACGGCTCCGGCAAGTCCACCCTGCTGCGGCTGCTCGCCGCGGCCGAGACGCCGGACGCCGGCGACATCACCGTCAGTTTCCCCGGTGGCCTCGGCCACCTCGCCCAGACCCTCGACCTCGTCCCGGACTGCACCGTCCGGGACGCGATCGATCTCGCCCTGACCGAACTGCGCGACATGGAGCGCAGGTTGCGCGCCGCGGAGGAACGACTCGGCGAGGCGTCGGAGGACGAACTCGCCGTGTACGGCGAGCTGTTGACCGCGTACGAGGAGCGCGGCGGCTACGAGGCGGACGTCCGCGTCGACGCCGCCATGCACGGTCTCGGGCTCGCCGGGATCACCCGCGACCGTGTCCTCGGCTCGCTCTCCGGTGGCGAGCAGTCACGGCTGGCCCTGGCCTGCGTGCTGGCCGCCGCCCCCGAGCTGCTGCTCCTGGACGAGCCGACGAACCACCTCGACGCGACGGCGGTGCGCTGGCTGGAGGAGCGGCTGCGCGCGCACCGCGGCACCGTCGTGGCGGTCACCCACGATCGCGGCTTCCTGGAGAACATCGCCACCACGATCCTTGAGGTGGACCGGGATGCCCGCACGGTGCACCGCTACGGCGACGGCTGGGCCGGCTACCGCTCAGCGAAGGCCGCCGCCCGGCGCCGGGCGGAGCAGGAGTACGCGGACTGGCTGGAGGAGGTGGCCCGTACCGAGAATCTGGTCGAGGCCGCCGGGAAGCGGCTCGCCACCACCGGCAAGGACCCACGGCAGGGCTTCGGCAAGCACCGCCGCTCGCACGAGGCGAAGCTCGGCGGACAGGTGCGTGCGGCCCGGGAGCGGCTGGCCCACCTGCGGCGCAACCCGGTGGCGGCGCCGCCGCAGCCGTTGCGGTTCACAGCGGCGCTCACGGCGATGGGCGGCGAGCGTCCCGTCGCGGCCCCGCTCGCCGAACTGGATGCCGTGGCGGTCGGCGAACGGCTGTTTCTGGAGGGGCTGTTGACGATCGCGCCCGGGCAGCGGCTGCTGGTCACAGGTGAGAACGGGGCCGGCAAGACGACCCTGCTGCGTGTCCTGGCGGGCGACCTGGAGCCGGAATCGGGCACGGTCCGCCGCCCCGCCCGGATCGGCTACCTGGCGCAGGAACTGCCCGCGCGCTCCACACGGCTCCCGCTGCTGGCCGCCTTCGCGGCCGGGCGCCCAGGGTTGCCGGAGGAGTACGCCGAACAGTTGCTGACGCTGGGGCTGTTCCGTGCGGAGGATCTGCACGTGCCGGTGGCCGCGCTGTCCGCCGGGCAGCAGCGCCGGCTTCAGATCGCGGTCCTGGTGACCCGGCCCGCCGACCTCCTCGTGCTCGACGAGCCGACGAACCACATCGCGCTCGACCTGATCGAGGACCTGGAATCGGCGCTCGCGGCCTACCCCGGAGCAGTGGTCGCGGTCTCCCACGACCGAGGCTTCCGCAAGCGGTTCCCCGGGGAGCGGCTGGAACTGCGCGACGGCCGCACGTACTGAGCCCGCCCCCGCCTGGGGGCCGTACTGCCTGCTTTGTCACGTACGTATCTAGACCTGCGCGGTTCGCCGGTTCACGGTGGTCCCTCCTATCCGCCCTATCCGCCTGGAGGGGATCCAGCAGTGAGACGTAGGCGATTTGTGGCAGGGGCGATCGGCACGTTCTCGGGGCTCGCGCTCGGCCCGGCAACGGCGCGGGCCGAGGTGCCGACGCCCCGCACGCAAGGCTGGCAGGCCGTGCCCGCGCCGGGCAGTACTCCGGCCGCGCAACTGCGCCGTATCGCCGCGGCCGGACCCCGGCTGGCCTGGGCGGTCGGTGAGGAGGGCCGGGCCGGGCCGTCGCAAGGGCGAGCCCTGGCCATGCTGTGGAACGGAAGCGCCTGGACGAAGACCGACCTGACGCATCTCGGCCACACGCGGTTGCTCGATGTCGCCGGTACCTGCTCGGCCGCCGCGTGGAGTGTGGGCCAGCCCGTCGGGACCGGCAGCGCGCTGTTGCGCTGGGACGGAACCACCTGGCGGGAGGCGGCGTTCCCGGGCGCGGGAGAGACCAACGCTCGGCTGAACTCGGTGGCGGTGGACTCCGACCGGCAGGTCTGGATCTGCGGGAGCCGAGGCGGCGGCGCCGGTCTGCTGTACGGCGACGGGGGCGGGGAGGTGTGGCGCTGGCTGAACCCGCTGCCCGTCACGAGCGCGAACCTGTACCGGGTGGTGGTGCGTTCGCACGGAGAGGTCTGGGTCGGCGGGGACCAGTCGAACGGCGGAGGCTGGTCCGGACTGGTGGCCCGCTGGGACGGGGCGTGGACGGTGCTGCCCCCGGTCGCGGGCCTGCGTCTGGGCATCGCCGATCTTCACGTGGCCGGGCCGGACGACGTCTGGGCGGTGGGTACCGAGGCCGGCATCGGCGGCCCGCCCGGCCGCCCGGGCAACCCCGTCCTGTGCCACTGGGACGGTACGGCCTGGACTCGGGTGGAAGCGGGCTTCACCGTCGGGTCGTTGAGCGGCATCGCGGGTGACGCTCAGGGCCGTGCCGCGTGGATATCGGGCTGGAACTACCGGGATCAGAGCCGTAGTACGTATCTGCGCCGCGACGGCGACGCCTGGACCCTCGTCCAAGGTCCGGCCGGGCCGGCGCCGGCGCCGTATCTCAACGACGTGACGTCCGTTCCAGGCACCGGAGGGTTCTGGTCGGTGGGCATGACGAGTCCCACTCCGGCTCCGCCGACCGAGGCCTACACGGAGCGCCTCGACGGCTGAGGCGATCGGTACGCGTCGGCGGTTCTCGGCGGGATCACCGCCGCGCCGGGGGTCAGCGTCCGTGCCGGCCGTGGAGGAACGCGATGAGAACGGCTGTGAGTTCCGCTGCCGCGTCCTCCTGGACGAGGTGACCCGCGTGGGCGATCGGCTCAAGCCGCGCGCCCGGGATCAGGGCGGCGAGCTCCCGCCCCTTCTCCGGCGGAATCCAGGTGTCGCTCTGGCCCCAGCAGATCAGCGTCGGGACGGTGATCTCGGCGTACCGGTGCTGGACCTCGTCGGTGTAGCGCTGGTCGGCCTGGGCGATCTGCCGGTAGAAGGCCGCTTGGCCGGGCTCGCCCAGCCAGGGCTGGACGAGCCGGTCGAGAACCGCGGGGTGCAGGCCGGGGCCGCTGGCGGAACCGACGTACTCACGGACGAGGGCCTCGTGCAGTGAGGGCGGCAACTGCTCGAAGACCTCGGCGTGCTCGCGGACGAGCCGGAAGAACGGGGACCCCCACGGCGCCAGAGCCACCGGGTCGACCAGGGCGAGGGCTTGGTAGCGGGCACCGTGCAGCAGGTGGGCCCGCAGGGCGACGGCGCCGCCGAAGTCGTGCGCGACGACGAGTGGCTCCTCCAGGCCCCAGTGGCTCAGGAGTTCGGTGAAGACGCGGCCCTGGGCGGACAGGGACACGTCCTGGTCCGCGGACTTCTCCGACTCGCCGTAGCCGGGCATGTCCCAGACGAAGACCTGGTGGTCCCGGGCGAGGGAACGGGCGATGGCGCGCCAGACGTAGGAGGAGAACGGTGTGCCGTGCAGCAGGACGACCGGCGGCCGGTCGGGGTGTCCCAGCCGGTCCCAGCGAACCTCACCGGCGGTGCCGGCAAACGTCCTGGTCAGCTGCCACTCGCTCATGCTTGCCCCTCCGCTTTCCGTCCCTGCCGTCCGTCGAGGAACAACGTGGCCACCCGCTCGGCGAGAGCGTCCTCCGTCATCGTGATCTCGACCTGGATGGCGGGCAGTCGGAGGCGGCGGGTCTCCGTCCGGAGGCGACTGGTGAACATCTGATCACGTTCGGCGAGGTTGCGGGCGGCCTTGGCCGGATCGCTGGTGTTCCGGACGAAGCCCTCGCCCGCCGCGGCTCGGCTGCGGAAGACGGTCCGGCGGAACTCGGGGGTGGGCAGGAGCCAGACGGCGTGTCCGGGAGCGGCGAGCAGCGGTTTCACGAGGTGCGGCAGCAGCCGGAAGCCCTCGACGACGACGCACGGCTCCTGCGGCAGCCGGAGGAGGTCTTCGACGATCAGGCCGAAGGCCTCGCCGCGATACCAGTGGAACGTGTCGAGCATCGCTTCCGGGGACCGGTTCACCCATCGGTCGTCCATGTCCATGGCCATGAACCGGTGCAGGAAGGGGGCCTCCTGGGGTGTGGTCCGCCGAGCGTGCTCCCCCATCACGTCGTCGGTGGCGTAGAGACGCCAGCCGTTGCGGTCCGCGAGGCGACGGGCGATCGTCGACTTCCCGGCTCCGCTGCCGCCGCCGATCCAGTAGACGTGCCGCAGCCGTGCGGGCAGCGCCGCTGCGTCGGTCACCTCTTCGTCCTGTCCGGGCCCCATCCCTCTCCCCTGCGGTAGGCAGCTTCGATGCGATGAAGCCCAGTCTGGCGGCTCGTCAGTCGGTGGGTCCCGTCGACACCTCGGCGCACAGGTACGGACGCGCGAGCAGCAGGCCGGTGCCGGTCAGGGCGATGCCGAAGTAGACCGGCGCGAGGTGGAGGAAGTCGGTGTAGTGGATCGCGCCGTGCACCACGACGGCCGGGAGGAAGCCCGCGGTCGCCGCCGCGGTCAGGGTCCAGAACACCCAGCTCTCACCGCGTCGCCAGCCCCACGCGCTGAGCAGCGTGATCGCGACGGCGGCGGACATCAGCGCGCCGCCGAAGCCCGCCCGGTCGTGGGCGACGAAGGGCACCAGCCGTGGGTTGACGGCTTCCAGCACGGGTCTGCTGGTGCCCAGGAAGATCAGGTCGCTCGGCACGAACACCCCGGTCAGACCGACCACCGAGATCACCGCTCCGCCGGCGAACAGCCCCGCTCCGGTGACGATGAGCAGCAGCTGGCCGACCAGCGCCCGCCGCCGCTCCGGCTCCGGCCCTTCGGGCGCGAGGCGCCATCGCGGCGCGTGCGGGGTCCGGCGTACGGCGGCCAGGTACATCGGGAACAGCACGACGGCGGTGGCGGTGTGCAGGGGTTCCACGAATCCGGTGGCCAGGAAGTAGAACAGGGTGGGGAAGCCGATCGCCCCCGAGATCAGGTACACCTCGCGGGCCCAGGGCCAGCCGCGTCTGATTCCGCCCACGGCGAGGCCGGTGTAGAGGGCGCCGATCGCCACCATGGTGCCGGCCATGGTGATCCGGTCGTGCTGGAGGA
Source organism: uncultured Streptomyces sp. (assembly GCA_965653385.1). Lineage (GTDB taxonomy): Bacteria > Actinomycetota > Actinomycetes > Streptomycetales > Streptomycetaceae > Streptomyces. Next base: position 19,426 of record CBFGZZ010000077.1, on the reverse strand, counting down.
AGTGCACGAGGTGGTGGTTGGCGGCATGGAGTTCGTGCAGGGTCATGCCGAGGTAGTCCCGGTCGTACCAGAGCAGCACCGGCCCGAGTGTGATCACCGCGGCGCCGAGTCCGGCGCCCGTCATGCCGAGCCCGACGAGCAGCGCCCACCACCAGACGGGCCAGCGGCGCGGGTCGCGGCCGAGGTCCCGCAGGCGCGGAGCGGGCGCCGTGGGCGTGGCGGCCTCGGTGACTCGTGCGAACCAGCCGGGTCCGGCGTCGACGAGCACCTCGGGGCGGGCGAGTACGACGGTGTCCGGATCGGCGAGCGCGGCCGCCGCGGCGGTGACCGACGGGTCGGACACGCGGACCACGTGCGGGGCGTCGTCGGCGGTGAACCCGTCGACATGCGGCTTGAGAGCGGCCTCGGTCGCCTGGTCGCAGGCCCGGACGAGCAGCGGGATCGAACGCCCGGCAGCGGCCTGCCGTACGGTCTCCACGTCGGCGGCCGACACGGGCGACACCTCGACGACGCCTGCACCGAGCGGGGGCATGGCGCGGATCGTTTCGCGGGCGAGCGAGGGCGGCACCGATATGCCCAGGCGGACGGTCAGGGGCACGCCGGCCGTCTCGCCGGCGAGCCGCTTCGGTGGATGGCGGTGGCCGAAGCCCCGGGCGATCAGCCGTGCGCCGGCGGGGCGGGAGCCGATCGAGGCCAGCAGCCGCAGCGCGGTGCGCTGCGAGCGGCGCTCGCCGAGGACGGCGGCGGCCGCGCCGCGCAGCGGGTGGTACGTCCAGTCCGGCATCAGTGGCCCTCGCTCCGGGTCTCGATCCGTGTCGTGGTCGCCGGGTCGCCGGGCGGGGTCCAGCCGAGGATCGGCGTCATGGATCGCAGCGTGGCCCGCGTCGGCGTCAGCCGGGCGGCCGTGTCACGCAGCAGTACGGCGGGCGGCCACGACAGCTGGCCGACCGTGCCGAGGCGGGCGGAGCGGCGGGCGACGGCCTGGGTGCGAGGGCGGCGGTGCCTGTCGTACGAGGTGAGCGCGGCGGTGATGTCCGGGGTGCCGTCGAGGCAGTGGGCGAGGGTGACCGCGTCCTCCAGGGCCTGGCACGCGCCCTGGCCCAGATTGGGGGTCATCGCGTGGGCGGCGTCGCCCAGCAGCGCGACGCGACCGTGGGCGAACGAGGGCAGCGGCGGCAGGTCGTACAGGTCGTGTCGGAGCACCGTGTCCGGCGGGACGGCTGCCAGCAGGGCGGGGACGGGATCGGGCCAGGACCCGAACCGGCGCAGCAGTTCGGCGTGCTCGGACGTACCGGAGGCCGTTGCGGCGGGCAACGACGCGGTGGCGAAGCAGTACATCCGCCCGCCCGGCAGCGCCGTGTAGCCGAACCTCTCGCCGCGGCCCCAGGTCGCGGCGCCTTCGGCGGGCGGGTCGGCGAGGGGGTCGGTGACCATGCGCCAGGCGGTGTAACCGGCGTACCGGGGGCCCTCCGCCGCAGGCCACAGGGCGCAGCGGACCACGCTGCGCAGGCCGTCGGCGCCGATCACGAGGTCGGCCCGGGACTCGCCGCCACGGTGTTCGACGATCACCCCGCCGGCCTCGTCGCGGACGGCGGACACCTCGCTGCCCGGCCGCAGGCTGTCGGCGGGCAGTGCCGCGGCGAGCGCCCGTAGGAGGTCGGCGCGGTGCAGGACGACCAGGGGGTGGCCGAAGCGGCGGGTCAGTTCCGCGTTGTCCGTACGGGACAGCCAGCGGCCCCGCCGGTCGCGTACCCCGCCGGTGGCCTCGACGGCGCCGAGCGCCCGGACGGTGCCGGCCAGGCCGAGCGCCTCAAGCGCGCGCAGCGCGTTCGGCCACAGGGAGATGCCGGCGCCGATCTCGGTGAACGCCGGGGCTCGTTCCAGCACCTCCACGCGCCAGCCCCGGCGGTGCAGGGCGATGGCCGCCGCGAGGCCGCCGATCCCGCCGCCGACGATGGTCGCGGCACGCTGCGGCATGGGTCCTCGCTCTGGGGTCTGGGCGCCGCCCTCGGTCGGGTGGCCGTCGATCCGCTGCCCGAGCGGCGTGCGATGCGACGCAGGGCTGCTGAGCAGCGCTCATAGCAGCATGTCGACAGATGCGTGTCAACGTGCGGCAGGGTAGGCGAGCTCGTGCCGGGGGCAGCGCCCCGGGGTCCGAGGGAGGGAGGGGCGGGTCCGCGCGCTGTCCCGACGGACCGTGCGCCCCGGGCCGGACCGCCCCTCCCCCGCCACCTCAGCCCTAAGGGACTGTTAGGACTTCGTTCGCCCTGTTGAACGGCCCTGCCGTGCCGTCGACTCTGTGTGCTTCCGGGCCGCAGACAAGGGAGTTTTCGATGGCCACACAGACCACGCCCGCGAGCGCGCTGGAGTCGCGCCGCGGTGAGCGCAGGGTCGTCAGCAACATCGTGCGCGGATCGATCGGCAACTTGATCGAGTGGTACGACTGGTACGCGTACACCGCGTTCAGCGTGTACTTCGCCGCCGCGTTCTTTCCGTCCGGCGACCAGACGGCGCAGCTGCTGAACACCGCCGCGGTGTTCGCCGTCGGCTTCCTGATGCGGCCGATCGGCGGCTGGGTGCTCGGCCGCTACGCCGACCGCCGTGGGCGGCGCGCGGCGCTGACCCTGTCGGTGACGCTCATGGCGGTGGGTTCGCTGATCGTGGCGCTGACGCCGTCGTACGGGGCGGTCGGGGTGGCCGCGCCGGTTCTGCTGGTGACCGCGCGGCTGCTCCAGGGGCTGTCGGTCGGCGGTGAGTACTCGACGTCGGCCACCTACATGTCGGAGGTGGCCTCGCCCGGCCGGCGCGGCTACTACTCCAGTTTCCAGTACGTCACGCTCATCGCCGGCCAGCTGACCGCGCTCGGCCTGCAGATCGTGCTCCAGCAGGTGCTCAGCGCCGCGCAGATGGAGGCGTGGGGCTGGCGGATCGCGTTCGTCGTGGGTGCGGCGGGGGCGATCGTGGTGCTGTGGCTGCGGCGCGGCATGGACGAGTCCGAGAGCTTCGAGCGCGCGGCGGCCGCGGCGGACGAGGGCCAGGACGGCGGGCCTGCGCGCGGCAGCCTGCGGATGCTGCTGTCGTACCCCCGGCAGTGCCTGGTCGTCGTCGGGCTGACCATGGGCGGCACGCTGTTCTTCTACACGTACACCACGTATCTGCAGAAGTTCATGGTCAACACCAGCGGCATCGCCAAACCGACGGCGGCCTGGATCAACTTCTTCGCGCTGCTGGTGTTCGTGGTGCTCCAGCCGGTCATGGGGCTGCTGTCCGACCGGGTGGGTCGGCGTCCGATGCTCATCGCGTTCGGCGTGCTCGGCGCCGTGGTCGTGGTGCCCTCGCTGACGCTGCTGTCACACACCAGCGATCCCGTGTACGCGTTCCTGCTCATGGTCGGGCCGCTGGCGGTCAGCTCCCTGTACACCTCGATCAGCGCGGTGGTGAAGGCGGAGCTGTTCCCGACGTCGATCCGGGCGCTGGGCGTCGGTCTGCCCTACGCGCTGACGGTGGCCGTGTTCGGTGGGACGGCCGAGTACGTGGCCCTGTGGTTCAAGAACGCGGGGCACGAGAGCTGGTACTTCTACTACGTCACCGCCTGCGTCCTGATTTCGCTGCTCGTCTACATTCGGATGCGCGAGACGTCCGACGGATCGCCGCTGGAGACCGAGTCCCGCGATCACTGACGGAAGGAGGCGACGACCGTGCGCGTGTTGCTGGCCGAGGACGACGACGGGGTGGCCGACGCCCTCACCGAGGCCCTGTACGAGCACGGTCATCTGCCCAGTCGGGTGCGGCGCGGCGAGGAGGTCCTCGTCCGCCACCGGCAGGCCGACCTGCTGCTGCTCGACCTCGGCCTGCCCGATCTGGACGGGCTGGAGGTGCTGCGCAAGCTGCGGGCGGTGAGCGGCCTTCCGGTGGTGGTGCTGACCGCGCGGGGCGACGAGCGGTCGGTGGTGCGCGGCCTGCGGCTGGGCGCCGACGACTACCTGGTCAAGCCGGTTCGGCTGGCCGAGCTGCTGGCCCGGATCGAGGCCGTCACCCGCCGCGCCAAGACGGCCGCCGCGACAGCGGCCGCTCCGGCGCCGCGCACGGTCCGCGCCGAGGACGTCGTGGTCGACCTCGACGCGCGCCGGGTGACGGTCGGCGGGGCCGAGGTGCGGCTGACCACCAAGGAGTTCGCGGTCCTCGCCGCGCTGGCGGCCAGGGCCGGTACGGCGGTCAGCCGCCAGCAGCTGATGGACGAGGTGTGGGGCGATGCCTACCTGGCGGTGTCCCGTTCGCTCGATGTCCATCTCACCCAGCTGCGGGCCAAGATCGGCCGCCCCGAGGTACTGACCACGATCCGCGGCTTCGGCTACCGGTTCGGCGGCTGAGCGGGCCGGGGATCTCCCATGCGTACCCGGGTACTGACCGTCGTCCTGGCCTTCGCCGTGCTGGCGGTGGCCGGCTTCGCCGTCCCGCTGCTCGGCGTCACCGCCACCCAGCGCACCGAGCAGCTCGTCGCGTCCCGCACCGCCGACCTGAACCGCTTCGCGGGGCTGGCCGAGCAGGTGGCCCTCAGCGGCGACACCGGCGCGCTGACCGCCGAGGTCACCCGGTACACCGAGCTGTACGGCGAGGCCGAGGTGGTCGTCGACGCCCGCCGCGCCCCGGTGGCGCAGACCGGCGGCCTGCGCGCCGCGGACCCGGCCGTCGCCCGCCTGGTCGACGCTGCGTTGCGCAACCAGCCGGTCGCGCCCGGGGGGACGCTGCGCCCCTGGTCCCGCGGCGAAAAGCTGCTCGCCCGACCGGTGGGCAGCGGCACGCGGGTGTCCGGCGCCGTGGTGCTGCGGGCCTCGGTGCGGGCAGCGGCCGACGACATCGCGCTGCGCTGGGCGCTGGTCCTGGCCGGCGCGGGCCTGTTCGCCGTGGCCTGTCTGCTGCTCGCCCGCGCCGCCACCCGGTGGGTCGTACGGCCCCTGCACCGCCTCGACCGCGCGGTCGGCGCGCTCGCGGCCGGGCTGCCCGCCGAGCATGCCCGGGAGGGCGGACCGCCCGAACTGCGCCAGCTGGCCACCGGCTTCAACCGCATGGCCGACGCCGTGTCCACCGCACTGGAGCAGCAGCGCCGCCTGGTCGCGGACACCTCGCACCAACTGCGCAACCCGCTGGCCGCCCTGCGCCTGCGCATCGACTCGCTCCAGCCCCGCCTGCCCGACTCCGCCACCCGCACCTACACGGGCGTGACCGCCGAGCTCGAACGCATGGAGCACCTCCTGGACGATCTGCTCGCCCTGGCCCACGCCGAACACCGCGCCGGCGAACTGGCCGTGACGGACGAGCGGGAGGCGTGCTGCGACGCGACCGCGGTCGCCGCCGCCCAGACCCGGATGTGGCACCCGGTGGCCGAACAGGCGGGTGTCCACCTGGAGTTCTCCCCCGGCCCGGCCGTCCTGACGACCTGTACGGAGGGCGAACTGGCCCAGTTGGCCGACATCCTGCTCGACAACGCGATCAAGTACGCGGGGATCGGCGCCCGCGTCCGGACGCGCTGTTTCGCCGAGGGCCCGGAGGCGGTGTTCGAGGTACGGGACGACGGGCCGGGCCTCGCCGAAGGGGAACTCCCGCAGGCGGGCGTCCGCTTCTGGCGCTCGGAACGTCACCGCGAGGTGCGCGGCAGCGGGCTCGGTCTGGCCATCGCCGAGCAGCTGGTGGCCGGCCGGGGCGGGCGCGTCGAATTCGAGGCGGCCGAGCCGCACGGGCTGCGGGTGCGGGTGGTGCTCCCGCGCGCCGAGCACGGGGCGTCCGGTCCGAAAGGGTCTGCGGCATGACCGGGCCCGCCCGCCGCACCGCGCTGCGCGCCGCCCTCGGCACGGCCTGCACGGCCCTGCTCGCCGGTGCGGGGACGGCCGACGCCCGGCACACGGACCGTGGCCCCGAGGGCCGGCTGCGGATCGCGACCGGCGAGTCCGACGGCTTCTACGCGGCCTTCGGTCAGCTGCTCGCCGACCAGGTGACGCGGGCCTACCCGAGGCTGTCCTGCGAGGTGCTCCGCAGCGAGGGCAGCGTGGCCAACGTACGGCTGGTGCGGGAGCGTCGGGCCGACGTGGCGCTGGCGCTGGCCGACATCGCGTGGGCGGCGTACGCCGGTTCCGCGCCGTTCGGCCGACGCGTCCCGCTGCGTGCGATCGGCCGGGTCTACGAGAACTACGTCCAGCTGGCCGTCCGCGCCGACGCACCGATCCGTACGGTCGCCGACCTCGCGGGGCGCACCGTCTCGCTGGGTGCGCCCGCGTCCGGCGGCGCCGTGCTCGGCGACCGTCTGCTGCGGGCGGCGGGGTTGACGCCGGGCACCGACGTCCGCGTCCGGCATCTGCTGATGCCGCAGGCGGCGCGTGCGGTGGCGGACGGCTCCGTCGACGCCCTGTTGGTCGCGGGCGGCGTACCGCTGCCGGTGCTGTCCGGCCTCGACGTCCGGCCCGGCATCCGTCTGCTGCCGCTGGCCGGGCTGCTGCCCCGGCTGCGAGCCGGCACGGAGCGGTCGGGATCGGGACTCGAGGCGGTGACGGTGCCGGCCGGGGCGTACCGCGGCATGCCCGAGGTGACCACCATCGGCGTCGCCAACCTGCTTCTGTGCCGTCCCGACCTGCCGGCGCCCGTCGCCGCCGCCCTCACCCACGTCCTGGTGCGCCGGGCCGCGCGGCTCGTCCCCACCACGGCTCTCGGCACCCAGTTCCTCGACGCCCGTAGCCTGATCTCCACGGGGGTGGTGCCTCTGCATTCGGGGGCGGTCGCCGCCTACCGCGAGCTGCACGGTTAGCGTCAGCGGCGCGAGGGGCGGGGCGCGGGAACGCTGTCGATGATCCAGACCTCGCGCCCCCGATCGGCCATGGCGACCGCGACCGCGAGGAGCAGCGCACCGGCCGCGCCGGCAACCGCCACCAGGAGCGCGCCGTACGTCCCATGAGCCTCCGCGAGGGCGCCGGACACGCCCTGGCCGGCCGCCACCCCGAGGGGGCCGCCGCCGCACAGGACGGTCATGGCGACCGCGGCCCGCTCGGGTGGGGCGAGCCGTTCGGTCAGCGCGTAGAGGCTGATCATGTACGGCGCGACGGTGCAGCCGGCCACGGCGACGGCGGCGGGCAGGGAGACCAGCCGTGCACCGACGAACAGCACGAGCGTGCCCACGAAGAGCAGCACGGCGAACGTGACGTAGCGGGCGCGCAGCGAGAACCGCGCCGGCAGCCGGACACAGGCGGCCCCGGCCAGGGCGCTGCCGATCCCGAACTCGGCGTACACGAGCCCGGATGCGCCGGGCTGCCCGATGCGGTCGGCGTACACCGTGACGGCGGTCTGGACCGCGCCGAAGACCACGCCCATCGCTGCCATGGCCAGGAACATGACGGCCAGGGGGCGCCCGGGCAGATGCGGCCTGCGGTGGTCCTGCGAGGGCCGCCGTGGACCGTCGTGGTCGGCGCAGAGCAGGGCGAAGGGCAGGGTGGCGGCCGCGATCAGGAGCATCGTCAGCACGGCGGGTGCGACCGGGTCGGCCGCGGCCAGCAGTCCTACGACGGCCGGCCCGGCGACGAAGCTGACCTCGTCGGCGGACGCCTCGTAGGCCAGGGCCGCGGACAGCAGATGCCGTTCGCCCCGCGCGCGGACGAGCCGGGACCAGTGCACGCGCACGAGCGGGCCTACCTGGGGCTGGGTGAGCCCCACCGCGGTGGCCGTGAGCAGCATGGTCGGCCGGGTTCCGTGGCTCGCCGCCAACAGGGCGGCCCAGGCGGTGAAGTTGGCGACTGCGGCGACGACGCCGACGGTCCGGTGTCCGTGGCGGTCGGCCAGGGCCCCGACCACGGGTCCGCCCACCGCGATGGCGATGCTCTGCGCCGCACTGGCGAGGCCGGCGAAGGCGTAGCTGTGAGTCGATGCCTGAAGCAGGATCAGCGTGGAAAGGGCGGAGGACGCATAAGGGAGTCGGGCCAGGAATCCCAGGGGGAAGAAGGCGGCGCCTGCTACGCGTAGCAGGGAGCGGTAGGACACTCGGTCTCCATCGGGCATGTCGAGGAGACACGCTACCCAGCCACCAGCGCGCTGACGGACCCGATTCCGGCCGCAAGGTAATACACAGGGCGGAACGCTGTACAGAGGCTCTCGTTCTCGCCCCCCGCCCCCGGGTCCCACAGCCTGTCCTACTCCAGATAACCACCACCCTCGACCACATCCCGCGCGAAGACCTGGGACCTGGCGAGCGCCTCGTCGACGGACTGGCGGCCCGCGATGGCCGCGGAGATCTCGGCGGAGACGCGGTTGCCGAGGCCCGCGTACTCGGGGATGCCGACGTAGGACATGCCGACCCAGGGCTGTTCGTGGAGGCCGGGGTGGGTCGGGTTCACGGCGTCGAGTGCGTCGAGGGCCGGTCGGACGAACGGCCGGGTGGCCTTCCGGTACTGGGGCAACTCGTAGGTGGACAGTCGGCCGCCGGGTGGCACCCGGACCCAGCCGAGTCTCTTCCCGTACAGCTTCTGGTAGCGCTTGGACGTCGCCCAGGAGACGAACTCCCATGCCGCGTGCGGATTCCTCGCGGTGACCGGGATCGCCAGGGACCAGGCCCACAGCCACCCTGAGTGCGCCGTGCTCATCACCGGCGCGGGTGCGTAGCCGAGTTTGCCGGCGACCTTGCTGTGGCTGGGGTCCTCCAGACTGCCGGCGAGGGCTGTGCTGTCGTACCACATGGCCGCCCTGCCCTGGCGCATGGTCGCCAGGCACTCGGCGGGCCCGGATTCGGCGGCGCGGGGCTGGCCGTGGCGGCGGATCAGGTCGACGTAGAAACGCACCGCCGCCTTCGTCTCGGGGGAGGTGAGCCGGGGGTTCCAGTGCTCGTCGTACCAGCGGCCTCCGAAGGTGAGGATCACCGTGTTCAACGGCATCAGGAGGTTGCCCCAGCCGGGGCCGCCGCGCAGGCAGATCCCGGCGACGCCGTGCCCGGGGTCGTGCAGTTTCGCCGCCAGGGCGGCGACCTGCGGCCAGGTCGGTTTCGTCGGCATGGTCAGGTCGGCCTTCGCCAAGAGGTCCTTGCGGTACATGAGGAAGGACGACTCGCCGTAGTACGGCACGGCGTACTGGCCGCCGTTGTACGACAGCGACTTGCGCACCGTGGGGATGAAGTCCCCCATGTCGTAGTCGCCTTGGGCGGCGTATCCGTCGAGGCGGGTCAGCCATCCTCGCGACGCCCAGATCGGGGCCTCGTACGGGCCGATGGCGACGACGTCGTAGTGGCCGGCCTCGGAGGCGATGTCCTTGGGCACCCTTTCCCGCAGGGTGTTCTCGGGCAGGAACACGAAGTCGACGTGTGTGTCGGGGTGTTGTCGCTCGAAGTCGTCGACGAGCTTGTCGACGTCGCGCATGAAGTCGACCGCCGCCACCGTGATCGTCGTGCGTTCCCGGTCCGGGGACGTGTTCGCGCAGGCGGTCGGGGCCAGGCTGAGGAGGATGATCAGGGCCGCCGTCACTGCGGTACGGGTCAGGCGTGTACGGCGTTCGTCCGGCATCGGTGCTCCCGGTTTCCTCACTCGGGGAGTTGCTCCGAGCTGGCGAACGAGACGTAGTCGGACACGTTCAGGAGGCAGCCCGGGACGCGGTCGGCCGTGGAGGCGCCGAAGTAGGTGCCGACCTGCTTCTCGCCGTCGGCGGGGACTCCCATTCCCTTGGTGAGGGCGACCGTCCAGGGTTTGGGCGGGATCGAGTTGCTGTCCTGGAGGGGGAAGTCCAGGGCGACGATCAGGGACAGGAAGACGCCGATGAAGAGCGACAGGAGGCCGGTGATGGCCAGGTGGTCGATCATTCTGACGCCGACGAGCGCCCAGGTCGCCGCGATGGTCACGGTCGCGCCGAGGAACAGGACGACGTAGAGAACGGGCAACAACCCGATCTCCACCTCTCCCTGTCGTTCACGGCGAAGGTTGTTGTAGTCGTTGAACGCTTCCAGCATGACGGACTGGGCGTTGGATTCCTGGGCATTTCGCGGCTCGTAGAACATGAGCGATTCGAACACCGCGTCCAGCCTGCCCTGGTCCTCCTCGATCTCGCCCTGCCTCTGCTTCGGCCAGACGTCGTCGATCACGTTCTCGGCGTAATTGCGCATCTGCGACTGGAGCCTGCATCGGCGGCTGTTGGGAAAGGACTGTGCGGCGCGATAGACGGTGGTGAGCTGTGACGCCTCCTGGTTCACCAGCCGTTTCACCTCCACGTAGTGGTCGTACGCGCCGACCGCGACCAGTCCGACCAGCAGCGCGTAGAAGACCCCCACGACCTCGACCAGGAAGGTGACACGGTCATTGTGTTCGGAATCGTCTTCGAATCTCCGGCGAATCCAGGGGCGTGCGAGCAGTCCGCTCGCCCCGAATACAAGAAATCCTCCGGCCAATGCCACGGCCTGGGCCCAGGTCGGTACATGCAAGAATCCCGATGCCACGACTCAGAGATGCCCTGGCTTCGTCGCGGCTACGCCGGGAAGGTCCATGTCGACCCGAACGGTGACGCGTACTGCTCAGCGGCGCGCTCGGGCGAGCAGGGCCATGTGGGGCAGCGCCAGTCGGCCGCTTTGGTCGGTGAACTCCGCGCTGAGAAGGTCGAAGTGGCGCTTGATCTCCGCACGCGTCCGGGGTGTCTGGCTCTGCACGATCCGGCCTCCGCAGGCCACGCCCGCCGCGGGACCGGTCCACCACTCGGCGGCGTCGGTGTGGTGGTCCCAGCGCAGGGTCTCGCAGGCCGCCTCGCGCAGTCCCGCCGCCGTCATCAGGCCGGTCAGGCCGCTCTCGTCGCGGGAGAAGTCGTCCTCGGGGGCCAGTCCCGCGGGCAGTTGCGGTGGACGTACCGCGCCCGCCGCCCGGATCGCGCGGCCGAGCAGCGTCTGGCCCGGTGCCGGCGGAGCCGCCCAGATCGTCAGGGCGATCCGGCCGTTCGGTGCGAGGACGCGGCGCAGTTCGGCGAGGGCGACCTGGGGACAACCCACGTGGTTCAGCACGAAGTTGGCCACCACCGCATCGAACTCACCGTCGCTGAAAGGGAGTTCGGGGAGCACCGCCAGTCGGACGTCGGCCGTCGGTACGGCCCGTGCGGCCAGCTCGACCATGGTCGGCTCCGCGTCCACGGCGGTGACCTTGGCGCCGCGGGCACTTGCGGCGGCCGCGACCGTACCCGGTCCCGTGCCCACGTCCAGCACCCGCACGTCAGGCCCGACGCGAGCGGCGTCGAGCAGCCGCGGTACCGGATGGGCACAGAGCCGGGCATAGCTGCGGGCGTAGGCGGCTGCTCGGCCGGCCCAGATCAGCCGCTCGCTCGCGTCGAAGTCCGTCATCGTCAGCGGGGCTTGTGGGCCGCGGCGAAGGCGTCGGCGGCGGCGAGGTCGAAGTCCCCGTGATCGCTGCCCAGGCCCTGGGCCACCAGGGCCGCCGCGGCGGAGCCGAGGACCGCCGAGTCGTACGGGGTGCGGCCCAGGCCCGTGCCGCGGACGAACCCGGCCGAGAACGCGTCGCCGCAGCCGGTGGTGTCCACGACGTCGATCGCGAAGGCGGGGACCTTCTCGGTGCCCTCCGGGGTGACCAGCAGGGCGCCGTCGCCGCCGCGGGTGACCGCGACGAGGCCGGCCCCGGCGGCGAGGAGCTTCTGCGCGCCCCTGACGAGGTCGTCCTCGCCGGTGAAGCCGAGGACCTGGTCCTCGTTGGGCAGCATGTGGTCGACGAAGGGCAGGAGGGACTCGATCTGCTCGAAGCTGCCGAGCGCGCCGGGCGCGAGAAGGTCCACCGAGGTGATCACGCCGTGTTCCTTGGCGTACGACAGGATGCGCGTGGCGGTGTCGGCGCCGATCAGTTCGGGGCCGCCGAGGTGGAGGTGGTCCGCTTCGGCGAGCGCGTCCCAGGGCACGTCGTCGGGGCCGTAGGTGATGTTGGCGCCGAGCAGGTGGAGTGAGGGCCGGTCGCCGTTGGGGCGGATCGGGAGGACGCTCGCGGAGGTGGGGGTGTCCGTGCGGCGGACCAGGAAGCGGGTGTCGATGCCGGCCGCGCCCAGGAGTTGGACCAGCATGTCGCCGGTGGGGTCGGATCCGATGGCGCCGGCGCTGCTGACCAAGGCGCCGAGTTTGGCGAGGGTGAGGGCAGTGCCGCCGGCCGTCCCGGCGGCGGTCATCCTGATGTCCTCGACCAGGGTGGCGCCCTGCCCCTCGGGTATGGCCTCGACCGGCCGCACCAGCACGTCCAGCACATGCACTCCCAGCGTGACGACCTTCATCGGTTTCCCTCCTGCACGGGTGGTACGGGGTGGGTGGTGCCGTAGTTCCGGGCGAGCGCCGCCTCGATCACCGCGAGTTGCTGTTGCTCGTCCAGGACCCGGGGCTCTCCGAGGGCGGCCGCGTGCTGGTACACCCCGCACGCCCACTCCAGGAGCAGCGCGTGCTCGACCGCCTTGTCCAGCGTGGGGGCGTGGGTGAGGGCTCCGTGGCTGGCCATGAGTGCGGCGCCGCGGCCCTCCAGCGCGGTCAGTACGGACTCGGCGAGTTCCGGGGTGCCGAAGGTGGCGTACGGGGCCACGCGCACCGAGCCGCCCAGGGTCAGCAACTGGTAGTGGATGCAGGGCAGTTCGTCGAGGACGCAGGAGAGTGCGGTCGCCAGCGGCGCGTGGGTGTGGACGACCGCGCCCGCGCCGTAACGGCGGTAGACGCCCAGGTGCAGGTCGAGTTCCGAGGTGGGTGCGAGCGTCCCGGCCACGACGTCTCCGTCGAGGTCCACGACGGTCACCTGGTCGGCCGTCAGTTCGGCGAGCACCGCGCCGGTCGCCGTGATCGCGACCCGGTCGTCGACCCGCATGCTGACGTTGCCGGCCGTGCCGATGAGCAGCCCCTCGGCCCCCAGTCGACGGCTCGCTTCGGCCACAGCGGCGCGCTCCTGACCCAGCGCCGAGGTTGAGTCGGTCATGTACGCGACGGTAACGTAAACCTGAAACAAAGTCACGTTCAGGTTTGGGAGGCGGCACATGGGCGATCCCGTCACGCAGCCGGGCGAGGGCGCCTGGCAGGTCGCCCTGCGCCGCACTCCGCAGCAGGCGCGCAGCAGGGCACGGCTGGCCCGCGTCCTGGAGGCCGCGGAGCGGGTCCTGGTCAGCGAGGGGGTCCAGGCCCTGACGACGACCCGTATCGCGGCGGAGGCGGAGGTCTCGGTCGGTTCGCTGTACCAGTACCTGCCCGACCGGGACGCGATCGTGGACGCCCTGGCGGCCGGCTACTTCGCCCGGCTGGAGAGCGCGATGGACGACCTGGTCCGGGCAGCGGAGGCCGAGCGGTGGGACGACCCGGTCGGTGTGCTCATCGACGCCTTCGCCGCGGTCTACCGGACCGAGCACGGCTTCAGGGCCCTGTGGTTCGGCAGCGGCCTGACCGAGCGGACCCGCGCCGCGGACCGTGCGCACAAACGCCGCATGGCGGACGGCGTCCGGCGCGTCCTGCTCGCTCTCGGCCTCGCCCGGGACGACGAGGCCCTCGCCCGTGCCTGCCATGCCGCGGTCCTCGCCGCCGACGCGCTCTCGCAGGAGGCGTTCCGTCGTGACCCCGTGGGCGACCCGGGCCTCCTCGACGAGGCCAAGTCGATGCTGCGCGGGTATCTGACCGGGGTCGCCGCCCGCTATCGGGGACTGCCATCCTGACCTGATGCCGAATCCCGCTCCCGTCACCCCGGACGCCCCCTCCGCGATACGCACGCCCCTGCTCACCCAGCAGTGGCTCGACCTCGCCTTCGTCCACTGGGCCGTCGAACCGGAGGACGTGGCGGGGCTGTTGCCGAGGGGGACCGTCCCGGACACGCATGACGGGGTCACGTACGTCGGGCTCGTCGCGTTCCGGATGCATCGGGTCGGCTGGCTGCGGCTGCCCGGGGTGCCGTATCTCGGGACGTTTCCCGAGACCAACGTGCGCCTGTACTCCGTGGACTCGCACGGACGGCGCGGCGTGGTGTTCCGGTCGATGGACGCCTCGCGGCTGATCCCGGTCGTGATGGGGCGCGCGGGCTTCCGGCTGCCGTACCTGTGGTCCCGGATGGCCGTCCGCAGGGCCGGCGACACCGTCACGTACACCAGCTCGCGGCGCTGGCCCGGTCCGCGCGGCGCTTCCAGTCGCATCACCGTACGGACCGGTGAACGCATCGAGGAACCCACCGGGTTGGAACACTTCCTCACCGCCCGCTGGGGCATGCACAACGCCTTCTTCGGCGGGCCCGAGCCGCTGGCGTACCTGCCCAACCACCACCCTCGCTGGCCGCTGTACCGCGCCGAGCTGATCACCTGCGAGGAGAACCTCGTGACGGCGGCCGGCCTGCCCGCCCCGAGCGGCGCCCCGGCCAGCGTCCTCTACTCCCCCGGCGTCCCGGTCCGCCTCGGTCGTCCGGCCCGCCCGGCGGGCATCCCCACGCCGTGATCCGCCGATCCGGGAACCTGCCGAAATCACCCCCGACGGCGGCCTCGGCTGACGCCCCGGAAACCGAGAGGACCCGGACTGGAACGACCAGTCCGGGCCCCCAGGGGCACGTTTGGAGATCAGGTGCCGTCGTGGCGTCCGCTCACCGTCAGCCGGCGCGCCGCCTCGTGCGCATCAGCAGCAGGAAGCCGGCCATGAGGAGCACGGCTCCGGCCGCGGCCGGCCACAGCGTGGTGCCCGTCTCGGCGAGGTCACCGACCGCCTGCGGCTCCGTACCCGAACCGCCGCCGGACTGCTCGCCGCCCGCGGCGGGCTGCGTCTGCGCCGGAGTGCTGCCCGCGTCGGCACCGGCGCCGTCGTCCTTCGAGCCGTCCTGTGCCTGCGCGTCGGCGTCCGCGGTGGCCGACGGGGTGCCGTAGGCCTTGGGCGCCACCGTGCTCGACACGGTGGGCTTGTCGTCCTTCGCCGGGTCGGTCGCGGGCGTCTCGGCCTCGGGCTCGTCGGTCCTGGGCGCCTCGGGCGCGGGCGTCTGCGTGGCGGGCTGCTCGGTCGCCGGGGCGTCGGTCGGCTTGTCGCCCCCGTCGCCGGGCTCGGCGTCGTCGTCGGCCGGCGGGGTGGTGGGCGCCTCGGTCGGCGGCTGGGTCGGCTCCTCCTGGCCCGGGTCGCCGCCGTCGTCGGCGCCGACGCCGCACTCACGGCCCTCGTTGATGCAGTCGACCATCTCGCGCATCAGGTCCTCGTCGAAGACGTTGATGAAGTCGCCGTGGTCGGTGACCGGCTTGTGCAGCTGCTCGGGGAAGGAGTCCACCGCGAACAGCGGGGTGGTCCGGCCACCGTCCTTCAGGCTCGGCGCGTCGATGTCGTACACGATCCGCTGCACCAGCTGCGGGATGGGCTCGAAGCCGCTCGGGCAGCCGCCGTCGGCCGCCGCGAACGCCACGTGGGTGCGGTGGTTGGCGCTGTCGATGTTCTGACCGTCCCAGCAGCTCTGGAACTTGAAGGTGCGCACCACGTCGCTGCCCTGCGGGCACAGCGGGTACTTGTCCTTCAGCTGCCGGTCCTCGAAGCCGGTGCAGCTCCAGGAGGCGTTGGCGTTGGCGGTGCCGTTGACGAACGCCTTGGCGTCGCCGGTGATGATGCGCAGCAGCCGCGGCATCTCGGTGACCTTGCCGCGCGGGTTGCCGACGAAGGTCAGCGTCACTTCCTTGGGGGTGACGATCTCGCCGGCGTTGCCCTCGATACCGCCGCCGGGCGAGTTGGCGTCCTGTTCCTGGGTGCCGTTCTGAAGGCGGATCACAGGCCAGTAGTACGTGGACTTGTCGCCCTGGTCGACGCAGGTCGTCTCGGCGTTCGCCAGGTCCTCGTCGCTGGCGAAGGCGTTGTTGGACTGGTTGCCGATGTAGTCGTGGAAGTGGTGGGCGCCGTTGGAGACGCCGGGCGCCGCGATGATGTTGTCGGAGTTGAACAGGCCGTTCTCGTTCACGCCGCAGCTGGTGGCGAAGGTGCCTCGGGAGGCGCCCTTCTGGAGGGCCGGGGCGGCCACGTTCGGCTGTACGGTCTTGATGTCCGCGAAGTCCGCGGCGACCGGGCCGTTGCCCGCCTGCCCGCCGTTGCCGGGCTGCTGCCCGCCCTGGTCCGCGCCGTCGCCCTTCTGGTTGTCGCCGCCGTTCTGGTCGTCGCCGTTCTGGTCGTCACCGGTGCCGTTGTCGGCGGCACGCAGGGTGCACGAGGCGAGGGCCTCCAGGCCCTGGGGCCGGTCCCCCGTGCGGTCGACGGCGATGGCGATCCGCTCGATCGTCGCGGCGCGCTTGTCCTTCAGCGGATTCATGATCGCGTTGTCGGCGAAGCCGGCGTCCTGCTGGATGGCCTGGGCCGACTTCTGCAACCGCTGGTAGGCGTCGGCGATCTGCTGGTCCAGGAGGGCGAGTTCCTTGGCGACGTCCTCCTTCGCCGTGTCGGGCACCGCCGTCAGTTCGCTGCCCACGTCCGGGCAGTCGATCGTGCCGGCCGGTGAGGACAGCGTCTTGACGGGGTCCGTGCCGCCGTCCTCGGTCGCGGAGGCATAGACGTTGGCCGCAACCAGGCCGCCGCCGCCCAACATCAGCGCGACCGCTGCAAAGGTCGCGCGCCGTGCGCCCGTGGGGCGTCTTCGCGTGCTGCGTCCCAAGGAAGTACTCCTACGCCTCGTGGTCGGTCAGGGCATGAAAATCCCCCGGTCCTATACGGAGACGGGCCGCGTGGTGTTCAAACGCCTCACGGATTCACAGAGATTTCTCACAGCGAGGGTAAACACGCTGGTGGGGACGGGGCGTTGCGTCCCAGGTCAGTCCATCAGGCCGGCGGCGAGCGTGGCTCCCAGCTCCCAGCACGCCTCGGTGTCGGTCTTGGCGGGTCCGCCCGTGACGGTCACCGGTTTCGCCGTGCGGCGCCAGCCGAGGCCCGTCGTGATCGACTCGATCGCGCGTACCGCCCCGGTGACGTCGCTGCCGCCGTGCACGTAGTAGCCGAAGGGCCGGCCCTGTGTGGCGTCCAGGCACGGGTAGTAGACCTGGTCGAAGAAATGCTTGAGGGCACCGGAGATGTAGCCGAGGTTCGCCGGGGTGCCGAGGAGGTAGCCGTCGGCGGCGAGCACGTCGGAGGCGGTGGCCGAAAGCGCCGACCGCCGCACGACGTCGACGTTCTCGATCTCCGGCGCGGTCGCACCGGAGATGACGGCTTCGAGCAGGGCCTGGCAGTTGGGTGACGGTGTGTGATGCACGATCAGCAAGGTGGGCACATCCGAACCCTGCCGGTGCGCCGCCGCGCGACGCAACCCCGCCGTGCGGGGTGTCGCCTCACTCCTCGGGAGCCAGGGAGCCGACCCTGGCGACCGCGGCCGACAGATGTTCCTGCACCTCGTCGGGCAGGGCGTCGCCCTTGACCGCGGTGACGAGGTCGCCGGCGAGGGAGTGCAGTTTGGTGTTGGTGTTCTGGGAGGCCGTGACCAGGACCGTCCAGGCCTCGTCGGAGCTGAGGCTGAAGGAGGCCATGAGGATGCCGCGGGCCAGGTCGATGGTCGGCCGGGTCTGCATGGCCCTTCGCAGTTGGGCGACCTCGATCCGCAGATCCTGATGGTCGTCCTCGAAGGCTTCCTCGTCCGGGTCCCCGTCCTGGGCGGTGTCCCGGAACCGCACGGTTGTCGCCGCTTCCCCGTCCGGGGCCCCGCCGCCGAACAGCGGGCGCGTACCGGTCAGGGTGAGCAGGCGGTCGACCGCCGCACTGGAGGAGTGGACGACGACCGTCTTGGACCGCTCCAGGGCTCGGTGGCGCAGGTGGAGCAGGACGTTGAGGGTGGAGCAGTCGCAGAAGGAGACGTCCTCGAGATCCAGGTCGATGCCGCGGACCGAGCGGCTCAGGGCTTCGCGCAGGACGGCTCGGAAGCGCTCGCTGGCGTCGAGGTCGAGTTCCCCGGAGACCTTCACCAGCAGTCGGTCACCGTCCGGGCGGGCGGTGGTGACCAGCGCGTACAGCGGGCTCACCGCTGGTGTGCCCACGGTCGCACGATCGGCAGCACCCCCGTCCGGGGGTTGTGCAGAGGACGCGAGCTCCGGCATGACCGCCTCTCCCTCAGGTGCTGCTTCCCCGTCGTCCGTACCAGAGTGAACCCGAACGGCCGAACACGTCAACCGATACATGAAATGCAGTGCGTGTTTTTGTATACGTGAACACTCAGTCGTAGGGTTGGTCCATGGACGGAGTCCCTGAGCCGCACACTGGATGGACGTTCCTCACCAACCATGCCCGGGTGCTGGCGGCCATCGCCGACAATCCGAACGTGCGTATCCGGCACATCGCCGCGCACTGCCGCCTCACCGAGCGTGCCGTTCAGAAGATCATTTCTGATCTGGAGCGGGAGGGGTACCTGTCGCACACCCGCGAGGGGCGCACCAACACCTATCGGATCGAACCCACCAAGGTGCTGCGGCATCCCGCCGAGGCAGGACTGAAGGTGGCCGAGTTGCTCTCGCTCCTCGTCCAGGCCGAGGCCGATCGCGGCAACGTCACCTCGCAGCAGTTTCAGGCGGCGCGGCCGCGGATGCCGATGGACGGCAGTTGAGCGGCCGGGGCATGGCACATGACCCGGCCGCCGTCGAACGACCTGCGGGCCGGGGTCAGGACAGGACGCGCAGTGCTCCCGGCAGGACCCTGACCGTGACCGGGAGGGTCGCCTCGACCTCGCCGTCCGCTCCGTAGGGCACCGCGCGGTCGGCCGCGATACGGATCTCCTTGCCGCGCAGGATCCGGACCTGGGGGCGGTGCACGTGAGCGCCCGTCTTGAGGTCGTTCATCAGGGAGAAGAACAGCCGGCGCGGCGCCTCGCGGATCAGCACGATGTCGAGCAGACCGTCGTCCACGCGGGCGTCGGGGGCGATGTGGCGGCCGGAACCGTAGTAGCCGGAGTTGGCGGCCACGACCGTGTAGCCGGTGTGCGGGTGTTCCTGGCCGTCGACGGTGACCCGGTAGCGGGCTGCGCGCCAGGTGGTGACGGCGCGCAGACCGCCCGCGTAGTAGGAGGCGGCGCCGCGCAGCAGGGTGGCGTTGTTGGCGTGGCGGTTGGCCAGTGCGTCGACGCCGGCGTACACGCTGCCGAGGACCACCGTGCGGTGGTGGACGGCCGATTCGACCTCGATGGTGTCGACCCGCCGGGGCTCGTGGTGGAGCAGCACCTGCGCGAGGGCTTCCGGGTCGGTGGGCAGGTCCAGCGCCCGTGCGAAGTCGTTGCCGCGGCCGGCCGGGACGAGGCCGAGCAGCGCGTCCGTGCCGCTGAGGGCGCCACCGATGCCGCCGGCGATGCCGTCGCCGCCGACGGCGAGCACCACCCGGCCCCGCTCCCCGGCGTCCCGGGCGAGCTCCCGGGCGTGTTCGAGGCTGCGACTGTACTCGGTCTCCAGGTCAGCCCCGGCCTCCCGCAGCGGCCGGGCCACCTCCAGCAGCGCGGCAGCTGAGGCG
>CBFGZZ010000076.1:0-28229 GCA_965653385.1 uncultured Streptomyces sp. | reverse complement strand
GCCATCGTCAACGCGCACCGCTTCATCTTCGACTCGCGTGACGAGGCCGGCGAGCAGCGGCTGGAGATCCTGAACGACAAGGACGGCGTCTGGCGCTGCCGCACGACCTTCAACTGCACGGACGCCTGCCCGCGCGGTATCGAGGTCACGAAGGCCATCGCCGAGGTGAAGAAGGCGCTGATCACGCGCCGCTTCTGAGGTCCTGTGCGGTACTGCTGTGAGGGTCCCGTTTCCGGTGGGAGCGGGGCCCTCTGGTGTGCGGACACCCGTTCGGGTGAACGTGATCGTTCAGGCACACCGGTTGTGCTCGGCCTACGATGATGCTCTCGGCACCACCCACAGGAGGCACCGATGTCCACAGCAGCTGTCGGGCAGCAGCCGCACGACGACATCTCGCTGACGGCCATGGTCACCCTGCCCGATTCCATCGGGGCACAGGTCACCCTCGACGTCGCGGAGGTCCTGAAGGCAGGCCGGCCGAAGGGCAGCTGAGCCTCTCCGGCCGCCTTCGCCGCCCGGCAGCTACAACTGACTCAGGATCGTCGGGTCCGTGATCCTCGTGTCGTCGGCCAGCATCATCGCCTTGCTGAGGATCACCGCCAGCATCCGGTCGCCCTCGTACGGCAGGTAACCGGCTTGCGGAGCGGCCACGTCGGACTTGGGGACGATGCACAGATACCGGTCGTCCGGGGTCATGAGGATGTTGCCCGAGCCGAGGTGGATCTTGTACGTGTGCCGCTCGCCCTTCACATGCAGGAAGCGGCCCTCGATCGTGCAGCGGTCGGCGATCTTCAGCCGCGGTATCAGGCGTTGGAGCAGCCCCCGGCGGGTCTCCGCGCTCGCGCCCAGTTCGCCGAAGCCGTACGACGTCCAGTACTCGCGGAAGCGTCCGTCGGGGCCCCCGTCCTGCCATGTCGGGTCGTTGCCGACGCTCGCCACGCCGACGAACAGGTCCACGTCGCGCAGGACTTCGGAGAGGACCAGGGGCGGGATGTCCGTCAGGGGCAGCGGCTCGACCGGGTCGGTGCCGTCGCGCAGCCACATGCGGTACTCACCGCCGCAGCAGTGCGCCGAGTTGTGCGGGGCGCCGATCGGGTAGAAGCGGACCTGGTCGGTGCGCAGACGCAGGAAGCTGCCCGAGTCGGTGATGTCGTCGTAGTCCTCGCCGCCGTCGCCCGTGATCCAGTACTCGGCGCGCAGACCCCATGGGGGCAGTTCCCGTACGGCGGGCGGCGCCTCGTCGTCGACGGCCAGGCGCAGCTTGTTGTGCCAGCCCCGGATCGCGGCCAGGGAGTGGAACTGGTGCTGGCGCAGGACGTGGGCGGCGAAGCGGTTGGAGTACGTCGCCGTCGTGCGCTCGGCGTCTGTCAGCAGGTACACCTCGCGGTGGGCCTGCTTGAAGGGCTGGGTGACGCCGTGCCGCTCCAGCCAGTCGCGCCAGGCGACGATCTCGGCGGGTTCATGGCCGACCGGGTGCCAGAGCTCCACCCGGGTCCCGTCGGTCACCGGTGTGTCGGCCAGTGTCCGCAGCTCGCCGTCCGCGTACCCGACGGTCGTGCCGTCGACCGTCCACAGGAGACGGCGGGCCAGGGTGCCGACCAAGGGGTGGTCGACGTAGCGCTCGCGCCAGGCGGCGTACGGCCAGGTGCGGCGGGCCAGGAACTGGCGGTCCAGGCGCTCGCTCTGGGCCGTGAGCATCTTGTCGATGTCCTTGACCGCCGCCTTCAGCTCCTTCAGCTCGTCGGCGTGGTCGCGGCGTGCGGCGGCGGGGACGCTCTTCACCGCCTTGCCGCTCGCGTTGCGCCAGCTCAGCACCGCCTTGGCGCCGTGGACCTCGAGCAGGGCCGTGACCTCGCCGAACCGGTGCTCCGAGCGGCCCACCTCGGTCAGGCCGTAGGCCGGTACTGCCAGTTCCTCGACCTCCTCGCGGGCCAGGCCCAGCGCCTGCGCGCGGGCGTCCAGCTCGGTGTTGAGGACCTTGAGGGTGCCCTTGAAGGTGACTCGGGTGGCGAGGCGGGCCAGTTCGGCGAGGGCCGCCTCGGCGTCGATGCGGGCCAGCACGATGACCGCGGCGTTGGCGACCTTGGGGTTCACCGGTCCGAGACCCGGGACCTTGCGCAGGGACGTCTCGGCCAGGGCGCCCAGGGTGCGGGCGGTCTCGGGGTGGGCGGGCAGGAGGGAGAGCAGCCAGGCGAGGCCGCGCAGGGCGTCGGCGTTGTACGGGTCGTAGGTGGTGTTGGGGTCGGGCCCGTAGCGCGGGGCGAGCAGGGGGCTGGTGCGCGGCCGGCCCGCCAGCCGGAGCCAGGACAGCAGCCGCTCGCGCACCGCGTCGGTGTCGGCGTCGGCGTCGGTGTCGGCGCCCGTCTCGGCGTCGAGGGCCGCGATCAGCGCGCGGCCGGTCTTGTCCCATTTCGCGGAGGGGCGGGCGCTGGTCGCGGTGGCCGCGTGGGCGAGGAGCCGCCGCCAGTCGTCGCCGAGCCCGGCCACCTCGGCGAGGGCCTGGTCGGACCATGCCTCGCCCGGGTTCACCGGTGGTCCGTCGAGCCGCGCCACCAGATCCCCCAGACGCTTCTTGCCGTTCCACACGGTCAGGCACGAGCGGCGGATCACGGCGACGAACTCGCCGGACAGCTCCCGCCCGTCGGCGAGTTCCTGGTCGACGAGCCGGACGAGCCCGTCCGGGTCGTGATGGACGTCCTGGTATGCGATCAGGCTGATCAGCGCGGCGCGCGTGGCGGCCGGCTGTCCCTCGGTGGCGGCCCGCATCATCCGGAAGCTGTTGAGCAGGTCCACTACATGGCGGCGCCCGACGGTGCCGGGCTCCAGCTCGTGGTACCGGGTGGCCAGCCCGTGCAGCAGGCGTGTCTGGAAGGAGGTGTCCGCGGCATAGACGGCTTCGGCGACCTTGTGGCCGTCCCGGCGCCACTTGCCGTCGGTCAGCGCGAAGAGCCCGAGCAGCTCGGGGACGAGCCGCTCCACGTCCTCGGCCTCGATCAGGGCGAGGGCGACGTCGACCAGCTGGGCGTGTTCCGGCGTCGAGGCGACCATCAGCCACCCACCAGCGGGACGAGCTTGAGGAACGTGATCTCGGTGCCGAGCGCGAGCTCGATCTCGTCGTCGAGGCCGGTGACCTGACGGTCCCCCACGAGCACGAGGAAGCCGTTGCCCGCGAAGGCCTTCAGCGCGCGCTCGGTCTGTGCCTCGGGGTCCATCCGGCGGGGCGTGCGCATCGCGTACCCGTTCAGCACACGCTCGGCGTCCCGCGGCCGCACGAGCCCCTGGAACACCTCCGGCCCACGCGCGTTGTACTCGGCGACCTCCTGGAACACCCGGCGTCTGATCAGCTCGCGCACGGTGAGCCGCTCCTCGGCGATCTCCAGCCCCCAGCCGTCGCTGCGGCCCCCGCTTGTCGTCTCGTCGACGAACGTCACGATTCCCATGACGACGACAGTACGAGCCGCCACTGACAATCACCGGATCCGGCCGATCATCGCCTTACTCTGACGGCATGTCAGATGACGAGTCGTACGAACTGCTCGGGTTCGACCATGTGCTACTGCCGGTCGGCGACCTCGGCGAGGCCGTCCGTTTCTACGAGCGCGCCGGGTTCGCGGTCGGATTCCGGCTCGACGAGGCCGGGATCGCGCTGCTGAAGGTCGGGGGCGAGACGCCCGGCATCCTGCTGCGCGCCGAGGACGCGATGGGACACCGGTCTCCCCCCTGGCCCTCCCCTCGCGTATGGCTGGAGGTGCCGGACGCCCGGATGGCGGCGCGGGCACTGCGCGACGCGGGCATCGAGCCGCTCGACGAGCCCTTCTCCGGCGCCACCGGCTGGACCGTCGAGATCGCCGACCCCTGGGGGAACGTCACCGGGTTCACGGACTACTCCAAGCGGCCGGAGCTCGGGCGCAGACCGTGACGCCACGCCGGCCGGGGGCGTGACGGAGGCCTCACCGACGTTGAGTTGAACATGTTCAAAGACAAGGTCTACAGTCTCCCTCGTCAGCGTTTTGAACGCGTTCAAGAAGAGGGGGCGTCATGGACCGCACGGTCATCTCCTACGTCATCTACCTGGTCGTCAGCATCGCCCTGACCGTCTGGGTCGCCCGCACGCTCAGCCGCAACGGGCGGATCTTCCTCGCCGACGTGCTGCGCGGGAACGAGAAGCTCGCCGACGCCGTGAACCATCTGCTCGTGGTCGGCTTCTACCTCGTCAACCTCGGCTTCGTCGCGCTGTATCTGAGCGACGACGACACCGTCCTCGACACGCGCGGGATCTTCGAGGCCCTGTCGACCAAGCTCGGCGTGGTGCTGCTCGTGCTCGGCGTGATGCATCTGGGCAACGTCTACGTGCTCAACAAGATCCGGCGGCGCGGCGTGATGGAGCGCGAGCAGGTACCGCCGGTCGCACCGCAGGGCTGGGTCACTCCGTCGGCCGGGGCGTGAGCGGGTGTCCGGCACGGCAGCGGGCGGGGCGGCCGACGTGACGGTCGGGGCGGGGGCGGACGCAGCGAGCGGGCCGGCCACCGGCAAGGTGACCGGCGTCGCGGTCCGGCGGCTCACCGTCCTCTACGACGCCCAGTGCTCCGTGTGCGCCTTCCTGCGGGACTGGCTCGTACGGCAACCGCAGTTGGTGCCGCTGGAGCTGGTCCCTGCCGGGTCCGACGAGGCCCGGCGGCGCCACCCCGACCTCGACCACGCGGCCACCCTCGACGAGATCACCGTCGTGGGCGACGCGGGGCAGGTCTACCGGGGCGGGGCCGCCTGGATCGTCACGCTGTGGGCGCTGCGCGAGCACCGGGGACTCGCGCACCGCCTCAGCACCCCGGCCGGTGCGCGGCTCGCCAAGGGTGCCGTGCTCGCCGCCGCCAAGTGGCGCGGGGCGCAGTGGGGCGGGCGGACCTATCGGCGCGGGGACGGGTGGGCGTACGACCCGCGTCGGGGCTGGACGTACAACGCGCCGGGCTGCGAGGGCGGTTCCTGCGCCACGGGGTGAGGCCGGGGCCGAGCAGCCGTCAGGTCCCGGCCAAGGCACCCAATTCGTCCCGAACGACTCGCTTTCGAACCTCGTTTTGGCAGGCGCCCTTCCAAAACGGGGCTCGGGTTGGCACTCTGCCTCCCGGTTCTCCACTCCGCACTCGCATCGACCGTCTGTCGTCCGCCGGGCGGCGCCGACCCGGTGGCGCCCGGTCCCCCCATCGCAGAAGGAGTACGCGTGAGAGGCATACCCGGCGTCACCCGCATACCCCGTCCCTTCCTCGGCACCCTGATCGGCGTCACCGCGCTGCTCACCGCGGGCGCCCTCGCCACACCGGCGGGCGCCGCGCCGAGGCCCGACACCTCGACCGGCGTCAGCTCGGTCCCGGCCGACGCACAGCGGCAGGCCCGCGAGTTCTGGACACCGGAACGGATGCGCGCGGCGACCCCGCTCGACCTGGTGACCGTCGACGGCCACGTCGACGGCGGCTCGGCTCCCGCCAAGGGCATCGCGACCAAGGTCGCGCCCAGCGCCCCGGCGGACGAAGTGGCCGGAGCCGTCGGGGCGGTCGGCAAGGCCGCCTCCGACGTCGGCCTGCTGGCCTTCCCGAACGGCGGCGGTCAGTGGACCGGCGGCGGTGCGGTCGTCTCCACGGCCGGCCGCGTGTTCTTCACCTACCAGGGCCGTACGGCGTCCTGTTCCGGCAACGCCGTCACCAGCTCCAACAAGAGCACCGTCATCACGGCGGGCCACTGCGTGAAGCTGGAGGGCGCCTGGCACACCGACTGGGTCTTCGTGCCCGGCTACCACGACGGACAGGCCCCCTACGGCCGCTGGACCGCGTCGAAGACTCTGTCCACCCCGCAGTGGACGGCGAGCGAGGACATCAACTACGACGTCGGCGCGGCGGTCGTCGCCCCGCTGGACGGCAAGCTGCTGACGGACGTCGTCGGCGGGCAGGGGCTGGCCTTCAACACCGGCTACAACCTGCGCATGTACTCGTTCGGCTTCCCGGCCGCCGCCCCGTACGACGGCGAGAAGTTCATCTACTGCTCCGGCACCACCAACCGGGACTTCCTGCTCTCCGACGACCACGGCATGAACTGCAACATGACGGGCGGCTCCAGCGGCGGCCCCTGGTTCACGCAGTTCGACGAGGCCACCGGCAAGGGCCTGCTGTCCTCGGTGAACAGCTTCAAGTACAACTTCCTGCCGAACCGGATGTACGGCCCGTACTTCGGCGCCGACGCCCAGAACCTGTACCAGACGGCACAGACCTCCTGACCGTCGGCCGAATCACCACTCGTTAGGCTCTCGTTCCGTGCCCTCGAAGAACGACAGCCCTGAGCAGGGCGACGCGCCCAGCAAGTCCGAGCAGACCCGCGCGCTGATCCTGGAGACCGCCATGCGGCTCTTCCAGGAGCGCGGCTACGACAAGACGACGATGCGGGCCATCGCCCAGGAGGCCGGGGTCTCCGTAGGAAACGCGTACTACTACTTCGAGGGCAAGGAACACCTGATCCAGGGCTTCTACGACCGGATCGCCGCCGAGCACCAGGCGGCGATCCGGGACGTCCTGGCCCGCGAGACGGACCTGGAGGCGCGTCTCGCGGGTGTGCTGAAGGTGTGGCTGGACATCGCGACGCCGTACCACGAGTTCGCCGTGCAGTTCTTCAAGAACGCCGCCGACCCCGACAGTCCGCTCAGCCCCTTCTCTGCCGAGTCGGAGCACGCGCGCGTGGAGGCCATCAACATCCATCGGCAGGTGCTGGCGGGCGCGACGAGGACGAAGGTGCCCGAGGAGCTCCGGGACGTGTTGCCGGAGTTGATGTGGCTCTCCCAGATGGGGCTCGTCCTGTACTGGATCTTCGACCGCACCGAGGGCCGCGAGCGCAGCTACCGGCTGGCCGAGCGGGGCGCCCGGCTGACCGCGCGGGGTGTCGCGCTGGCGCGGTTCCGGGTGCTGCGGCCGCTGGTGCGCGAGGTGCACGAGCTGTTCACGGACTTCCTGCCCGGGATGACGAACGCGCTACCGGATCCGGCGAAGGAGAGGACGGGCAGGAAGGCGGGAGGCAAGGCAGGGGGGAAAGCCGGCGCGCGGGAGGACGAGCAGGGGGCGCCCGCCGATGACGAGCGCCCCTGAAATGCCTCCGGTGACCGTCAGTTGACGGCTTCCACCTCACCGTCGGCCAGCTCGACGTCGTACACGAGCGGCCCGTCCGCCACGACCACCTGGGCCGCCCGGGACCCGTACGACTCGGCGGTGGCCGCCAGCAGATACGTTCCCGGCGCCGGCACCGAGACGATGTACGAGCCGTCGGCCAGGGACGTCACCCCGTCGAGCCGGCGCCCGCCCTTCGTCAGCAGCGTCACCGCCGCGCCGTCGACCGGGTCGCCGTCGGCGGTGCGGATGAAGCCGTGGACGACCGACGCCCGGCCCGCCGGGACCGGCTCCTCCTCGGTCACCGTCGGCTCCTCCCTGGGTTCGACCGCGAGATGCGGCAACCGCTTCTCCAGCCAGTCCGGCAGCCACCAGTTCGACTTGCCGAGCATGTGCATCGCGGCCGGCACCAGTGCCGTACGCAGGATGAAGGCGTCCAGGGCGACGGCCGCCGCGAGGCCGATGCCCGCCATGGCGCCCTCCATGTCGCCGCTCAGCACGAACGCGCTGAACACACAGATCATGATCAGGGCCGCCGAGTTGATGACCCGGCTGGTCTCCGCGAGGCCGACGCGCACCGCGCGCGCGTTGTCCTTCGTGTGGACCCACTCCTCGTGCATCCGGCTCACCAGGAACACCTGGTAGTCCATGGAGAGGCCGAACAGCAGGGACAGCATGATGACCGGCAGGAACGACGTGATCGGCCCCTCCTTGCCGATGCCGAGCAGTTCGGTCCCCCAGCCCCACTGGAAGATCGCCACCAGGACGCCGAAGGACGCGGCCGCGGCGATGAGGTTCATCAGGGCCGCCGTCAGCGGCACCACCAGCGAGCGGAACGCCACCAGCAGAAGCAGGAAGCCGAGCGCGATGATCGTCGCCACGAAGTACGGCAGCCGGTCGCCGGTCACCGACGCGAAGTCCTTGAAGACCGCCGTCACCCCGCCGACATGGGCCTCGGCACCCGACCGCGGGATCACGTCGTCGCGCAGCCGGTCGATCAGCCGGTCCGTCTCCTCGGACTGGGGCGAGGTCGTCGGTACGACCTGGATGACCGTGACGCCGTTCGTGGGCGGGACGGCGGCCACCTGGGCGACACCCTCGGTGGCGCGGATGCCGTCGACCAGTCCCGCGGGGGCGTCGCCGTCGACGACGACCTGGAGCGGGCCGTTGACGCCGGGCCCGAAGCCCTCGGCGAGCAGGTCATAGGCCTGCCGGGTGGTGGTCGACTCCTGGTGGTTGCCCTGGTCGGTGGCGCCCAGACGCAGCGACAGCACGGGGATCGCGAGGACCGCCATGACGACGAGGGCCAGCGCCGCGATCGGCCGCGGGCGCCTTTGGACATACGCCGACCAGCGCGCCGCCGGTCCGCTCGCCTCCGCCGGCTCCGGTCCCGCCGCGGCGAGCCGGCGCCGCTGCCGGCGGCTGAGCACCCGCATGCCGAGCAGACCGAGGAGCGCCGGCAACAGGGTGATCGCGGCCAGCACGCTCAGGACGACGGTGAGCGAGGTCGCGACGACGACGCCGTCGAGGAACCGCATGTTCATCACCAGCATCCCGGCGAGCGCGATGCAGACCGTGCCGCCCGCGAACAGCACCGCGCGGCCGGAGGTGTTGAGGGCGGTCACGGCCGCCTCCTCGGGCTTCATCCCGCGCAGGATGCCGCGCCGGTGCCGGGTGACGATGAACAGGGCGTAGTCGATGCCCACGCCGAGGCCGATCAACGAGCCGAGCAGCGGAGCCACTTCGGGCACATCCGTGACGTGGCTCACCAGCATCGTGGCGATCATTCCGGTACCGACGCCCGCGACGGCCACGACGATCGGCAGCAGCATCGCGAACAGCGAACCGAAGGCGAGGAACAGCACGACCGCCGCCGCCAGGATGCCGACCGCCTCCGCCGTGCCCTGCGGCGGCTCCTGGGTACGGGCGATGGCCTGGCCGCCCAGCTCGACCTGGAGACCGCCCTGTTCGGCGGCCCGCGCCGTGTCGACGACGTCCTCGATCAGCTGCATGGGAACGGCGTTCGCCTGTTCGGTGAACGTGATCTGGGCGTACGCGATCCGCCCGTCCCGGCTGATCTGCGCGGCCCCCTGTGCCACGTACGGGCCGGTGACCTCACCGACCCCCTGCATCCGCCCGATCTCCGCCAGCGCGGGCTCGATGCGGGACCGTACGGACTCGTCCCGTACCGATCCGTCGTCCACCTTCCACACCACCGTGTCGGTGTCGCCCGCGCGCTCCGGGAAGGCCTTCTCCATCAGGTCGTACGCCGTCGCGGAGTCCGTGTCCGGGAGGGAGAAGACGTTCGCGTAGTTCGTGCCGGCGGCGGAACTCGCCGCGCCCAGGCCGAACAGCGCCCCCAACCACAGCAACAGGACCACCAGCCGGTGCCGATAGCACCACCGTGCCAATGTCGCCACGCTCAACGCTCCTTATTCGGTTCGGTCGGTCCCCCCAGGTCCTGGGCAACAGGATTGGGCGCGGCACGCGCGCGTGGCAGGCGACGGCCATGACTCTCAAGGAACTCCAAAGGGCGAACCCGCCCGACTGTCAGTGGCCCCGCCGATACTGGGGGCATGACGACGGGTTCTGGCACCGTGCTGGTCGTGGAGGACGAGGAGAGCATCGCCGACGTCCTCGCCATCGCCCTGCGCTACCACCGGTTCGAGGTCATGATCGCGGGCACGGTCCGCGAGGGCCTCGCCCTGGCCGAGCGCACCCGGCCGGACGTGGCGCTGCTCGACGTCATGCTCCCCGACGGCGACGGCCGGGCGCTGGGGCGTGAACTGCGCGAGCGGCGGCCCGACCTGGCGCTCGTCTTCCTCACCGCACGCGACTCGCCCGCCGAGATCGTCGGCGCCCTCGGCTTCGGCGACGACTACATCACCAAGCCGTTCAACATCGACGAGGTCGTCGCCCGCATCACCGCGGTACTGCGCCGCACGCGACCGGCCGACGTCCTGCCGCAGCGGCCGCCCCTGCGCTACGGCGACCTGGAGCTGGACGAGTCGACGTACTCGGTGCGCCGCGCGGGCCGCACCGTCGAGCTCACCCCCACCGAGTACGCGCTGCTGCGCTTCCTGGTGCGCAACGGCGGCCGGATCGTGCCCAAGGAGCAACTCCTGCGCCACGTCTGGCAGTACGAGCACACACCGCCCGAGTCGACCGTCGTGGAGACCTACATCAGCTACCTGCGGCGCAAGCTGGACGCCCTGGGACCGCCGGTGATCACCACACGGCGGGGCGTCGGATACGGGCTGGCATGAGGGTACCCAGGGTCCTCGGCCGCTTCCGGCGCCGGCGCGGTGTCCACTCGCTGCGCGGCAAGCTGACGCTGACGAACGTGGCGCTGCTGGCCGTCGGCATCGTCGTCGCGACCGCGGTCAGTCTGATGACGGCGCGGTTCTATCTGCTCGACAAGGTGGACACCGAGCTGAAGAGCGCGCGTACCACGCTGGGGAACGCCGGGTTCACCCTCCAGCAGATCGAGTCGCTCAGCGAACTGGGCATCGCGCTGGACAAGTTCACCGGCGACGGCGCCACGGACACGGACCCGCTGCCGAGCCCGACGATGGTGTACGTCGCGGTCGACTCGGCGGGGAAGCCGGTGGCCCTGGGACCGCTGAAGCCGACGCCCCGCCAGCACTCGCTCGCCGCGACCGCGAAGGACCCGGTCGCCCTCACCGCCGACGAGGAGCCTAGGGACGTACGGGTCGAGGGCGACCGCCATCGGATGGTCGGCGCGCGGCTCTCGGACGGCACGATCGTGCTGATCGCCATGCCGACGGAGGGCCTGCACGAGGGCATGGGCAAGGCGCTGCGGATGGACCTGGCCGTCGGGACGGCGCTGCTGGCGCTGCTCGGCTGTCTGACCATGTTCAGCGTGCGCCGCCGGATGCGGCCGCTGGAGGACATGGTGGAGACCTCGTCGGCCATCGCCGAGGGCGATCTGACCCGGCGCGTCCCGTCCAGCCGCGACCCGACCCTGGAGGTCGAACAGCTCCGGGTGGCCCTCAACTCCATGCTCCACCAGGTGGAGTCGGCGTACCGCACGCGCGAGCGCAGCACGGCCCAGCTGCGCCGCTTCGTCGGTGACGCCTCGCACGAGCTGCGCACGCCGCTGTCCGCGATACGCGGGTATCTCCAGCTGTACGACAAGGGCATGCTCACCGACGCCGCGGAGCGCAGACGGGCCTGGGACCGGATGAACGGCGAGGTCGACCGCATGGGACGCCTCGTCGACGAGCTGCTCACCCTCGCCCGGCTCGACCAGCGGCCCGAACTGCGGTTCCGCAACGTCGACCTGAGCCGTCTGGTGCGCGAGGCGGCCGAGGATCTAGGGGTGCAGCAGCCCGAGCGGCCGATCGCGGTCAGCGCGGACGGGGCGCTGCTCGTGCACGCCGACGAGTCGGGGCTGCGCCAGGTGCTGGGCAATCTGCTGAGCAACGTCCGCACGCACACGCCCGCCGACGTGGCAGTGCGGCTGGGGGTGGAGCGGGCGGACGGTGTGGTCCGGCTGTGTGTCGAGGACGAGGGGCCTGGACTGTGCGAGGAGGACGCGGCACGCGTCTTCGACCGGTTCTTCCGGGCCGGCGGGGGTGCGGGCAGCGGGCTGGGCATGGCGATCGTGCAGGGGGTGGTGGAGGCCCATGGCGGGGAGGTGACGGTGGACTCGGCGCAGGGTGAGGGTCTGAAGGTGACCGTCACCCTGCCGACCGACGTCAGATCCAGGTGAGGCGCCAGAGCCGGAAGACACCGGTGCCGTCCGAGAGGTACTGGCCGCCGCCGACCTCCTCGCTGGCGACCACGTACTCCTTGGCCTGCCACAGCGGGATGGCCGGGACGTCGCGGGCGACGGCCTCCTGGAGCAGGCGGAAGTCCTTCGTGGCCTCGCTGCGGTCGGCGTACTTCTGGCTGGCCGTGATCAACCGGTCCACGGTCTTGTCGCTGTACCCGGTGTTCATGGTGCCGTCGGTGCCGACGAGCGGGCCGCCGTAGGTGTCCGGGTCGGGGAAGTCGGCGACCCAGCCGACGGCGTACGCGTCGAGCTTGCCGCTCGCCCAGCGCTTTTGGAAGTCGGTCCACTCGTAGCCCTTGACCGTCACCTTGAACAGGCCGGTCGCCTCCAGTTGCCGCTTGATCTCCGCGGCCTCCTCGGCTCCGGCGCCGCGGCCGGCGCCATAGCCGTAGGTGAAGCGGACGGGCAGGCTCACGCCCGCCTCGCTGATCAGGACGCGCGCCTTGGCGGCGCTCAGCTTGGGGTAGGTGTCGAAGAACGACGTGGTGTGGCCGGTGATGCCCGTCGGGATCAGCGAGAACAGCGGGTCGACGGTCCCCTTGTACACCGTGGCCGCCAGCCGCTCGCGGTCGATCAGCCAGGCCATGGCCTGCCGGACCCGGACGTCGTGCAGCGGCGAGCCCTCGCGGGTGTTGAAATAGAGGTTGCGGATCTCGGAGCTGTCGGCCTCGGAGACACGCTGGCCAGGGTCGGCGGTGTTCAGTCCGGCGAGGACCTCGGGCGGCAGCGTCCGGGTGGCGACGTCGATCCGCTTCGCCTTCCAGGCGCTTTCAAGGGCGCCCGCGTCGGTGTAGTAGCGCAGTTCGACGGGGCGGCCGGTGCCCTTGACGGCCCCCTTGTACCGCGTGTTCGGGGCGAGGACGGCCTCCTTCTCCTTCGTGTACGCGGTCAGGGTGTACGGGCCGGTGCCGTCGACAGCGTTGTCGGTGCGCAGCGCGTCGGCCGGATACTTCTCGCGGTCCACGATGGCGCCCGCCCCGGTGGCCACCTTGAGCGGGAATGTGGCGTCGGGCGACGACAGCCGGAAAGTGACCGTACGGCCGCTCGCGCTCACCGAGGCGAGGGTGCTCAGCAGCGAGGACGGGCCGACGTCCGACTTGATCCGCTTGACGCGGTCGAAGGAGTACTTGACGTCCTGCGCGGTCATGGCACGCCCGCTCGGGAAGGTGATCCCCTCCCGCAGTTCACAGCGGTACGTCTTCAGGTCGGTGCCGGCGAAACCGCAGCTCTGCGCCGCGTCCGGCTCGGGTGCGACGCCACCCGGCTCGAAGGCCAGCAGTGACTGGTAGACGTTGTTGAACAGCGCCCAGGAGCCGGCGTCATAGGCGCCGGCCGGATCGAGCGACGTGACGGCGTCCGTCGTGCCGACCGTGATGGTCCTGTTCTCGTCCTGCTGCGATGGCAACAACTGCCAGCCGCCTACTCCCACGGCCGCCAGCACGAGCAGCGTCGCGAGAATCCGCATGCGAATCGAACGCATGGGTGTGCCCTCTCCCCGGCCCTTCACGGGCCCCCACATGAGCAGTGAATTGGTGAACATCCGCCACTCCCCTAAGTGGCGGGCACACCTAATCACACCTGTTTCACCAGGGGGAAGGGCTTTCTGGCGACATGGGAAAGAACTTACCTACGGGCGTTTCCAGCAGGTTTCGCAGGCCGCCCACAGTCGCGGGGCGGCCGGGCCGGTGAGGCCGGTCAGGCCTGACGGGACGCCAGCTCGATCACCGTGATGTCCGACGGGGCGCCCACGCGCGTGGGTGGTCCCCAGGCGCCGGCGCCCCGGCTGACGTACAGCTGGGTGTCGCCGTAGCGGTCCAGTCCGGCCACGGTCGGGTTGGCCAGGCCCGCGATGAGGTTGCCCGGCCAGAGCTGGCCGCCGTGGGTGTGGCCGGAGAGCTGGAGGTCGACGCCGTGGTCGACGGCGTCATGGATCTGCACCGGCTGGTGGGCGAGGAGCACACACGCGCGTGCCTTGTCCCGGTCGCCGAGGGCCTTGGCGAAGTCGGGGCCCTGGCCCTCGCTCTCGCCCGCGATGTCGTTGACACCGGCCAGGTCGAAATGGGCCAGTTCGGTCCGGGCGTTCTCCAGTGGGCGCAGGCCCAGGCGGCGTACCTCGTCGACCCACTGCTCGGCGCCGGAGAAGTACTCGTGGTTGCCGGTGACGAAGAACGCGCCGTGTCTCGCCCGGAGCTGGGCGAGCGGGGCCGCCGCCGGGCCGAGGTCCTTCACGCTGCCGTCCACCAGGTCGCCGACGACCGCGATGAGGTCGGGCTGGGTGCCGTTGATGGTGTCGACGACCTTCTGCGCGAAGCCGCGGCCCAGGACCGGACCCAGATGGATGTCGCTGACGACCGCGATCCGGTAACCGTGTGCCGCGCGCGGGAGCTTGGCCAGCGGGACGGTGACCCGCTTGACCTTGGGGCCTCTGACGACGCCGTAGGTGCCGTAGCCGACAGTGCCCACGGCGGCCGCGGCGGCGGCACCGGCGACGACCCGGGAGACGAAAAGACGGCGGGTGGGGGTGGCCAGGGGGCGGGACGGGTCGACGGGGCCGGATGCCGACGTGGGGTCGCTCTGGGACGCCGGGGACGGATCGGCCCCGAGGGCCGGGAGCGGGTCGGCGGAGAGGGCCGAGGCCGTCGGGGACGTGGACGCTGTGCCGGGGGCGGTCGCGGAAACCGCTGTCGCGCCGGTGGCGGTCGCGGAAGCCGAGGTCGCGCCGGTGGCGGGCGACGAGATCGAGCCGGCCGTGGGGGCCGACGCCGGAACGGGCGTGGGCGCCGGGCCTTCCGCCGGTGCCGGCTCAGACGTGGCCTCCCCCGCACGAGCCCGCCGCTCGAGCCACCGTCGCAGCAGCGGGCGTACGACCTCACCCGCGAGCACGCCCAGCATGAGGTACATCGACAGGGCCAGCCACATGAAGCCGGGCCAGGCGAGGACCTGCTGGAGCCAGAAGGGCGCACCCGCGCGCTCGGCGACGAGGGCACCGACCGTCAGGGCCCAGCCGCCGGCGATCACCACCACGCCCGTGCGGCGCACGAACCCGGGGCCGCGGGTCGTGTCGCGGAACAGGCGGCGCCACATCCACCAGTTGCCCGCCACCAGGACGGACACCACGAGCAGTGCGACAAGCGCGAAGACGATGACCACGCCGACGTTCCCTTTCCCTTGCGTGCCGGGTGAACGTCCCGGGTCCTGGCCGAGTTCCTATGACGTCCGGCGCAGTGCGCGCACTCCGCGCAACCCGATGACCCCGACGACCGTCCCCAATACGAAGGAGACGACGGCGAGCAGCAGGTGCACCCAGAAGTACGCCGTCGGGTGACCGTCGTCGAACGCGAGCCCGCTGCTGTCCTTGATCAGATTTTTGACGAAAGTGACCCAGATGACCCAGCTCCACACCCCGAAGGCGAGCAGGAACCAGGAGACGGGGCGGCTGAGCTTCATGCGTTCAGTATCACCGCCCGGGGTCCGGTCCTCCGAGCGGGGTGGGGGCAGAAGCGGGACTTCCATGGGTAGGGCATGTACGTTCTCCGTCGTGCCCGCACCCAAGAAGACCGCCAGGCGCGCCCTGCTGGTCACTTCCGCCGTCGTGTCCTCCCTCGCGCTGACCGCGCCCGTCTCCTTCGCGGCCCCCAAGCCGTCACCGAGTACGAGCCCGTCGGCCACTCCCCCGGCGAACATGTCGACCGTGGGCGGCGAGCGGCTGGGACAGGCCGGCACCCAGGTGAATCTCGCGGCCGGTGTCCCCGTGCTGCCCAAGGACCTGACCGCCCGCTCCTGGATCGTCGCCGACGCCGAGTCCGGCGCTGTGCTCGCCGCGCACAACGCGCACTGGCGGCTGCCGCCCGCGAGCACCATGAAGATGCTGTTCGCCGACACGGTGCTGCCGAGGTTCCCCAAGACCATGAAGCACAAGGTCGTCCCGTCCGACCTGGCCGACATCGGGTCCGGCTCCAGCCTCGTCGGGATAAAGGAGGGCGAGACCTACTCCGTCCACGACCTGTGGCTCGGGGTGTTCCTGCGCTCCGGCAACGACGCCGTGCACGTGCTTTCGAAGATGAACCACGGCGTCGACAACACGGTCAAGGAGATGAACGAGCACGCCGAGGAGCTCCAGGCCCTCGACACGAACGTGGTGTCGCCCGACGGCTACGACGCTCCCGAGCAGGTCTCGTCGGCGTACGACCTGACGCTGATCGCGCGTTCCGGGCTCCAGAAGAAGGACTTCCGCGAGTACTGCTCGACCGTCACCGCCAAGTTCCCGGGCGCGACGACGAAGAACAAGAAGGGCAAGTCGGTCCGCGAGTCCTTCGAGATCCAGAACACCAACCGGCTGCTGTCCGGCGACAGCGACGTCCCCGTCTACCAGGGCATCGCGGGCGTCAAGAACGGCAACACCACCAATGCCGGCGCCACCTTCACGGGCGTCGCCGAGCGGAACGGCAAGGTGCTGCTCGTCACGGTCATGAACCCGGAGAAGAGCGAGCACAACGAGGTCTACAAGGAGACCGCGCGGCTCTTCGACTGGGGCTTCGCGGCGGCCGGGAAGGTGCAGCCGGTGGGTGAGCTGGTCGCCCCCAAGGGCGCCGCGCAGGCCAGCGCCCAGCCGGGTGCGAACGACGCCGGGGAGGCCGGTGGCGCCGGGGACGCCGAGAAGTCCGCCGAGCCGGCGGTCGGTGCGTCGGCGGCGAGCGGTTCGAGCGGCATGGGCATCGCGATCGGGATCACCGGCGGGCTGGTGGTGCTGCTCGCGGCAGGCGCGTTCCTGATCAACCGCCGGTGGCCGCTGCCCGACCTGGTGCGCCGTCGGGGCCGTTCCTGAGTTCCGGTTTCCCGGGCCGGCCTTCGTCCTGCGACCGGTTCGACTCGTCCGGCTCGTCGGCCGTCTCCGCGGACTCCTCGGAGCGGTCGGCGAGTTCGGTCTCCTTGCCCCGCGTCGCCGTCCAGGCTGCGCAGAACACGACCAGCTTCGCGGTGAAGTTGATCCACAGCAGCAGGGCGACCGGCACGCCGAACGCGCCGTACATGCTCTTGGTGGCCACGCCCTGCATATAGCCGCTGAGCAGCAGCTTCAGCAGTTCGAATCCGACCGCGCCGATCAGTGCGGCCACCATCAGCCGACGGCGCGGCGGCTCGACCCCGGGCAGCAGCGTCAGGACGTACAGCAGAAGCAGGAAGTCCGCCAGTACCGCGATGAGGAAGGCGGCGATCCGCAGCAGGATCCCGCCCCAGCCGCCCTCCTCGATGCCCAGCTGCCGGGTGATCCAGCCGACCATGGCGGAGGCGACGGCGGAGGCGACGAGGGTGACGAGTACGGCGCCGCCGAACCCGACCAGGACGCCCGCGTCCTTGGCCTTGCGCAGGACGGGGTTCTCCTCGTCGTCGGGCAGCTCCCACACCGCGCGCAGGCACTCGCGCATGGAGCCGACCCAGCCGATACCGGTGAACAGCAGGACGGCACCGGCGATCAGGCCGACGGTGCCGGCGTTCTGGACCAGCGCGTTGATGTCGAGCTGGTCGGAGATGCCGGGCACCTGGTCGGTGAGCTTGTCCTCCAGCTTGTTCTGCTGGTCCTGGCTGAGGGTCGCGGCTGCGATCGCGGCGGCAAGGGTGAGCAGCGGGAACAGGGCGACGAAGCTGGTGAACGTCATCGCGGCGGCCAGCCGTGTCCACTTCACCCGGTCCATGCGCTCGTACGACCGCCACGCGTGCGTGGTCATCAGCCGGGTCACCGTGGACCCGACGACGGGGAGTTTCTTCAGCCAGTCCATGATCCGACTCTGCCCTCCGCGCGGAAGACCAATGTCCGGGTGCCCCAAAACCTCAGCGCGGTAGCCAGCGCCATGCCGATTCCCGCTCCGGAGACGGTGTCCGCCCGCTGGGAGGTGAGGCCGAGACCGTAGTGGCTCACGGTGAGGCAGAGGAGTTGTACGACTGCTCCGGCGACGTTCACCGCGCAGAAGACGGCGTAGGGGCGCAGACCCCTGGGCCTGGTGTGGCGGTAGGGGCCGAGGGCGTTCCCGGCGTAGGCGACGGTGCAGCCGGCGACGAAGGAGAGGGCCTTGGCCGTGAGGGGGTCGAGGGCGGCCGGGCCGCGCAGCCAGGTGAACAGGGCGAGGTCGACGGCGTAGGCGAGGAGGCCGGCGGTGGCGAAGCCGAGGAGTTCGCGTCGGTCGCCCCACGCGCGTGTGTTGACGGCTTCCCGTCGGCCGCGCCACGCGCGCGTGGCTACCAATTGGCCACCGCCAGCCCGTACATCGCCAGCCACACCAGGCCGATGACCGCGAGGGCGCGGTCGTGCAGGACGACGTCCTCGGGTTCGCCCGCTGTGCCGCGGTCGGCGAAGACGGCGTACCGGAGGATCGCGAGGGTGAAGGCGACCATGGACAGCTGCCGCCAGGGCAGCACGCCGGTGTGCGGGTCGCCGCCCTCCTCCAGGGCCCACAGGCAGTATCCGAGGACGGCGACGCCGGCCGCCAGCTGCCAGACGAAGCGCAGGTAGCCGGTGGTGTACTCGGTGAGCAACGCGCGCGTGGCGCCCGCTTTCCCGGTCATCTGCACGGCCTCGGAGTAGCGCTTGGCCGACACCATGAACAGCGCCCCGAACCCGGTGGTGATCAGGAACCAGCGCGACAGCGGGATGCCGAGCGCGAGCCCGCCGACCATCGCCCGCATCAGGAACCCGGTGGTGACGACGGCGAGGTCGACGACCAGGACGTGCTTGAGGCTGACGCAGTACGCGAGTTGCATGCCGATGTACGCCGTGAGCAGGACCGCGACGGCGGGCGAGGTCAGCCAGGCCGCGGCGGCGGGCCCGAGGGCGGCCAGGACGCCGCCGACGGCGTACGCGACCGGTGCGGGGACCTGTCCGGCGGCGACCGGGCGGCGGCGTTTGACGGGGTGCGCGCGGTCCGCCTCGGCGTCACGGGCGTCGTTGATCAGGTAGACGGCGGCGGCGCAGGCGGTGAAGAGGGCGAAGACCAGGGCGAGTTGGGTCAGGGCATGGGCCGAGAAGAGCTGGCCTGCGGCGGCCGGGGCGGCGATGACCAGGATGTTCTTGACCCACTGCTTGGGGCGCGCGGTCTTGACGAGACCTTTCAGCAGCGCGCCGGGGCCGCCTTTGCGGGGTGGCGGTACGGGCCGTCGCGGGGGCGTGCGCTGTGCGTGCAGCGCCGCTTCCCTGATGCGCGCGGCACTCGCCAGGGGCGCGGTCTCAGCCATGGGCGCCCCCCTTCCTCATCCAGCGTGCCCCGATCCGCGCGGTGAGTGCCCCGAGCGCCGCGCCCGCCGCCACGTCGGAGGGGTAGTGCACGCCGACGACCAGGCGCGAGAGGCACATCGCGGCGGCGAGCGGCGGGATCGCGTACGCGCCGAGTGCACCGAAGGCGACGGCTGCGGCGGTGGCGGAGGCCGCGTGGGAGCTGGGGAAGGAGTGCCGGCCGAGGGTGGGCACCAGGGGCTGGACGTGTGCGGGGCGCGGGCGGCGCACCACCCTCTTCACCCCCATGCTGACCAGGTGCGCACCGGCGGTGAGCGCTGTCCCGCGCAACCAGGCGCCGCGCCGACCGCCGTCCACGGCAGCCCCCGCGAGCCCCGCCGCCAGCCACAGCGTGCCGTGCTCGCCCAGCCGGGACAGGGCGCGCGCGGCGGTGGCGACGCGCGGGTCGCTGCTACGGGCATGGACCGCCGAAAGGATTCGGCGGTCCGCACCCCGGAGGCTTCGGTGATCGATGTCGTCGAGGTGGTCCATGTGGACTCACTGTTCACGCCGACACAGCCAGAATTACGGCAATATTGAGCGACATCCCATTAATCACCCATTTCGGGGAGAGCAGGGATGTTTCATAACTGATCACACACAAACGGGCGCTACGGTCGCCGACATGCCTGCCGACACCGTCTCCGTCACGGGATGGGGCCGCACCGCCCCCACCGTCGCCCGTCTGATCCGTCCCAGGACGTACCAGGAGGCCGCGGCCGCCGTCCGGGGCTGCGGGGCACGCGGAGGCATCCCGAGGGGCCTGGGACGGGCGTACGGGGACGCGGCGCAGAACGCCGGGGGCGCGGTGCTCGACATGACCGGACTGGACCGCATCCACGCGATCGACGCCGACGGCGGCACCGTCTCGTGCGACGCGGGCGTCTCGCTGCACCGGCTGATGCGGGTGCTGCTCCCGCTCGGCTGGTTCGTGCCGGTGACACCCGGCACCCGCCAGGTGACGGTCGGCGGCGCGATCGGCGCCGACATCCACGGCAAGAACCACCATGTCTCGGGTGCCTTCTCCCGCCACGTCCTGTCGCTGGAACTCCTCACCGCCGACGGCGAGATCCGCACCGTGCGCCGCGGCACGCCCCTGTTCGACGCGACCACCGGCGGCATGGGCCTGACCGGCGTGATCCTCACCGCCACGGTCCAACTCCAGCCGGTGGAGACCTCGCTGATGTCGGTCGACACCGAACGCGCGCGGGACCTCGACGACCTCATGGCCCGCCTGGCCGCCACCGACGACCACTACCGCTACTCGGTGGCCTGGATCGACCTGCTGGCGCGCGGCGCGACGACGGGACGCGCGGTGCTCACCCGCGGCGACCACGCGCCCCTGGACGCCCTGCGCGAGGGCACGCGCGCACGTAGGGACCCGCTCGCCTTCCGCCCCTCCCGCCTGCCGGCGCCGCCCGCCTTCCTCCCGGGAGGCCTGCTGAACCGCCGTACCGTGGCCTGCTTCAACGAGCTCTGGTACCGCAGGGCGCCACACGCGCGTACCGGCGAACTGCAGAAGCTCACCACTTTCTTCCACCCCCTGGACGGTGTGCCGCACTGGAACCGGATCTACGGCCGGGGCGGCTTCGTGCAGTACCAGTTCGTCGTCGGACACGGCCAGGAGGAGACCCTGCACCGCGTCGTACGGCGTATCTCCGAGCACCGCTGCCCGTCCTTCCTGGCCGTCCTCAAGCGCTTCGGTGACGCCGACCCCGGCTGGCTCTCCTTCCCCGTCCCCGGCTGGACGCTGGCCCTGGACATCCCGGCCGCCCTGCCCGGCCTCGGCGCACTCCTCGACGCGTTGGACGAGGAGGTGGCCACGGCCGGAGGGCGCGTCTACCTCGCCAAGGACTCCCGGCTGCGGCCCGAGCTGCTCGCCGCGATGTACCCACGCCTGGACGCCTTCCGCTCGCTGCGCGCGGAACTGGACCCGCGCGGGGTCTTCGTGTCGGACCTGGCCCGCCGCCTCGCCCTGTAGAACCCATCGGATCCCTAGGAGCTGTCGTGAAGGACGCCTTCGGCCTCCCCCAGTCCCTGCTCGTCCTCGGCGGTACGTCCGAGATCGCGCTGGCCACCGCCCGCCGCATGATCGCGCGCCGTACCCGCACCGTGTGGCTCGCGGGCCGCCCGTCGCCCGCCCTGGAGCAGTCCGCCGCCGAACTGCGCGCGCTCGGCGCCGACGTGCACACCGTCGCCTTCGACGCCCTCGACCCCGAGTCCCACGAGACCGTGCTCGGCAAGGTCTTCGCCGAGGGCGACATCGACATGGTGCTGCTCGCCTTCGGCATCCTCGGCGACCAGGCACGCGACGAACGTGAGCCGATGAGCGCGGTACGGGTCGCCCAGACCAACTACACGGGCGCCGTCTCGGCGACCCTGGTCAGCGCGAGCGCCCTCCAGACCCAGGGCCACGGCTCCCTCGTCGTCCTCTCCTCCGTCGCCGCCGAACGCGCCCGCCGCGCCAACTTCATCTACGGCTCCAGCAAAGCCGGTCTCGACGCCTTCACCCAAGGCCTCGGCGACGCCCTGCACGGCACCGGCGTCCACGTCATGCTCGTACGCCCCGGCTTCGTCCGCACCAAGATGACCGCCACCCTGGAGGAGACTCCCCTGGCCACCACCCCGGAAGCGGTCGCGACAGCCATCGAGGCAGGCCTACGGCGCCACTCGGAGACGGTGTGGGTCCCCGGCCCCCTCCGCCTGGTGATGTCAGCCCTACGCCACACACCACGATCCCTGTTCCGAAGGCTGCCCTTTTAGTCCCCCGGTTCGACAGCACCTCTTCGGGGGCGCGGGACTGTATCGATATGCGCTTCCGCCGCGCGGCGGCGGCCTCCCCCGACGACAACCCCCTCAGGGGCGCGGGGAACTGCGCGACCAGCCCCCAACATCGCCGCGGACAACAATCAACCCGAACGCGGCACCCACCCCCTGACCCAACCGGCGGAGCTAATTCGCTGGGATGGACCCGCGCTCCACCGCCCCCGCCTGCGAAGGCACCACCGGCCCCCCGAAGGCGAAGTCCCGCAGCTTGCGCCACACCCCGTCGGCGCCCTGCTCGTAGAGGGCGAAGCCGGTGCACGGCCAGCCGGCCTCGTAGTCGGCGAGTTCCTCGAAGGCGCGGTCCATCGACTCCTCGTCGATGCCATGGGCGACCGTGACATGCGGGTGATAAGGGAACTGCAGCTCGCGCGCGACCGGCCCGGAGGCGTCGCGGACCTGCTTCTGGAGCCAGGTGCAGGCCTCGGCGCCCTCGACGACCTGGACGAAGACGACCGGCGAGAGGGGCCGGAAGGTACCGGTGCCGGACAACCGCATCGGGAAGGGGCGCCCGGCGGCCGCGACCTCGAGGAGGTGTGCCTCGATCGCCGGCAGCAGCTCGGCGTCGACCTCGGTCGGCGGCAGCAGTGTGACGTGTGTGGGGATGCCGTGAGCCGCGGCGTCGCCGAAGCCCGCGCGCCGCTCCTGGAGCAGGCTGCCGTGAGGCTCCGGGACCGCGATCGACACACCGATCGTTACGGTCCCCACGTCGTCTCCTGTCGTCTGTCGGTGAGCTCGCCCCTCGCGAACGGCTCGTCCTGTTGTGAGCTCATGCCCTGTTGCTGAGCGTGAATGGCCGCTGATTCGGCCATTCGGCTATCGACTGTACGGCTACGGACGTAGCGCGGGCAGGCGCAACCGTAGTGATGTGCAGCGCTGTGCGGTGGTGCGCCCGTGTGCCGGCCGTGTGCCGTGCCGCGGGCTCAGTGCTTGGCGGGCAGGAAGCCCACCTTGTCGTACGCCTGGGAGAGCGTCTCCGCGGCGACGGCACGCG
The DNA here is from genome assembly GCA_965653385.1 of uncultured Streptomyces sp. GTDB lineage: Bacteria > Actinomycetota > Actinomycetes > Streptomycetales > Streptomycetaceae > Streptomyces. Next base: position 5,214 of record CBFGZZ010000076.1, on the reverse strand, counting down.
CCTTCTCCGCGCCCTTGGCCAGGACCGAGTCCAGCGTCTCCGGGTCGTCCAGATACTGCTGGGTGCGCTCCCGGAAGGGCGTCACGAACTCGACCATGACCTCGGCGAGGTCCGTCTTGAGCGCACCGTAGCCCTTGCCCTCGTACTTCTGCTCCAGTTCCGCGATTCCCGTACCCGTGAGGGTCGAGTAGATCGTGAGCAGGTTGCTGACGCCCGGCTTGTCCGCGGCGTCGTAGCGGATCACGGTGTCGGTGTCGGTGACCGCGCTCTTGACCTTCTTGGCGGTGGCCTTGGGCTCGTCGAGCAGGTTGATGAGGCCCTTCGGCGTGGACGCCGACTTGCTCATCTTGATCGCCGGGTCCTGAAGGTCGTAGATCTTCGCCGTCTCCTTGAGGATGTACGGCTTCGGAACGGTGAAGGTCTGGCCGAAGCGGCCGTTGAAACGCTCGGCGAGGTCGCGGGTGAGCTCGATGTGCTGACGCTGGTCCTCGCCGACCGGGACCTCGTGGGCCTGGTACAGCAGGATGTCGGCGACCTGGAGGATCGGGTACGTGAACAGGCCGACGGACGCCCGGTCCGCGCCCTGCTTGGCCGACTTGTCCTTGAACTGGGTCATGCGGGACGCCTCGCCGAAGCCGGTGAGGCAGTTCATGATCCAGGCGAGCTGCGCGTGCTCGGGGACATGGCTCTGGACGAACAGCGTGCAGCGCTCGGGGTCGAGGCCGGCCGCGAGGAGCTGGGCGGCGGCGAGCCGGGTGTTGGCGCGCAGGTCGGCGGGGTCCTGCGGGAGCGTGATCGCGTGCAGGTCGACGACCATGTAGAACGCGTCGTGGGACTCCTGGAGGGCAACCCACTGGCGGACGGCGCCGAGGTAGTTGCCGAGGTGGAACGAGCCTGCGGTGGGCTGGATTCCGGAGAGCACGCGGGGTCGGTCAGAGGCCATGCTCACCATTCTCTCAGGTCCCGGGGGCCGGTCCGGAACTGGTGGGAAACAGATGGGAACCGATCCGTCCTCCGCGGTGTAACAAAGGTGTGAGGACGCGGGAGGGGGGCCGCATCGTCGATGAGGCCGCGGTGATCGCACGCGTACGCGCCGGAGAGCCGGAGGCGTACGCGCAGCTGGTGCGGGCTCATACGGGCATCGCGCTCAGGGCGGCCGCCGCGCTCGGGGCGGGTGCGGACGCGGAGGACGTGGTGCAGCAGGCCTTCGTCAAGGCGTACTGCTCGCTGGGCCGGTTCAAGGACGGTTCGGCGTTCAAGCCCTGGCTGCTGGCGATCGTCGCCAATGAGACGAGGAACACAGTGCGTACGGCGGCCCGTCAGCGCACGCTCGCCGGGCGTGAGGCGGCCTTCGTGGAGGCGGAGCCTCTGATACCGGAATCGGCGGACCCGGCGATGGCGGCGCTGGAGATAGAGCGCCGTGCCGCGCTCCAGGCCGCCCTGGAGAAGCTGAGCGAGGAGCATCGCCTGGTCGTCACCTACCGCTATCTCCTGGAGATGGACGAGTCCGAGACCGCCCAGGCCTTGGGCTGGCCCCGGGGCACGGTGAAATCCCGGCTGAACCGCGCGCTGCGGAAGCTGGGGCGGTTGCTGCCGGACTTTCAGCCTCGGGAAGGAGGTGATGAGCATGGGTGACGGACGCGAGCCGTACGACGGCGACCGCGACGGACGGGAGGCGTACGGGAGCGAGGGGCAGCGTGCGTTCGGACGGGACGGCGCCGGGGGCAGCGGTCGCGCCGGCGGCCGGGGCCCCGGTGATCGCGGCGGGCATGATGACGCGTCCCGGCTGCCCGAGGAGCTGCGGGCGCTCGGGCGGTCGCTGGACGCGCCGGGCGCGGCGGCCGGCGCCGAGACGATGGTCGAGCGGGTGCTGGGTCAGCTGCTCGCCGAGCACGTGCCGGTTCCGGTGGCCGAGCCGCCGGGCGCCGCTGAGCGGCTGCGGGCGGTGCGACGCTGGGCGCGGGTGCGGTGGCGTTCGCTGACCGCGGCACTGTGCGGTCTGCTGGCGGTGCTGGTGCTCACGCCTCCGGTGCGGGCCGCGGTCCTCGACTGGTTCGACTTCGCCGGGGTCGAGGTGCGGTACGACCCGTCGGCGGTCCCCTCCCCCGGAGCCGAGGTCCCGGGCTGCGGCCGCTCCGTGTCGCTCGCCCAGGCGGAGCGCCGGGCCGGCTTCGAGCCGCTCGTCCCGGAGGAGCTCGGCATGCCGGACACGGTCACGGTGACGGGTGAGCCGCGGGGACGGTTCGTGGTGAGCCTGTGCTGGCGGGACGACGGCCGCACCATACGGCTGGAGGAGCGGCGGGCGAGCCTGGACATCGGCTTTGCCAAGACGGTGCGCGAACACCCGGAGTGGATCTCGCTGGGCGCAGACACACCGAACGGCGCCGGGTCCGATCCGGCCCTGTGGTTCCCCCGACCGCACCTGCTGACGTTCTGGCTGGTGGACGCGAGCGGGGAGCGCTACACCCGCGAGGAGCGGACGGCCGGTCCGACGCTGCTGTGGACCCACAGGGCCGACACGGCCGACGGGGGCGACACGGCCGACGGCGAGACCGTGACGCTGCGACTGGAAGGCGTGGGATCGAAGGAGCGCGCGGTGGAGGTCGCACGGTCGCTCGGCCGGCCGTCCAAAGCCTCTTCGAAATAGTTGGTGCGGGGTGGGAACCCAGTCGGGTCGGGCGGTGTACCAGAAGTGACACGCGGCTCGGGGACGCGCCGCACGGGGATCGTTCGGGTTGGGGGTTCGGATGTGGGGACATGAGGTCGGCAGCCGGGAAGGCCGGTCACGCGGGCGTGTGGGTCGGAGGGTCCGGTGTCGTGAACTCACTGCGCTGACGGGGGCGTTGACGACGGCCCTCGCCCTGCTGCTGTGGGGCGCCGCGTCCCCCGCCTCGGCCGGAGGACCGACGAGCGTGCTCCTGGTCTCCCCGGAGAGCACGGAGACGGCGGCGCTGTACTACTCGGACGAGGAGTACGGGGAGCTGGAGCAGCTGCTCGGCACACCGGGCAAGGGCACCCGCGACAAGCCGCCCGAGGCCGGGCTGACGGCGGCCCGCCAGATCAACGTCACCTGGATGGTCCATGACGTGACGCCCTGGCGCCTCGACCGGGTCTACCCGGCCCACAAGGGACCGCACGTCTGGATACACACGTCGGCGAACCTGGACAGCACGACGAACGGCACCTGGCACCGTGCCGAGCATCCGTCCCAGCTGCGCGCCCTGCTCAAGGGGCTCGGCCTGATGGGCAAGGTCTCGGGCGAGGGAAGGGCGGCGATCTTCCCACCGGCGTGGGAGACGGCCGGGACGGGCGAGGCAGCCGAGGAGCAGACGGCCCGGGCGGGGGCAGGGCCAGGATCGGGGTCGGGGTCGGGGTCGGATGACGGCACCGACTGGTGGTGGGCCCTGCCGGGCGCGGCGGCCGGAGCGGTGCTGGCACTGCTCCTGCGGCCCTTCGCCACGCGGCTGTCGCTGGACCGCCTGCGGGGCGAGCCGGGGCCGAGGCAGGAGCTGCGGGACGTATGAAGGCTCACCCGGGTGGAGGGGTGCGGCTGACGCTGCTGCTGGCGGTGTCGGCGGTGTTGGTCCTGTGGGGGACGGCGGCGACCGCCCTGGCCGCCCCGGCGCAAGGGCGGGACGTGCCCGACGTGGCGATGGTCGTCGCGGGCGGCGAGGGGCGGACGACGGCGACGCGCTCGGGCGAGCAGCCCTTCGCCCGCCTCTGGCAGCTGTTGCAGCCGGCCTACGTCGGCACGGAGCGGGTGCCGGAGGACTGGGCCGAGGGGCGTCATCCGCCGATACGGATCACGGTGATCTGGGGACTGACCGGGGTCGGTGGCTGGCCGCAGACGAACCGGCCGCCCGGAGGGGATGTCGCCGTTCAGCGGCAGGACCAGCTGTTCGTGGCCGAGGACGGCACACCCTGGGTGCGGTCGGATCTCGCGCCGGAGCTGGAGGACGACGACATCCGCTGGCACCGGGCACCGCGTTCGGTCTTCGAGCGGCTGGATCTGGAAAAGCTGGTCGGCGTGTCGGAGGACGAGCTCGCCGGGGCCCCGACGGTCGAGGCTCGGCCAGGCTCGGTGATCGGGGATACGGGGTGGGCGGTGGCGGGACTGGCCGTCGGGTTCGTGACCGGCGTCGGTGGGACGCTGCTGATACGCCGCGCGGCGGCCCGGCCGGGAGCCGGACCGCCGCGGGAGGAACCACGTCAGGAGTTGATCGACCTGGACCTTTGAGCCTGAGAGCATGTGAGGCCTCGGTTGATCGTCATTGGGGGTCAGCCCAGGTCGATCTCCGGGTACAGCGGGAAACCGGCCACGAGGTCGGTGGCGCGACGGGAGATCTCGTCGGCGATCTTCGAGTCGAGGACGTGAGCGGCCTTGGAGGGGGCGCCGGACTTGGTGGTGCCGGGCTCGGTGGTGGTGAGGACGCGGTCGATGAGGGCGGCGACCTCGTCCATCTCGCCGGTGCCCAGGCCACGGGTGGTCAGGGCGGGGGTTCCGATGCGGATACCGGAGGTGTACCAGGCGCCGTTGGGGTCGGCGGGGATGGCGTTGCGGTTGGTGACGATGCCGGAGTCGAGGAGCGCGGCCTCGGCCTGGCGGCCGGTGAGGCCGTAGGAGGAGGCGACGTCGATCAGGTTGAGGTGATTGTCGGTGCCGCCGGTCACCAGGGTCGCGCCCCGGCGCATCAGGCCCTCGGCCAGCGCGCGGGAGTTGTCGACGATGCGCTGGGCGTAGTCCTGGAAGGCGGGCTGACGGGCCTCGGCCAGGGCGACGGCCTTGGCGGCCATGACGTGCGGGAGGGGGCCGCCGAGGACCATCGGGCAGCCGCGGTCGACCTGGTCCTTGAGGGAGTCGTCGCACAGGACCATGCCGCCGCGCGGGCCGCGCAGCGACTTGTGGGTGGTGGTGGTGACGATCTGGGCGTGCGGGACCGGGTCGAAGTCGCCGGTGAGGACCTTGCCGGCGACGAGACCCGCGAAGTGGGCCATGTCGACCATGAGCGTGGCGCCGACCTCGTCGGCGATCTCGCGCATGATCCGGAAGTTCACGAGACGGGGGTAGGCGGAGTAGCCGGCGACGATGATCAGCGGCTTGAACTCGCGGGCGGAGACGCGCAGGGCCTCGTAGTCGATGAGGCCGGTGGAGGGGTCGGTGCCGTAGGAGCGCTGGTCGAACATCTTGCCGGAGATGTTCGGGCGGAAGCCGTG
>CBFGZZ010000075.1:0-28443 GCA_965653385.1 uncultured Streptomyces sp. | reverse complement strand
CCTGGCGGACGGCACGGAGCATGCGCGCGAGGTGCTGTTCGTCGCGCCGCGAGCAGTGCCGCAGACCGGGCTGCTGGAGAAGCTCGGCGCCGAAATGCAGGAGACCCCCTTCGGCTCGTACCCGACGGTCGACCCGACGGGACTGACCTCGGTGCCGGGCGTCTGGGCGGCCGGCAACGCGATGGGCTTTTCCGAGCAGGTCATCAACGCGGCGGCGGGCGGCTACCGGGCGGGGGCGTTCATCAACGGAGAGCTACTGTTCGCCGACCTGGACGCAACCCCCCAAGGGGCGAGGGGACCTGCGCGAACAGCCACGACGCACCCGCAGCCGAAAGACGACCCATCGAGGCAGTAACCGTTCGTCGGGGTGTGAACCCGCGGAGCGCACCGCACCATGGCTGCATGCTGCTGACCCGACTGGCGCAGGTATCCCAGGAGATCGCCGCGACCTCGGCCCGCTCCCGGAAGACCGCCCTGCTGGCGGAACTCTTCCGGGACGCCGAGCCCGACGACGTGCCGATCGTCATCCCCTACCTGGCGGGACGCCTCCCCCAGGGCCGCCTCGGCATCGGCTGGAAGGTGCTGAGCCGCCCGGTCACTCCAGCCACCGAGCCCACCCTCACCGTGGCCCAGGTCGACGCCCGGCTCACGGAGCTGGGGAAGGTGTCCGGCACCGGCTCCCAGGCCGAACGAGCCCGCCTGGTGGGCGAGTTGATGGGCGCGGCCACGGAGAACGAGCAGCGCTTCCTGTTCGGGCTGATCACCGGCGAGGTCCGGCAGGGCGCCCTGGACGCGGTGGCGGTCGAGGGCCTGGCCCGGGCGACCGAGGCGCCGCCGGCGGACGTACGCCGGGCGGTGATGCTCGCCGGGTCGCTCCAGACGGTGGCCGAGGCGCTGCTCGCCGAGGGCCCCGCCGCCCTCGCCCGCTTCCGGCTCACCGTCGGCCGCCCGGTGCTGCCGATGCTGGCGCACAGCGCCTCGTCGGTGGCGGAGGCGGTCGAGAAGCTCGACGTCTGCGCGGTCGAGGAGAAGCTGGACGGCATCCGCGTCCAGTTGCACCGCGACGGCGACACCGTACGGATCTACACCCGCACCCTGGACGACATCACCGACCGCCTGCCCGAACTCACCGCCACCGCCCTGGAGTTGCGGGGCGAGCGCTTCATCCTGGACGGCGAGGTCATCGCCTTCGACGACGCGGGCCGCCCCCGCTCCTTCCAGGAGACCGCCGGCCGCGTCGGCTCCCGCGTGGACGTGGCGACGGCCGCGAAGGAGGTCCCCGTCTCCCCCGTCTTCTTCGACGCCCTGTCCGTCGACGGCCACGAACTGCTCGACCTGCCGTTCGCCGAACGGCACGCGGAGCTGGCCCGGCTGGTTCCCGAGCCGATGCGGGTGCGCCGCACGCTGGTGTCCGGCCCCGACGACCTCGCACGGGCCGAGGGCTTCCTCGCCGAGACCCTGGAGCGCGGCCACGAGGGCGTGGTCGTCAAGGCCCTCGACGCCCCCTACAGCGCGGGCCGCCGGGGCGCGTCCTGGCTGAAGGTCAAGCCCGTCCACACCCTCGATCTGGTGGTGCTCGCCGCCGAATGGGGCCACGGCCGCAGGACCGGCAAGCTCTCCAACCTCCACCTCGGGGCCCGCACGGCGGACGGCGGTTTCGCCATGCTCGGCAAGACGTTCAAGGGGATGACCGACGCCCTCCTGACCTGGCAGACCGAGCGGCTCCAGGAGCTGGCCGTGGAGCCCAGGAGCTGGGGCGTGACCGTACGCCCCGAACTCGTCGTCGAGATCGCCTACGACGGCCTCCAGCGCTCCACCCGCTACCCGGCCGGCGTGACGCTCCGCTTCGCGCGCGTGGTCCGCTATCGCGAGGACAAGCGGCCGGAGGAGGCCGACACGGTCGAGACGCTGCTCGCCGCCCACCCGGAGGTCAAGCCGTGACGTCGGCGCGGGGAAAGCACAGCGCCGGTCTGCTCCTCTTCCGCCACACCGATGACGGCCTGGAGGTGTTGCTCGGCCACATGGGCGGCCCGTTCTTCGCGAAGAAGGACGCCGGGGCGTGGACGGTCCCGAAGGGCGAGTACGAGCCGGACGAGCCCGCCTGGGAGGCGGCCCGCCGTGAGTTCCGGGAGGAGCTGGGGCTGGCGCCGCCCGACGGGGAGGCCGTGCCGCTCGGCGAGGTCAGACAGGCCGGCGGCAAGACCGTCACGGTGTGGGCGGTGGAGGCCGACCTCGATCCGGCGACTGCGGTGTTCGGAACCTTCGTCATGGAGTGGCCGCCGCGCTCGGGACGGACCCAGGAGTTCCCGGAGCTGGACCGGGTGGAGTGGCTGGGCGTCGAGCGGGCACGCGAGGTGATCGTCAAGGCCCAGGCCACGTTTCTCGACCGGCTGGCGGAGCACTCGGCCTGAGCGGCCGTACACGCGTTGCGGTAGCCACCGCCGCGCGGGAAGGTCGAAGCATCAGCCCGCTCCCAGGAGGTCGGTCATGCCCATCGCGACGGTGAACCCGGCGAACGGCGAGACGCTCAAGACGTACGAGGCCATGGGTGCCGAGGAGATCGAGCGCAGGCTCCAGCTCGCCGAGGCCACGTTCCGCACGTACCGGAGGACCGGCTTCGTCGACCGGGCTCGTCTGCTGCTCCAGGCGGCGAGTCTCCTGGAGGAGGACCAGCAGGACGTCGCCCGGATGATGACGACCGAGATGGGCAAGCCCATCAAGCAGTCCCGCGCCGAGGTCGCCAAGTGCGCCAAGGCGATGCGCTGGTACGCCGACCGGGCCGAGGAACTGCTCGCCGACGAGGAGCCGCCGGACGCGGACGTGAAGGACTCCGGCGCCTCACGCGTGCGGGTGCGGTACCGGCCGCTCGGCCCGGTGCTCGCGGTCATGCCGTGGAACTTCCCCCTGTGGCAGGTGATCCGCTTCGCGGCCCCGGCGCTGATGGCCGGCAACGTCGGCCTCCTCAAGCACGCCTCGAACGTCCCCCGGACAGCCCTCTACCTGGAGGACCTGTTCCACCGAGCGGGCTACACCGAGGGCTGCTTCCAGACCCTGCTCATCGGCTCCGGGCAGGTCGACGAGATCCTGCGTGACGAACGCGTCAAGGCGGCCACGCTGACCGGCAGCGAGCCGGCCGGCCGTGCGGTCGCCTCCACCGCCGGGGAGATGATCAAGAAGACGGTGCTGGAGCTGGGCGGCAGCGACCCGTACGTCGTCATGCCGTCGGCCGACCTGGACCGCGCCGCGCAGATCGCGGTGACCGCGCGCGTGCAGAACACCGGCCAGTCCTGCATCGCCGCCAAGCGGTTCATCGTGCACACGGACGTCTACGACGCCTTCGCCGAGAGGTTCGTCGAGGGCATGAAAGCGCTGAACGTCGGCGACCCGATGCTGGACGAGACGGACGTCGGCCCGCTCTCCAGCGAGCAGGGCCGGACGGACCTGGAGGAACTGGTCGACGACGCCAAGCGGGCCGGCGCGACGGTCCTGTGCGGCGGCCACGAGCTGCGCCGGCCCGAACTGCCCGGCTGGTACTACCCGCCCACGGTGCTCGCCGACATCACCCGCGAGATGCGCATCCACCGCGAGGAGGCCTTCGGGCCGGTCGCCACGCTGTACCGGGCGGGTGATCTGGACGAGGCCGTACTCATCGCGAACGACTCGCCGTTCGGACTGAGTTCGAACGTATGGACGCGGGACGAGGCGGAGGTCGACCGGTTCGTACGGGATCTGGAGGCCGGAAGTGTGTACGTCAACGGGATGACGGCGTCCCATCCGGCGTTCCCGTTTGGTGGAGTAAAGCGGTCCGGTTACGGGCGTGAGCTGTCCGGGCACGGAATCCGCGAGTTCTGCAACATCACTACGGTTTGGCAGGGTGCGTGAGCGCCGCGCGGCTACGATCCCGGGTGTGAACCGCGAAGTTACTCTGCCGCTGATCGTCGACGACCGCGGGACCCTGCAGGTGGCTGCCGCCGATGTGAGCAAGCTGCTGCGTACCGTGGGAGGACGATGGCTGCACCTCGTCGAGGCCGGGGACGACGGGCTCGACGAGGACACGGTGGCGGCGCTGACCATTGAGCTGGCGAAGCTCGCGGACCGGATCGACGTGGCGTGCATTGCTCACAGCAGCGGGAGCGCGCCGTAGGGGTAGCGGTTCGGTCCGTCTGCCGGTACGCCGAGGCTGTCGAGGGGCGCGGGGAACTGCGCGAGCAACCACGGACGCCCCGCAGACCGCATCGCACAGAAACCCCACGGCGCTACCGGACCGCTACCGGATCGGCATCCCCGACAACGTACGGGCGATCACCAGCCGCTGGATCTCACTCGTCCCCTCGAAGATCGTGTAGATCGCGCTGTCCCGGTGCATCCGCTCCACGGGATACTCCCGCGTGTAACCGTTGCCGCCGAGGATCTGTATCGCCTGGGCGGTGACCTTCTTCGCCGTCTCGCTGGCGAAGAGCTTGGACATCGAGCCCTCGGCCGCCGTGAACGGCTTCCCGTTGATCGCCATCCACGAGGCACGCCACACCAGCAGCCGGGCCGCGTCGATCGACGTCCGCATCTCGGCCAGCTGGAAGGCCACACCCTGGTTGTCGATGATGGGCCGCCCGAACTGCTCACGGGTCATCGCGTAGTCGAGGGCGACCTCGTACGCGGCACGGGCCGTACCGACGGCCATCGCGCCGACCGCCGGCCGCGAGGCCTCGAACGTGGCCATCGCCGCGTTCTTCACACGCTCGCCGCCCGCCGCCTTGGCCCGCTCACGCGCCCGCGCGAGGCGCTCGTCCAGCTTCGGCTTACCGCCCAGCAGGCAGGAGCCGGGCACGCGCACGTTGTCCAGGATGACCTCGGCGGTGTGCGAGGCACGGATGCCGTGCTTCTTGAACTTCTGCCCCTGGGCCAGGCCGGGCGTGTTCGGCGGGATGATGAAGGAGGCGTGCCCCTTGGAGCCCAGCTCGGGGTCGACGACGGCGACGACCACGTGGACGTTGGCGATGCCGCCGTTGGTCGCCCAGGTCTTCGTGCCGTTGATCACCCACTCGTCCTTGGCCTCGTCGTACACGGCACGCGTGCGCATCGAGGCCACGTCGGACCCGGCGTCGGGCTCGGAGGAGCAGAAAGCGGCGAGCTTGACATCGCCCGCGTCACCGTACATCTGGGGCACCCAGGTGCCGATCTGTTCCTCGGTGCCGTTGGCGAGGACGCCCACGGCGGCCAGGCCGGTGCCCACGATCGACAGGGCGATGCCCGCGTCGCCCCAGAACAGTTCCTCCATGGCCATCGGTATGCCGAGACCGGTCTGGTCGAAGTACTGCTGGGCGTAGAAGTCGAGCGAGTAGATGCCGACCTTCGCGGCCTCCTGGATGACCGGCCAGGGAGTCTCCTCACGCTCGTCCCATTCGGCGGCCGCGGGGCGGATCACATCGGCCGCGAAGCCGTGCAGCCAGTCCCGGACCTCCTTCTGTTCGTCGTTGAGCTCCATGGTGAACTCGGCCATGTCCCCTCCAGCGGCGGTACGTGCGTGTTACTAGCGGTAACCCTAGTTTGTTACCGGCTAGTAGGTAAAGTCAACTCCCGATGACTCGTCGACAGCCCATTCGATGGATGGAGCATGTTGAGTGTTAGTTTGCGCAGGCGTCATCGATTGAGCACGGGTGGGGAGAAGCAATGGACACCACACAGCGGACCGAGCAGCAGCGGTCCGCCGACCGCCGTCGGCGCGAGCTGCTGGAGGCCGCCGACCGGGTGGTGCTGCGCGACGGCCCACAGGCCTCGATGAACGCCATCGCCGCTGAGGCGGGTATCACGAAGCCGATTCTGTACCGGCACTTCGGCGACAAGAGCGGACTTTACGCGGCGTTGGCCAAGCGGCACACGGATGCGCTGCTGGACTCCTTGCGGGCCGCGCTCGACGCTCCCGCGGACCGGCGCGAGCGGGTCGAGTCCACGTTGGACACCTACCTCGCGGCGATCGAGGCCCGGCCTCAGGTGTACCGGTTCCTGATGCATCCCACCGAGGGCGGTCAGACGGCGGATCAGGGATTCGACGTCGGCAAGCACTCGATGCCGTTGCTCCGCACGATGGGCGAGGAACTGGCCACCGTGATCGAGGAGCGGTTGGATCTCGGGCCGGGGAGTCAGCAGCTGGCTCGGGTGTGGGGCCACGGGATAGTCGGGATGATGCACGCGGCCGGGGACTGGTGGCTCGGTGAACGGCCTTGTTCGCGGGTGGAGTTGGTGCGGAGTCTGGCCGACCTGTTGTGGGGACGGCTGGCTGCCGCCGGGGACAAGGTAGGCGGTCCGGGGTTCTGAAGGTCGTGGTTCGGGTGCGGGTCTGTGGGGGCTGGCCGCGCAGTTCCCCGCGCCCCTGACGGCACTGCGGTCACCGGCACCAAGAGGCTCGGGCCACCTGTCGCATGAGACGGCGGTGGCGCCAGCCGCTCACCCGGTCCGCGTACACCGTCCCTTCCAGGTGGTCGCACTCGTGCTGCAAGCACCTGGCGAAAAACCCCGTCCCGTGGATCGCCACCGGCTCCCCCGTCACCGTGAACCCCTCCACCACCGCGTGGTCGTACCGTTCCGTCCCCGCCTCCAGGCCCGGCAGGGACAGGCAGCCCTCCGGGCCGCGGATCACCACCCCGTCCGTCTCCACCAAGCGGGGATTCACCACGTGCCCGAGATGACGCACGTCCTCGTCGTCGGGACAGTCGTAGACGAACACCCGCAAGGCCTCCCCCACCTGGTTCGCGGCGAGGCCCACGCCCTGGGCCGCGTACATCGTGGCGAACAAGTCCTCCACCAGCGTCGCCAGTTCGGGGCCGAAGTCGGTGACCTGCTCGCAGGGTGCGTGCAGCACCGGGTCACCGAGCAGGGTGAGGGGACGGACGCGCCCGTGCGCGCCCGGAATGGAGGCGTTCCGCATGGCCGCAAGGGTACGGCGATTCGGGAGTGCGAATGGATCTCGATAGGCTGACCACCACCACGTTGCCGTAGGGCTTCAGGCGCGGCGCGTACGCAAGGAGGATCGAGAACTGATGGCAGGCAACTCGGACCCGCTCACGCCGCGGGCCAAGCTCGCCGTGACCGCGGGCAAGGCGGTCGCGGCGGCATCTCGCGCCGCGGGGCGCGGCAGCGGTTCGGTGATCGGCGGCCGGGTGGCGCTCAAGCTCGACCCCGACCTCCTCGCCAGGCTCGCGCAGAACCTGGACGTGGTCCTCGTCTCCGCGACCAACGGCAAGACCACCACGACCCGGCTCATCGCGGAGGCGCTGCGGGCCGCCGGACCCGTCGTGTCCAACGCGCTCGGCGCCAACATGCCGGCCGGCATCACCTCGGCGCTCGCGGGCAGCTCGGAGGCGCGGTACGGCGTCATCGAGGTCGACGAGAAGTACCTCGCCGGGGTCGCGCGGGACACCGACCCCAAGTGCATCGCACTGCTCAACCTCTCCCGCGACCAGCTGGACCGCGCCGCCGAGACACGGATGCTGGCCGAGAACTGGCGTGAGGGCCTCGCCGGTTCGAAGGCCGTGATCGTGGCCAACGCCGACGACCCGCTGGTCGTGTGGGCGGCGTCCTCGTCGCCGAACGTGATCTGGGTCGCCGCCGGGCAGATGTGGAAGGACGACGCATGGTCCTGCCCGTCGTGCGGCGGTGTGATGCAGCGGCCGGGCGACGACTGGTTCTGCGGTGAGTGCGGGTTCCGGCGGCCCACGCCGAGCTGGGCGCTCTCCGGTGACCATGTGCTCGACCCGCACGGGTCCGCCTGGCCCATCCACCTCCAGCTGCCCGGCCGCGCCAACAAGGCGAACGCCGCGTCGTCGGCCGCCGTGGCCGCCGTGTTCGGGGTGCCGCCGCAGGTCGCCCTGGAGCGGATGTACCAGGTGCAGGCCGTCGCGGGACGCTACGACGTCGTGCAGTTCGAGGGGCGGGATCTGCGGCTGCTGCTCGCCAAGAACCCGGCCGGCTGGCTGGAGACGTTCTCCCTGATCGACCCGCCGCCGACCCCGGTGGTCCTCTCCGTGAACGCGCGCGGCGCCGACGGCACCGACACCTCCTGGCTGTGGGACGTCGACTACACGCGGCTGTCCGGGCACCCGATCTGTGTCATCGGCGACCGCAAGCTCGACCTCGCGGTGCGTCTGGAGGTCGCGAACCAGCAGTTCCAGGTGTGCGAGAACCTCGACCAGGCGGTGCAGCTGTGCCCGCCGGGCCGGATCGAGGTCATCGCCAACTACACCGCGTTCCAGGACCTGCGCCGCCGCGTCGGCAACTGAGCCAAGAGACTTCAGGGGACTTAAGTGAGCGACAACCAACTGCGGGTCGTCTGGATCTACCCGGACCTGCTCAGCACCTACGGCGACCAGGGCAACGTCCTCGTCGTGGAGCGCCGTGCGCGCCAGCGCGGCCTCGACGTGGCCCGTCTCGACGTGCGCAGCGACCAGCCGATCCCGACCTCCGGCGACATCTATCTCATCGGCGGCGGCGAGGACCGGCCGCAGCGCCTGGCTGCCGAGCGGCTGCGCCGGGACGGCGGGCTGCAGCGGGCCGTCGAGAACGGCGCGATCGTGTTCTCGGTGTGCGCCGGCTACCAGATCCTCGGCCACGAGTTCATCAACGATCTCGGGCAGCGCGAGCCAGGCCTCGGCCTGATCGACGTGGTGTCCGTGCGCGGCGAGGGCGAGCGGTGCGTCGGTGACGTCCTCGGGGACATCGACCCGCGGCTCGGCCTGCCCCCGCTGACCGGCTTCGAGAACCACCAGGGCGTCACTCACCTCGGCCCCACCGCCCGCCCCTTCGCCCAGGTCCGCCTCGGCAACGGCAACGGAACCGGTGACGGCACGGAGGGCGCGTACAACGACACCGTCTTCGGTACGTACATGCACGGCCCGGTGCTGGCCCGCAACCCGCTGATCGCGGACCATCTGCTGAAGCTGGCGCTCGATGTGAACGCGCTGCCGCCGACCGACGACCGCTGGTACGAGGCGCTGCGGGGCGAGCGCATCGCGGCCGCGCAACAGCCTGCGTGAGCACTTTCGCGCAGCCCGTATGACGGGCCGTCCGCACAGGTGAGCGGGGTCGTCCAGCAGGCGGACGTGCGGTTCGGCCCCGCCCCCTGATGCCGCTAGGGTGGCGGGGATTCGAGCCGGACAACGTGGTCCGGTCCCGGCCCACGTTGAGAAGGTATTCCGGGCTATGCGCATTGGTGTCCTCACGTCCGGCGGCGACTGCCCCGGCCTGAACGCCGTCATCCGGTCCGTCGTGCACCGCGCCGTCGTGGACCACGGCGACGAGGTCATCGGCTTCCGGGACGGCTGGAAGGGCCTCCTGGAGTGCGACTACCTCAAGCTCGACCTCGACGCGGTGGGCGGCATCCTCGCCCGCGGCGGCACGATCCTCGGTTCCTCCCGGGTCCAGCCCTCCCATCTGCGCGACGGGGTGGAGCGGGCCAAGGGCCATGTCGCGGAACTCGGCCTCGACGCGATCATCCCGATCGGCGGCGAGGGCACGCTCAAGGCGGCCCGGCTCATGTCCGACAGCGGCCTGCCCGTCGTGGGTGTGCCGAAGACCATCGACAACGACATCGCGGTCACGGACGTCACCTTCGGCTTCGACACGGCCGTGGGTGTGGCCACCGAGGCCCTGGACCGGCTCAAGACGACCGCCGAGTCCCACCAGCGGGTCCTCGTCGTCGAGGTCATGGGCCGCCACACCGGCTGGATCGCGCTGCACTCCGGCATGGCGGCCGGCGCGCACGCCATCGTCGTACCGGAACGCCCCTTCGACATCGAGGAGTTGGCCCGCCGGGTCGGCGAGCGGTTCGACGCGGGCAAGCGCTTCGCGATCGTCGTGGCGGCCGAGGGCGCCAAGCCGCGCCCCGGCTCCATGGAGTTCGACGAGGGCGGCAAGGACATCTACGGCCACGAGCGCTTCGCCGGGATCGCCCGCCAGCTGTCGATCGAGCTGGAGCAGCGGCTCGGCAAGGAGGCTCGGCCGGTCATCCTGGGCCATGTGCAGCGGGGCGGTACGCCGACCGCGTACGACCGGGTGCTGGCGACCCGCTTCGGATGGCATGCGGTGGAGGCCGTGCACCGGGGCGAGTTCGGTCACATGACAGCGCTGCGGGGAACGGACATCGTGATGGTGCCGCTCGCGGAGGCCGTGGAGACGTTGAAGACGGTTCCGTCGGACCGGTACGAGGAAGCCGAGTGCGTCCTCTAGATCACGCCGTTCGGATCACGTCGTACTGAATTGAAGAGTCTGCCCCCGGCCGCAGCTGCGGCCGGGGGCAGTTCTAGTCTGTGTGCGGACAGACTTGCACAACCCCCACGAATCAGGAGCCGTCGGAATGGATCACAGCGGGCACGGCATGACCATGGATCTGCCGCCGTTCACGCTGGGGCGGGGTCTTCAGTGGTCGGCCGACCCGTTCTTCCTCGTCGCCTGCCTGGTGGCGCTCGCGCTGTACGGCTGGGGGGTCGTGCGGCTGCGGCGGCGTGGGGACGCGTGGTCCGTGGGGCGGACGGTCTCCTACGTCGTCGGGGTGCTGACCGTGATGCTCGTCATGTGCACCGGGCTGAACGACTACGGCATGGTCATGTTCAGCGTGCACATGGTGCAGCACATGGTGATCAGCATGCTGTCGCCGATCCTGATCCTGCTCGGCGCCCCGGTCACCCTGGCCCTGCGGGCGCTGCCGCCGGCGGGACGCGGGCGCAAGGGGCCCCGGGAGCTGCTGCTGGCCCTGCTGCACAGCCGGTACATGCGGATCATCACGCATCCGGCGTTCACGATCCCGCTGTTCATCGCCAGCCTCTACGCGCTGTACTTCACGCCGCTCTTCGACTTCCTGATGGGCTCCAAGACGGGGCACATCGCGATGATGGTGCACTTCCTCGCCGTGGGTGTGGTGTTCTTCTGGCCGATCATCGGCGTGGACCCCGGCCCGCACCGGCCGGGGTATCTGATGCGGATGCTGGAGCTGTTCGCGGGGATGCCGTTCCACGCGTTCTTCGGGATCGCCTTGATGATGGCGTCGGAGCCGATGGTCGAGACGTTCAAGAACCCGCCCGGCTCGCTCGGCATCGAGGCGCTCTCCGACCAGAACGCGGCCGGCGGTATCGCCTGGGCGTTCAGTGAGATTCCGTCCGTGCTGGTGCTGATCGCCCTGCTGTTCCAGTGGTACCGCTCTGAGCAGCGGCAGGCCCGGCGCACGGACCGTGCCGCCGACCGGGACGGTGACAAGGAACTCGAGGCGTACAACGCCTATTTGGCCTCATTGAACGCACGCGGAAACTGAGGAAACCGAAAGGCCGCGCCTTTCAGTAGCATGAAGCGCGTCGGGGGAACCGCACCGGGGGGAGCGGTAATGGCGCTTCGTGTTTTCGTACGCAAGTTCGCCGTCCTGTGGGTCTGCGTACTCGTGTTGAGCGGGTGCGACCGGGACGCGCCTTTGTTCGTCGTGAAGGCAGTGGCCGCGGGAGTTCCTTCGCTCGCGCCCTTCTTCGACGAGAACCAGGGGCTCGGGCGGGATGACGCCCGGGTCACCACGGTCCGGGCCGCGCACGGTGGCCTTCAGCAGGGGGATACGCCGGGCCTGTACGGAGGGTCCGAGCAGCCGGCGATCTGCGATGTCGTACGGCTGAAGAAGTTCCTCACCGATCCCGCCAATGAGCGCAAGGCACGGGCGTGGGCAACCGCGCTCTTCCTTTCGACGGACGAGATTCCCGGATATCTGGAACGCCTCACACCTGTTCTCCTGCGTCACGACACTCTCGTGCGGAATCACGACTACAAGAAGGGAAAGGCCGTCCCCTTCGACGCGCTGCTTCAGTCGGGAATCGCGATTCTCGTCGACGAGCAGGGTCTTCCCGCGGTGAAGTGCTCGTGCGGAAATCCGTTGCGGCCCTTCGAGGGTGACACGACCCGGATAACGGTCGAGTTCGACGACCGCAATGAGGAGTGGAAGGGGTACGAGAAGGCGTCCGTGGTGGCCGTGCGGTCCGCGCCCCGGAAAGTGGAGCGGCTCGCCCTGGTCGACGTCCATGAACCGGATCGGGGCATCGCCCGTCCCGTGGGGACGGCCGGCGAGGACGATGCCGCGTTCGACACGCGTGAGCGGCGTGCCGTGCCGGGCCTTGCCGGACAGACGTTCGGACAGGCGAGCCGTCAGTTGGCCCAGAAGGGGCTGGCGGTCGGCTTCGAGGGCGGCGGGCTGCCGCCGGACGACGCCCGGGTCACGGCGTCGGACCCGCCGGCGGGGACCGAGCTGCGGTTCGGGGCGTACGTGACGTTGAGCGTGGCCGGGGGGACCTTCGGTGGCTCGCCCGAAGAGCCGACGCCGACGTCCACTCCCCCGGGCCCGGGGTCGTCCGGGTCGACGCGGGATCCGTCGGCTTCCACGCCGTCGGCATCCGATCCGTCGGCACCCGATCCGTCGCGGTCCTCGTCGTCGACGTCCTCGCCGTCGACGAAATCGCCGCCCGCCTCGTCGGGCCCGCCGTCGCCGTCGGCCTCCGGACCCAGCGGTTCCGGGTCCGCCGGCCCCGGCCCCACGAGCGGACCCCCGTCTCCGCGCCCGCCGTCGTCCGCTCCGCCCTCCTCCGCCCCACCACCCAGCCCCGAGCCGCCCTCGCCGACGAAGAACCCCGCGTCCAGCTCCGCGCCCCCGAGCAGCGAACCGACGACCAGCGCGCCCGCCACGAGTGCCCCGGTGAGCGGTACCCCCTCCACCGTCGAACCCCCCGCGAGCACGACCGCCTAGCAACCACGCGGCGCACCCGCAGAACCCGGGAGTCACCGGATGCCCTCAGGATCACCGACGTCGGGAGTGGGCCGGGTCGTCGCCGGCCGGTATCTGCTGCTGAACCGGCTCGGCAGCGGCGGTATGGGCCATGTCTGGCTGGCCCACGACCAGAGACTCGCCTGCGAGGTCGCGCTGAAGGAGATCGTGTTCCGGGACCCGGCCGAGGCCGACGAGCGCGAGGCCAGGGTGGCCCGGGCCCGCGCGGAGGCCCGGCACGCGGCGGGCCTGCGCGGACACCCGCACGTGGTGACCGTGCATGACGTGCTGGAGCACGAGGGGCTGCCGTGGATCGTCATGGAGTACGTGGCCGGCGCCGTCAACCTGCGTGATCTCGTCGACCGGCACGGTCCGCCGGCGCCCGCGGAGTGCGGCCGCATCGGACTGGCCGTACTCGACGCACTGACCGCCGGACACGAGCGGGGCGTCATGCACCGGGACGTGAAACCGGCGAACATCCTGCTCGCACCGGACCGCTCCGGGGCGCCGTACGGACGTGTGCTGCTCGCCGACTACGGCATCTCGGTGCGGCCGGACGCCGGGGAGACGCGGTACACACTGGCGTCGGCGCTCGTGGGTACGGCGGGCTATCTGGCGCCGGAACGGGTCACGGGCGGGGCGCCCACGCCGGCCACGGATCTGTTCTCGCTGGGCTGCACGCTGTACCACGCGGTCGAGGGGCGGGGGCCCTTCGACCGCGAGTCGCATCTCGCCCAGGTGACCGCGGTGGTCATGGAGGATCCCCGGCCGGCCTCGCGGGCCGGGGCGCTGGGACCCGTCGTACGGGCCCTGCTGGAGAAGGATCCGGCACGGCGGATGTCCGCGGCGGAGGCGGAGGCGGCGCTGTCACGGATCGTCACACCCGAGGTCGACGCGTACGCGCGCACCAGGACCGACCTCGGCTCGCAGCCGCACTGGGGTGGAGCGCCGCCCGGGACACCCATGACGCCCGTGACGCCCGTGACCTCCCCGTCGCCCGAGCCCGGCTCAGGACCGCGTCGGACCCGTCCCCGCATCCTGCACGCGGTGCTCGCCGGCCTCCTCGGGCTGGCCCTGGCGGGGGGCGGTGCCTGGTACGCCATGGACCGGGAGTCGGGCCGCCGCGGGTCGGAGCGGCCGTACGGCGACGCCGTCGGGCTCCAGGATCCGCTGAAGGAGGGTGACTGCGTGCTGGCCGACTGGCCCGGCGCGAGCGCCTTCCAGGGCACGCCCCGGCTGCGTCTGGATCCCGGCTGCCGGGAGCTGGCGCCCGACGGGCAGGTGATGGCGTTCGTCGCCGCCGCGTCCGCCGCCGAGGCGCGCCGGGAAGGGCCGGCGGCGTGCGAGGAGCGGACGGAGGCGATCCGCGAGCGGCTCGCGGATGTGCGCGGCTTCGCCGTCGTACCGTCCGAGGCGGGGTTCGAGGCGGCCGGGCGGCGTACCGCCTGTCTGGTGCTGGGGGCGCACGGACCGGTCTTCGGGCCGCTGGGCGAGTACCGGAAGGCTGGGTCGGCGTTCGCCGACACGGCGACCATGCAGCGGCGGGACTGTCTGGACGTGCGCTCGCGCCGGGACGCCCGCCTGGTGTCCTGCGCGGATCCGCACGACGAGCAGGTACTCGGATTCACCCGACTGGGCGCCGACGTCACACTGACCGAGGCCCGCACCGAATCGGACACGGCGTGTGCCCGTGAGGTGCCGCCGCGCGACTACGGGTTCGATCCCTCCGTGTACACGGCGGGCTCCTGGACGAGCGAGGGGTCCTGGAAGAACGGGACTCATTTCGTCGTGTGCACCGTCAGGAAGCAGAACGGGGGCACCATGGAGGGGGACGAACCATGAGGAGGGTGTCGCGATGCCCGGTTCTAGCGGTTCTGGCGGGTCTACGGACAGTTCTACCAAGGCGATGGGGGTGGTCACCGTCGGAGGTCTCGTCGTGGTGACGGCCTACACGGTGGCGCTCGGGAGCAATGGCTGGCTGTGGTTCGGGTGGGTGGTGCTGGGGCTGATCACGCTGGGGCTGGTCGTCAGCCGCAGCACCTGAGCCGCGGAGCCCGGCGCCGGGGCCTGTCTCAATCCCTGTTGAGCCGCCCCGCGGAGTGCACGCCCGGCTGGTACTTCGGCAGCCGGGCGGTGATCTTCATGCCCGCTCCCGGGGCGGTCTCGATGACGAGGCCGTAGGCGTCGCCGTACACCTGCCGGAGCCGGTCGTCGACGTTGGACAGTCCGATGCCGCCCGACGGGCTGACCTCGCCGGCGAGGATACGGCGCAGCAGGGCGGGGTCCATGCCGGCGCCGTCGTCCTCGATGACGACGAGGGCCTCGGCGCCCGCGTCCTGTGCGGTGATGCTGATGTGGCTCTTGCCTGCGAGGGCCGTCTTGCCCTCCAGGCCGTGTTTGACGGCGTTCTCGACGAGCGGCTGGAGGCACAGGAAGGGCAGGGCGACCGGCAGTACCTCCGGGGCGATCTGGAGGGTGACGGAGAGGCGGTCACCGAAGCGTGCCCGCACGAGCGCCAAGTAGTGGTCGATGGCGTGGAGTTCGTCGGCGAGGGTGGTGAAGTCGCCGTGCCTGCGGAAGGAGTAGCGGGTGAAGTCGGCGAACTCCAGGAGCAGTTCGCGGGCGCGTTCGGGGTCGGTGCGGACGAAGCTGGCGATCACCGCGAGCGAGTTGAAGATGAAGTGCGGGGAGATCTGGGCGCGCAGTGCCTTGATCTCGGCCTCGATCAGTCGGGTGCGGGACTGGTCGAGGTCGGCCAGTTCCAATTGGACGGAGACCCAGCGGGCCACCTCGCCGGCCGCCCGTACGAGCACCGCGGACTCGCGGGGCGCGCAGGCGACGAGGGCGCCGTGGACGCGGTCGTCGACGGTGAGCGGGGCGACCACGGCCCAGCGGACGGGGCAGTCGGCGGTGTCGCAGGTGAGCGGGAAGGCCTCGCCGCGGCCGGACTCCAGGGGGCCGGCGAGGAGTTCCATGATCTCCGTACGGTGATGTCCGCCGACGCCGTCCCAGACCAGCACGTCCTTCTGGTCGGTGAGGCACAGCGCGTCCGTGCCGAGCAGTGAGCGGAGTCTGCGGGCCGACTTGCGGGCGGTCTCCTCGGTGAGGCCGGCTCGCAGCGGGGGCGCCGCGAGGGAGGCTGTGTGGAGCGTCTCGAAGGTGGCGTGCTCGACGGGGGTGCCGAGGCCGCCGGAGTTCTCGGGACGGGCGGTGCGCCGGCCGAGCCAGAAACCGGCGGCGAGCAGCGGGAGGATCGCCACGCACAGGCCCGCGATGAAACCGCTCATGCCTTCACCTCCGCGCGCAGTTCCTCCGGCAGATGGAACCGGGCCAGGATCGCCGCCGTCCCCGCCGGGACCCGGCCCGGGGTGGCCAGCGACACCAGGATCATGGTGAGGAATCCCAGCGGCACCGACCAGAGCGCGGGCCAGGCGAGCAGCGCGTGCAGCGCTCCGGAGCCCGGGAAACCGGCCATCGTCGCCGCGACGGCGAGCAGTGCCGAGCCACCGCCGACCAGCATTCCGGCGGCCGCGCCGGGCGGGGTGAGCCGGCGCCACCAGATGCCGAGGACGAGCAGTGGGCAGAAGGACGACGCCGACACGGCGAAGGCGAGGCCCACCGCGTCGGCGACGGGGAGCCCGCCGACCAGGGCGCTCGCGGCGAGCGGGACGGCCATGGCGAGGACGGTGCCGAGCCGGAAGTGCCGTACGCCGCGGGACGGCAGGACGTCCTGGGTGAGGACGCCCGCGACGGCCATGGTCAGGCCCGAGGCCGTGGACAGGAACGCGGCGAAGGCGCCGCCCGCGACCAGCGCGCCGAGCAGGTCGCCGCCGAGGCCGCCGATCATCCGCTCGGGCAGCAGCAGGACGGCGGCGTCCGCGTCTCCGGCGAGGGTGAGTTCGGGGGCGTAGAGACGGCCGAGGGCGCCGTAGACCGGGGGCAGCAGGTAGAAGGCGCCGATCAGGCCGAGGACGGCGACGGTGGTGCGGCGGGCGGCGACGCCGTGCGGGCTGGTGTAGAAGCGGACGACGACATGCGGCAAACCCATGGTGCCGAGGAAGGTGGCGAGGATCAGGCCGTAGGTGGCGTACAGCGGGCGTTCGCCGCGGTTCTCGGCCTGCGACGGCGAGAGGCTGCCACCGCTGCCGCGGTCGGGTTCGGGGACGGGGGCGCCCTTGTCGAAGGTGAGGCGGGTGCCGGACTCGATGTGGTGGGTGCCGGCGGGGAGGCGGATCTTGTCGTCCTCGTGCGTGCGGCCGTCGACCGTGCCGGTGACGGTGACCGTCAGGGGGCGGTCGAGTTTCAGGTCGAGGGTGTCGTCGACGCGGACGGCGCTCTGTTCACGGAACGTCGCCGGTTCGTCGAAGGCGTGGCGGGGGGCGCCGTCGCCCTGCCAGGCGAGGATCAGGAAGAGGGCCGGGACGAGCAGAGCGGTGAGTTTGAGCCAGTACTGGAAGGCCTGCACGAAGGTGATGCTGCGCATGCCGCCGGCGGCGACGATGGCGACCACGACGACGGCGACGATGACTCCGCCCAGCCAGTCGGGTGCGTTCGTCAGCACGGTCAGTGTCAGTCCGGCGCCCTGGAGCTGGGGCAGCAGGTACAGCCAGCCGGTGCCGACGACGAAGGCGCCCGCGAGCCGTCGCACCGCCTGGGAGGAGAGGCGGGCCTCGGCGAAGTCCGGGAGGGTGTAGGCGCCGGAGCGGCGCAGCGGGGCCGCCACGAACAGCAGCAGGACCAGGTAGCCGGCGGTGTAGCCGACCGGGTACCAGAGCATGTCCGGGCCCTGCACGAGGACCAGGCCCGCGATGCCGAGGAAGGAGGCGGCGGAGAGGTACTCGCCGCTGATCGCGGCGGCGTTCAGGCGGGGGCCGACGGTGCGGGAGGCGACGTAGAAGTCGGAGGTGGTGCGGGAGATGCGCAGGCCGAAGGCGCCGACGAGGACGGTCGCCAGGACGACGAGGGCGACGGCGGGGACGGCGTAGCTGGAGTTCACGGCCGCATCGGTTCTCTCAGGTTCGGTCGGTCTCTTGGGCTCGGTCGGTCTCTTGGGTTCAGCGGTCCTCGACGAGCCGTACGAAGTCCCGTTCGTTGCGCTCGGCGCGGCGTACGAACCAGCGGGCCAGCAGGACCAGTGGGGCGTAGAGGCCGAAGCCGAGGATCGCCCACACCAGGTGCTGGGCGTCCGGCATCGCCGCGAAGAGCAGCGGCAGCGGGCCGACGAGGAGGCCGAGGACGGCGAACACGGCGAGGGCGGTGCGCAGTTGGGTGCGCATCAGTGAGCGGACGTAGGTGTGGCCGAGGGTGGTCTGTTCGTCGATCTCGGTGCGGGGGCGGTAGTAGCCGGAGACGCGGCGGGTCTGCCGGGGCGGGCCGGTGACGACGACGCGGCGGTCGGCGGGGTTCTGGGGCATGGTCACGACCTCCGCATGAGCAGGTCCCGCAGCTCGCGGGCGTGGCGCCGGCTGACCTGGAGTTCCTCGGCGCCGACCATGACGCTGACGGAGCCCGCGTCCAGGCGGAGTTCGCCGATGTGGCGCAGGGCGACGAGATGGCGGCGGTGGATGCGGACGAAGCCGCGCGAGCGCCAGCGCTCCTCCAGGGTCGACAGGGGGATGCGGACGAGGTGGCTGCCCTTGTCGGTGTGCAGGCGGGCGTAGTCGCCCTGGGCCTCGACGTGGGTGATGTCGTCGACGGCGACGAAGCGGGTCACGCCGCCGAGCTCCACGGGTATGTGGTCGGGGTCGGGTTCGCTCACGGGTATGCGGGGCGGGGCGTCGCGCCGGGCGGCGGCGCGCAGTTCGACGGCGCGCCGGACCGCCTCGGCGAGCCGTTCCTTGCGGACCGGTTTGAGGACGTAGTCGACGGCCTTGAGGTCGAAGGCCTGGACGGCGAAGTCCTCGTGGGCGGTGACGAACACGACCAGCGGCGGGGTGGCGAACCCGGTGAGCAGCCGGGCCAGGTCCAGTCCGTCGAGGCCGGGCATGTTGATGTCGAGGAAGACGACGTCGATCGCCTCGGGCCCGCCGGGCCCCGACTCCAGGGCGCGGTTGATGCGGCGCAGCGCCTCGGTCGCGTCGCCGGCCCCCTCCGCACTGCCGATGCGGGGGTCGGCGTGCAGGAGGTAGAGGAGTTCCTCCAGCGAGGGGCGTTCGTCGTCGACAGCCAGGGCGCGCAGCATGAACCCGGAGTGTAGGAGCAATTCGCACGCTTGGACATGTGCTGCCGGTGCGCGTTCGCGCTGGGTGGCGGGCCGCTTACAGTGCCCTCATGAACAGCGGCGCGGCGTCCTTCGACGAACTCGACCGGAAGATCATCACCGCCCTGATGGCGAACGCCAGGACGAGCTTCGCCGAGATCGGCACGAGCGTCGGGCTGTCCGCGACGGCGGTGAAGCGGCGCGTGGACCGGCTGCGCGACACGGGCGTGATCACCGGGTTCACGGCCACGGTCAAGCCGTCGGCGCTGGGCTGGCGTACGGAGGCGTATGTCGAGGTGTACTGCGAGGGCGCGGCCCCGCCGCGGCGGCTGGCGGAGGTGGTCCGCAACCATCCGGAGATCACCGCGGCGATGACGGTGACCGGGGGCGCGGACGCGCTGCTGCATGTGCGGGCGCGGGACGTGGAGCACTTCGAGGAGGTGCTGGAGCGCATCCGGGTCGAGCCGTTCATCCGCAAGACGATCAGCGTGATGGTGCTGTCCCATCTCATCCCGGAGAGTCCGGAGGCGGGCGCGAGCCAGCCAGTCCCCGCGGCCGCCCCGACAGCCGCCCCGAGTGACGCAGCACACGTGCGCTGAACCAGCCGAAGACGCAGCATTCCTGCGTGGACACGCAATTCCTGTTTCTTGTCGCTCGTCAGCCCGCTTTCTTACCTTGGTGTCAATCCTCATCAACACCGTAGGAAGCGGAGGAACCCCTCTGTGCCCGAAACCCGTGTGCCGCGCCGGCGGCGCTTCCTCGTCTGCGAACCCAGACATTTCGCCGTGCAGTACGCGATCAACCCCTGGATGCAGCCCGACGTCCGGGTGGACGTCGATCTGGCCCAGGAGCAGTGGCAGGCGCTGATCCGCGCCTACCGTTCCCACGGCCACTCGGTCGACACGCTGGAGCCGGTCGCCGGTCTCCCCGACATGGTGTTCGCCGCGAACTCGGCGGTCGTCGTCGGCGGCCGCGTCTTCGGTTCCCTGTTCCACGCGCCCGAGCGCCGCCCGGAGTCCACGCACTACGAGACGTGGTTCAAGACGGCGGGCTTCGACGTGTACCGGCCCGAGTCGGTGTGCGAGGGCGAGGGCGATCTGGTCTGGACCGGCCGGTACGTCCTGGCCGGCACCGGATTCCGTACGACCCGGGAGGCGCACCGCGAGGTGCAGGAGTTCTTCGGCCACCCGGTGATCAGCCTGACGCTGGTGGATCCGTACTTCTACCACCTGGACACGGCACTGTTCGTGCTGGACGACGACAACATCGTCTACTACCCGGAGGCGTTCTCGCCGGGCAGTCGTGAGGTGCTCGCGCGGCTGTACCCGGACGCGGTGCTCGCCACCCGTGACGACGCGACCGCCTTCGGTCTGAACTCCGTGTCCGACGGCCGCCATGTCTTCATCGCGCCGCAGGCCGAGGCGCTCGCCGCGCGCCTCGACGAGCGCGGCTACGTCCCCGTCCCCGTCGACCTGTCGGAGTTCCGCAAGGCCGGCGGTGGCATCAAGTGCTGCACCCAGGAGATCCGCTCATGACCGCGCCCGCGCAGACCCGTACGACCCGTTCGTCCGCCGATCTGATCCGCGCCGAGGAGCCGGTCCTGGCGCACAACTACCACCCGCTGCCCGTGGTCGTCGCCCGTGCCGAGGGCACCTGGGTGGAGGACGTGGAGGGCCGCCGCTACCTCGACATGCTGGCCGGCTACTCGGCGCTGAACTTCGGCCACCGCCATCCGGCGCTGGTCGAGGCGGCGCACGCGCAGCTGGACCGCCTGACCCTCACCTCCCGGGCGTTCCACAACGACCGGCTCGCCGGGTTCGCCGAGCGGCTGGCGGCACTGACCGGCCTGGACATGGTGCTGCCGATGAACACCGGCGCCGAGGCGGTGGAGAGCGGCATCAAGGTGGCGCGCAAGTGGGCGTACGACGTGAAGGGCGTCCCGGCCGACCGGGCGACGATCGTGGTCGCGGCGGACAACTTCCACGGCCGTACGACGACCATCGTGTCGTTCTCCACGGACGAGAGCGCGCGGCAGGGCTTCGGCCCGTTCACGCCGGGCTTCCGGATCGTGCCGTACAACGACCTGGCGGCGCTGGAGGCGGCGGTCGACGAGACGACGGCGGCGGTGCTGCTGGAGCCGATCCAGGGCGAGGCGGGGGTCCTGATCCCCGACGAGGGCTATCTGGCCGGGGTCCGTGAGCTGACCCGCCGCGAGGGCTGCCTGTTCATCGCGGACGAGATCCAGTCGGGCCTCGGCCGTACGGGGCGCACGCTCGCCGTCGAGCACGAGTCGGTCGTGCCGGACATGCTGCTGCTCGGCAAGGCGCTGGGCGGTGGCATCGTGCCGGTGTCCGCGGTGGTCGCCCGTCGTGACGTGCTCGGGGTGCTGCGGCCGGGCGAACACGGCTCGACGTTCGGCGGCAACCCGCTCGCCGCCGCGGTCGGCACTGCTGTGGTCGAGCTCCTGGAGACGGGCGAGTTCCAGCGCCGCGCCGCCGAACTGGGCGTGGTCCTGCGCGGCGGCCTGTCGGCCCTGCTCGGCCGGGGCGTCGTCGGTTTCCGCGCGCGGGGCCTGTGGGCGGGTGTCGACATCGATCCGGCGGTCGGCACGGGCCGCGAGATCGGCGAGCGTCTGATGCGCGAGGGCGTCCTGGTCAAGGACACCCACGGCTCCACCATCCGCCTGGCACCACCCCTGACGATCACGGCGGAGGAGCTGACGGGAGCGCTGGGGGCGCTGGAGAAGGTACTGGCGTAAGCGACCCGGAACACCGGCGGCCCGGCTCCCGAGCGGTGGCGGGCCGGGCTGCCGAGCGGTGAGGGCCGGGCTGCCGCCCGAACACGCGAGCCCTTTGGCAAACGCCCCAGTCCTTGACCGCCGGACCCCGCCGACGGTGCCTTCCCCGGCCCTCCGCGCCCGCGCGTCCACCCCCA
Source organism: uncultured Streptomyces sp. (assembly GCA_965653385.1). Taxonomy (GTDB): domain Bacteria; phylum Actinomycetota; class Actinomycetes; order Streptomycetales; family Streptomycetaceae; genus Streptomyces. The sequence continues at coordinate 6,532 of CBFGZZ010000075.1, read as the reverse complement.
CTCCCGGCCCTCGCAAAGAGGCAGCGGTGACCGGAAGGGTGAAGATGGGGACAAGAGGTGGTAGACCGCTCTCAGCGACAGAGAGGTCGGCCGTGGGCACACACGAGGAGCGGGGCGTTGCCGGGCAGGGGTTCGACGTGGCGGATGCCGCGCCCGTGCTGCTCGACGCGCAGGGTCTGGTGACGGCGTGGACCAGGAACGCACAGCGGCTGCTGGCATACGCGGCACCGGAGACCGTCGGGAAGAGCGTCGGCGAGTTGCTGAGTGCCGAGGACGCGGGACGGGTGCCGGAGCTGATCGCGCGGTGTCGCAGGGACGGCGGCTGGGCGGGGCTGCTCACCGCCGTGCACCGGGACGGCCCCCCGGTCCGGCTCATGGTGCGGATCACCTCGGCCCTCGACGCCCAGGGCCCGGCACGCTGGCTCGTGCTGCTGTCGGAGCTCGCGGACGCGCCCGGCTGGGACATGAGCCGCGCCACGCTGGAGCAGATGGTCACCCGCTCCCCTGTCGGCATAGCGATCGTCGACACGGACCTGCGCTACGTGTGGTCGAACGCGGCCCTCGCCCAGTACGGCGGCGGCCCTCCGACCAACCGGCTCGGACTGCGGCTGGCGGACGTCCAGCCCGGTCTGGACGCGGAGTCCATCGAGGCCCAGATGCGCCAGGTGCTGGCGACGGGCGAACCGATCGTCGGCTACGAGCACGTGGGCCACGCACGCTCCGCCCCGCTGCGCGAGACCGCCCACATGATGTCGTTCACCCGGATCGACGACGGCGACGGCCATCCCACCGGCGTGTACTACACGGTGGAGGACATCACCGACCGCCATCGCGCCCGGCAGCGGCTGGCCCTGCTCGACCGGGCCGGTGAGCGCATCGGCCGTACGCTCGACATCACGCGCACCGCCCAGGAGCTGGCCGACGTGGCCGTACCGGGACTCGCCGACCTGGTCACCGTGGATCTGCTGGAGTCGGTGCTGCGGGGTGGGGAGCCGGCGGCCGGGCCGCTGGGCGACACGGCTTCGGTGCCGCTGCGCCGTGCGGGGCAGCGTTCGGCCTCCCGGAGCGTGCCGGAGGCCGTCGTCGACATCGGCGAGGTGGTCACGTACCCGGCGGGGTCTCCGCCGATCCGCTGCCTCAGGACGGCACAGTCCTGGCGCGCGGAGCGACTGGATCCGCTGGGCGAGGCCTGGGCCGAACACGCGCGCGGCGGGCGGACCGCCATCTTCCTCGAACTGGGGCTGCACAGCGTGATGATCGTGCCGATCCGGGCACGGGGCGTCACGCTCGGTCTCACCACCTTCTTCCGGCGCCATCGCCAGGAGCCGTTCGAGGAGGACGACCTGAACCTCGCCGAGGACCTCGTCTCACGTGCCGCGGTCTGTGTCGACAACGCCCGGCGCTACACCCGCGAACGGGACGCCGCCCTGGTCCTCCAGCGCAGCCTGCTGCCGCACCGGCTGCCCGAGCAGGACGCGCTGGAGGTGTCCGCCTGCTACCGGCCGGCCGACGAGCTGACCGGCCTCGGCGGCGACTGGTACGACGTCATCCCGCTGTCCGGCGCCCGCGTCGCCCTGGTGGTGGGCGAGGTGCCCGGGCACGGCATCGACGCGGCCGCGGCGATGGGGCGGCTGCGGACGGCCGTACGGACCCTCGCGCTGCTGGACCTGCCGCCCGAGGAGGTACTGGCCCATCTGGACGACCTGGTGGCGCGCTCGGCCCGGGAGGAGGGCGTGCAGACGGCCGCGGAGGAGGCCGCTGTCGCCCAGTCCGTGGGGTCCGGGTGCGTGTACGTCGTCTACGACCCGGTCGACGGGCAGTGCACCATGGCGGCCGCGGGCCATCCGGCGCCGGCCGTCGTGCTGCCCGACGGTGGCGTCACTTTCGTCGATCTGCCGCAGGGCGCGTCGCTCGGCGTGGGCGGTCCCCCGTACGAGTCGGTCGAGCTGGCCCTGGCGGCGGGCAGCACGCTCGCCCTGCACACCGACGGTCTGCTGGCGCACGGTGACGACTGGGCCGTGGACGCCGACCGGGACCGGCTGCGGCGGGCGCTGGAGCGGCACGCGGTCTCGCTCGACCTGCACTGCCGGACGGTGGTCGACGCCCTGACCCCGGCCCGCCCGCACGACGACGTGGCCCTGCTGATGGCGCGCACCCGGCTGCTGGGCACCGAGCAGGTCGCCGACTGGGACCTGCCGTCCGATCCGGCCTCGGTCGCCGACGCCCGCAAGACGGCCGCCCGGATGCTGACGGAGTGGGGCCTGGAGGAGCTGGCCTTCACGACGGAACTGGTCGTCAGCGAACTGGTCACCAACGCCATCCGCTACGCCACCGGCCCCATCCGGCTGCGGCTGATCAGGGAGCGGGCGCTGGTCTGCGAGGTCTTCGACGGCGGCGCCACCGCCCCGCATCTGCGGCATCCGCGCACCACCGACGAGGGCGGGCGCGGCCTGCTGCTGGTCTCCCAGGTCACCCAGCGTTGGGGCACGCGTTTCGTCCCCGAGGGCAAGATCATCTGGGCCGAGCAGTCACTGACGGATCCTTCGCCCTGACCTGCCGGACCGGATGAGATGTAGTAGATCGGTACATACGCCGTACAACGCGGGAAAATGGTCGGGGCCCGGTGGTGAGGCGGGAGCGGGAGCCATGGACGAGAACGCGATCGACTACGAGACGGTGTTCCAGAGCCTGCCCGGGATGGTGGCGCTGCTGACCCCGGAGCTGGTCTACGTCGACGCGAACGAGGACTTCCAGCGTCTGTCCGGCCGCAGCCGCGCAGAGCTGGTGGGCCGGTACATCTTCGACGTCTTCCCCGACAACCCCAACGACCCCGCCGCCACCGGAATGCGCGACGTGCGGGCGTCGATGCTGCGTGTGGTGGCCACCGGCGAGCGCGACGCGATGGCGCTCCAGCGCTACGACGTGGAGGATCCCGGGCGCCCCGGGCACTGGGAGGAGCGCTACTGGAGCCCGATCAACGCGCCGGTCCTCGACCCTGAAGGCCGGGTCGCGTTCGTCCTGCACCGGGTCGAGGAGGTCACCGAGCTCATCCACCTGCGCGGCGGCGCGGGCGGTGACAGCCGGGCCCGGGTCCTGGAGGCGGAGCTGTACACCCGCGCCCGCGAGCTGCAGGAGCTCAACGACCGGCTGCGGCAGGCGCACGCCCGTGACCGCGAGGTGGCCCTCGCCCTGCAGGAGGCGATGCTGCCCGCCCGCAGACAGGTGCACAACCACCGGGCCGCCGTACGCTATCGGCCCGCGGTCGGCGCCCTGAACGTGTGCGGCGACTGGTACGACCTGATCGACCTGGTGGGCGGCAACCGCATCGGCGTCTCCGTGGGCGACGTGGTCGGACACGGCCTCGCGGCGGCCGGCGTGATGGGCCAGCTGCGCAGCGCGCTCAGCGCCACCTCCCGCGTCGCGGACGGCCCGGCACAGGCGCTGGACGTGCTGGGGCGGTACGCCCATGTCGTCGACGGCGCCGAATCGGCCACCGTGGTCACGACGTTCATCGACTTCGACGCCCGCACGATCGCCTACAGCAGCGCGGGCCACCCACCTCCCGTCCTCGTCCACCCCGACGGGGCCGTGGAGTTCCTCGACCAGGCCACCGACACACCGCTGGACGCGCGCCCCGACCCGATCCCCAGACCGCAGGCCGTCACCACGTACTCCCCCGGCGCGACGCTCGCCCTCTACACCGACGGCCTGATCGAACGCCGCCGCGAGGACATCGACACGGGGCTGAGCCGTCTCGCCGACTCCCTGGTCCGCCATCGCACATCCGATCCCGAGCCCCTCGCCGACGCCGTCCTGCTGGAGCTGCTGCCTCCGGGGGGCGCGACGGACGACACGGCCCTGATCATCGTGCGGCTATGACGGGCTGTGACGAGCCGTGACCAACGAGCAGACGCCAGGACTCCCCGCAAGGGCGACCGCCCTGCCACCGGGCAATCACGATCACGCCAAACCGCACCACCGGGTTGCCGCACACCGGCCCCGGCCACCAGGCTGGTCCGGCGGCCCCTCCCCACCCGCAAACCGCCCCGCCCACCAGCGCCCTGACATCCAGCCAGGAATCGCCACGGGCGGCACACGTCCGACCCGACCCGGTTCCGGCCTGTCCCGCCTGCGCCTACACTGGCAGCCCCACGGCACGCTGGTTGACCTGCCAGAACGCGGCGGCTGGAGCTGAACCGCCGGAGTGAGGAGCGACCCTCTTGTTCTACTACGTACTGAAATACGTGTTGTTGGGACCTCTGCTGAGACTGGTCTTCCGCCCCCGAATAGAAGGCCTTGAGCACGTACCGGCGACGGGCGCGGCCATCGTCGCCGGCAATCACCTGTCGTTCTCCGACCACTTCCTGATGCCGGCGATGCTCAAGCGGCGCATCACCTTCCTCGCGAAGAAGGAGTACTTCACCGGCCCCGGCCTCAAGGGCCGCCTGACCGCCGCCTTCTTCCGCAGCGCCGGCCAGATCCCCGTCGACCGCACGGGCAAGGAGGCGGGCCAGGCCGCGATCCGTGAGGGCCTCGGCGTCCTGAGCAAGGACGAGCTCCTCGGCATCTACCCGGAGGGCACCCGCTCGCACGACGGCCGCCTGTACAAGGGCAAGGTCGGCGTCGCGGTGATGGCCCTCAAGGCCCAGGTCCCGGTCATCCCCTGTGCCATGATCGGCACCTTCGAGGCCCAGCCGCCGGGCAAGGTCATCCCCAACGTCCACCCGGTCACCATCCGCTTCGGCAAGCCCCTCGACTTCTCCCGCTACGCCGGCATGGAGAACGAGAAGGCGATCCTGCGCGCCGTCACCGACGAGATCATGTACGCCATCCTGTCCCTGTCCGAGCAGGAGTACGTCGACCAGTACGCGGCCGTCGCCAAGGCCGAGCAGGCCGCGGCCGAGGTGGAGAAGGAACGCAAGTTCCCGCGGATGCCGATCAGTTGACGGAGTCGAGCAACTCCAGCGCCTCGTCGAGCAGTCGGCGCAAGCGCAGTGCGTCCGGCGCGACCGCGCTCACCAGTGCGGCGGGCCCGGCGAGGGGCATCACCGCGGCGTGGCCGCCCAGCACCCGGGCCGTCACCGGAGTGTCGCCGAACTCGGGCCGTACGACGAGGAGTTGCCCGACGGCGCGATGACCGTTGAGTCCCGCGGGCCCGTCCCAGCCGCCCGGTGCGCCGGGGCCGCAGGCGAGCTCCTGATCGATGACGACACGATCGGCCACCCGCACCTGGAGACGGCTGGTGAGCCGACCGGGCTCCTCACCGACCCGGCCGAGCACCTGCTCCTCGCGCAGCACGAGCCGCCCGCCCGCACCGACGTCGACGCGTGTCGTGACGTACAGGTCACTGCCCCGGGCGGAGATCAACTGCTCGGGCAGCCAGTGCAGCTCGGCCCCGTCGGCCACCGCCAGCCGTACGTCGTACCTCGCCTCGTCCTTGTTCTGGCCCGGCAGGGCGATCGTGGCCGCCGCCGAGCCGACGCGCAGCCGGGCGCCGGGCTCCACGTCGGCCTCCACGGTGAAGTGGTCGCCGCCGAGGGGCCCGCTCATCGCGCCGACGACCACGACCCGCGCCTCGGCGCCGCTCGCCCGCGTCCGTCTGAGCGCGAGCGGCCCGTCGCTGTCCAGCACGGGCAGCGAGGTGCCGCCCCGACCGTCGTCCCGGGCGACGATCCGCGCGACGGCCCGTACCCCACCGGTCACGGTCACGCCGTCCACGCCGCGAGCTGCGCCCGCACCCAGTCGGCGACATCCTGCACGCCGGGCTCGCTCCGGAGCGACTGGAAGACGACCGGCAGTTCGGCCCGCTGAGCCTTGGCGTCGGCCGCCATCCGGGCCAGGTCGGAACCGACGTACGGCGCGAGGTCGGTCTTGTTGACGACGAGCAGGTCGGCGGTGGTCACCCCCGGTCCGCCCTTGCGGGGGATGTCGTCCCCGCCGGCCACGTCGATCACGAAGATCTGCGCGTCCACCAGCCCCTTGGAAAAGGTGGCGGTGAGATTGTCCCCACCCGACTCGACCAGGATGAGATCGACAGGACCGACCGTGTCCTCCAGGTCCTCCACGGCTTCGAGGTTCGCGGAGATGTCGTCCCGGATCGCGGTGTGCGGACAGGCCCCCGTCTCCACGGCCGTGATCCGCTCGGGCGGCAACACGGCCTCCCGCAGCAGGAACTCGGCATCCTCACGTGTGTAGATGTCGTTCGTGACGACGGCCAGGGACAACTCGTCGCGCAGCGCACGGCAGAGCGCGGCCACGGTGGCCGTCTTACCGGATCCGACGGGCCCACCGAGCCCGATACGCAACGCCCGACGCGTCCCATCCGAACGGTGCGCGTCGGCACTGACGGCGGAGGGACCGTCGTGGGTGTGAGTGTGGTCGAGATGCATGGAAGCGGCTCCAATACGTTCTTAGTCTGTCCAACCTTGAGGACGAGGCCGTCCCTAACCCCCACCCACCCGCAGGGGCTTCGCCACCCCAGGCACCCCCAGCCCGTCCGGCGGTTGAGGACGAGGCCCGGAGGGCCGAGGGG